>NZ_JAYJJS010000014.1:0-120958 GCF_020181635.2 Mycobacterium zoologicum | reverse complement strand
CTTACCGAGACGGGACTTCCACCCGCTAGTCCAGTCCAACTTGCAGGACGCAACATCTGTGCAGCCTAAACAAGGTCCTCGCGAACCAACTCGACCTGGTGGCCGGCCGCCACCACCTCGCCGATGACGCCCGCCAGCCTCCGGTAGGGCTCGTCGCGCCCGCTGGAGGCGCGAAACACCAACCCGATCCGCCGGCCCGGACGCGGGGCGGCGAAGTAGGCCAGCGCCAGCCGGCTGCGCTCGGCCTCCACCGGTACCGCGGTCTGCGGAATCAGCGTCACGCCCAGTCCACCGGTCACACACTGCACCGCGGTGGCCAGCGACGCCGCTCGGGTATTGGCCAGCTTGGCCCGCACGCCGGCGTTGCGGCAGATCTCCAGGGCCTGGTCGCGCAGGCAGTGACCTTCGTCGAGCAGCAGCAGCGGCAGGTCGGCCAGCTCAGCGGGTGGCACCTTGCGTTTGCCGGCCAGTGGATGGCCCGGCGGCAACGCCAACACGAAATCCTCGTCGTAAACCGGGATTTCGGTCATTCCCGCCGAGTCGGCCGGCAACGCGAGCAGGGCGGCGTCCACCGCGCCTTCGCGCAGGCCGGTGAGCAACCGCTCGGTCTGGTCCTCGATCACCCGCAGGTTCAGCTCGGGCAGCTGCTCGGACAGCCCCGCCAGCACGGCGGGCAGCACATAGGGCGCCACCGTCGGGATCAGGCCGAGCCGCAGGGTGCCCTGCAGCGGATCGGCCACCCCGGCGGCCGCGGCGGAGAATTGCGCCGCCGCATCGAGGACAGCATGGGCGTACGGCAACAACTGCTGACCCTCCGCAGTCAGGAACACCCGCCGGGTGGACCGCTCGATCAACTGGACTCCAAGCCCGGCCTCCAGAGACGACAGCGCCTGCGACAGGGTCGACTGGCTCAGCCCCAGCCCCGACGCCGCCAGACTGAAATGGTGCTTCTCGGCCACCGCGGCGAACGCCCGCAGTCCCGCCAGTGTCGGTTGATAGCTTGTATCGGGCATACCGATTAGTATAGTGCAAAGAATCACCTTTCATTTTTAATCTAGATCAGGCAGGATGGAGCCTGCGGGCGATGAACACGCCCCGAACACCGTTAAGACTCAAAACCACTGAGGAGTGACATGGCACTGCTGACCATCGGCGACCAGTTTCCGGCCTACAGTCTGACCGCACTGGTCCCGGGCGATCTGGCGAAGATCGACGCGAAGGGGCCCGAGGACTTCTTCACCACCATCACCAGCGACGACCACAAGGGCAAGTGGCGGATCATCTTCTTCTGGCCCAAGGACTTCACCTTCGTGTGCCCCACCGAGATCGCCGCATTCGGCAAGCTGAACGACGAGTTCGCCGACCGCGACGCGCAGGTTCTCGGGGCGTCGACCGACAACGAGTTCGTGCACTACAACTGGCGGCTCGACCACGCTGACCTCAAGACGCTGCCGTTCCCGATGCTCTCGGACCTCAAGCGCGATCTGGTCGAGGCGACCGGTGTGCTCAACGCCGACGGCGTCGCCGACCGGGCCACCTTCATCGTCGACCCCAACAACGAGATCCAGTTCGTCTCGGTGACCGCGGGCTCGGTGGGCCGCAACGTCGACGAGGTGCTGCGGGTGCTCGACGCACTGCAGTCCGACGAGCTGTGCGCCTGCAACTGGAAGAAGGGCGAGGCCACCCTGAACGTCGGCGAGCTGCTCAAAGAATCCATCTGATCGGAGACGTCCAATGAGCATCGAGAACCTCAAGAACGCGATTCCCGAGTTCGCCAAGGACCTCAAGCTCAACCTGGGGTCGATCGCCCGCACCACCGAGCTGAACGAGGAGCAGCTCTGGGGTGCCCTGCTCGCCAGTGCCGCGGCAACTCGCAACGCCACGGTGCTGGCCGAGATCAGTGCCGAAGCCGCAGATAATCTCTCGGCCGAGGCGTACCAGGCCGCCCTGGGCGCGGCGTCGATCATGGGGATGAACAACGTGTTCTACCGTGGCCGGCACTTCCTGGAGGGCGCCTACGACGATCTGCGTGCCGGTCTGCGGATGAACATCATCGGCAACCCGGGGGTCGACAAGGCGAACTTCGAGCTCTGGAGCTTCGCGGTGTCGGCGATCAACGGCTGCCAGGCCTGCGTCGCGTCCCACGAGCATGTGGTGCGCGAGGCGGGCGTCGGCCGCGAGGCGGTGTTGGAGGCCCTCAAGGTCGCCTCGATCGTGGCCGGGGTGGCCCAGGCGCTCTTCGCTGCACAAGCGCTGCCGGAGGGTTCCGCCTAGGGAACCGGTGCTGGCGCGGCTC
The DNA here is from genome assembly GCF_020181635.2 of Mycobacterium zoologicum. Lineage (NCBI taxonomy): Bacteria > Bacillati > Actinomycetota > Actinomycetes > Mycobacteriales > Mycobacteriaceae > Mycobacterium > Mycobacterium zoologicum. The sequence continues at coordinate 118,662 of NZ_JAYJJS010000014.1, read as the reverse complement.
AGTCGGATTCGGCGAGCCGCGCCAGCCGGTCCAGGGTCACCGGATCGTCCTCGCCGCCGTAATAGCGGTCGAGCACCTCACAGAAGTCGCGGTTGTCGGCGGGACAGGCGCGGACGAACAACGTCATACACGAGCGCAACTTGACGTCGTCCGGCCAGCCGAAGATCTCCTGGATCGACCGGTCGCGCACGGCGGTGACCAACTGTGCGCGCTCGCGCAGCCGCGACCCGAGCCGCCTGCGTCGACGAAACGCTGCGGCCGGTACGGAGCCGCTAGGGAGGCAATCACTCCTACGCTGGGATAACCAAGGCCTGCAGCAAAGGAGTCAGCAGTGGCGGCGATAGAGCGACGGTTTCCCCGGTTCCGTGATCTCGCACCGCTGATCCGATTCCGCCGGCCCCGGCTGAATCGCACCGCGCAGCGCCTGGATGCCGCGCTTACCGTCGAGGACCTGCGCCACCTCGCAAAGCGGCGCACCCCCAAAGCGGCATTCGACTACACCGACGGTGCCGCCGAGGACGAGATCTCACTAGCGCGGGCCCGACAAGCGTTCCGCGACATCGAATTTCACCCCGCAATCCTGCGCGACGTCTCAAGCGTGGACACCAGCCGCGAGGTGCTCGGTGCACCTGTGGCGTTGCCGTTCGCCATCGCGCCCACCGGATTCACCCGGTTGATGCACACCGCGGGCGAACTGGCCGGCGTGCGCGCCGCGCAGTGCGCCGGCATCCCGTTCTCGCTGTCGACGCTGGGAACGGCGTCCATCGAAGACGTCGCCGAGGCCGCGCCGGATGCCCGCCGCTGGTTTCAGCTCTACATGTGGCGCGACCGCGACCAGTCGATGGCACTGCTCAAGCGCGCCGCCGATGCCGGCTATGACACCGTGCTGGCCACCGTCGACTGTCCGGTCGCCGGGGCGCGGCGGCGCGACTCCCGCAACGGCATGGCCATCCCGCCGGCACTGACCCTGCGCACGATCGCCGACGCCGCCGTGCATCCGCGATGGTGGTTCGATCTGCTGACCACCGAACCGCTGGCGTTCGCCTCCCTGGACCGGTGGTCGGGCACGGTGGCCCATTACATGGACACCATGTTCGATCCGAGTCTGACCTTCGATGACCTGGCCTGGGTCAAGTCGCAGTGGCCGGGACGCTTCGTGGTAAAGGGCATTCAGACCGTGGCCGATGCCCGCGCCGTGGTCGATCTCGGCGTCGACGGGATCGTGTTGTCCAACCACGGCGGCCGCCAGCTCGACCGTGCGCCGGTACCGTTCGCGCTGTTGCCCGAGGTGGCGCGCGAGGTCGGCCGCGACACCGAGATCCTGCTCGACACCGGGATCATGTCCGGCGCCGACATCGTCGCGGCGATCGCCCTGGGTGCCCGGTGCACCCTGATCGGACGGGCCTACCTGTACGGGCTGATGGCCGGCGGGCAGGCCGGGGTGCATCGCGTCATCGACATCCTCGGCGAGCAGATCCGGCGCACCATGCGGCTTCTGGGAGTCAGCGAGCTCGCGGAGCTGTCACCGCAGCACATCAGCCGGCTAGGGCCCCACCGGTAACGGGCTCAGTACGAGGGAGCGTGGGCCACCAGCGCCGAGATCATGTTCGTGATGACGCCCGCCTCATCGGTGATGTGGCCACCGCAGGCCTTGACGTCGATCGCCGTGTCGGCCACCGCGTTCAGCACCCGCTGGCAGGTGTAGCCGTCCGGGCCCAGGGTGAACGTCTGCGAGATCCGCGGCGAATCACCGACCACCGGTCCGATCACCCAGCTGTAGCTGGCGTTGTCGGGATAGTTCACGGTCACCGTCTGGCCCTCGCAGCCCCGCCACTGTGGCAGCGAACGCTCCACGAAGGCAGCCGCCGCACCGGACTTCGACGGGAACGTGGCTACGTCCTGATCGACGAAGGGCTTGCCGTTGACCCCGGCTCGTTCCAACCCGCCGGGCTCTTCCAGCACCGCCCACGTCGCCCGGGTGGCCTGACTGTCCGCGTAGATGAGATCCATACCCGGATAGAGCACGCCGACGCAGTCCGGCCGCGATGCGTCGATCGAAGCGCCCTGTTTGAAGTTCTCCCCGTCGGACTCCACGGTCGCCATCCCCGGGGCGTGCATGACAGCCGAGACGTCCGCGTCGGCGGCCAGCAGGGGCCCCGACTCCGGCGACGAGGTCCGCTGATGCATGACGCCCACCGTGCCCGCACCGGCCAGTACCACCACCGCGGCGCCGGCGGCCAGCAGCTTCGTTCTCCTGGACCACCAACCGGATTCGGAAGCGTCGGCCTCGTGATCGCGATCATCGGCCCCGGCCGGGGGCACGATCACCGGCCGAGGACCGGTGGTCGAGGCGACCGGCATTCCGATGGTCGGGTTGGTCAGCGTCGGGTTGTAGGTCTGCAGGATGGCGTCGATCTCCGGGATGACCACCGCCGCGACTTCGGACCGATCGCGCAGCCGATTCAGCAGTTGGACGATGTCGGCGCAGACGGTCGGGTCGCGGCGGTCCTGATCGAACCGGTACCGCAATTCGCGGACGATCTCCAGTTGCTTCTGATACCCCAATTCCGGCCGGGAGATGTCCACGGCGAGCCGGGTCAGATATTCGAACGGCACCGCCGGTTCCGGCGGCAGCGGCACCGGCAGCGGTACATGACGGCGCGAGAGCGCGTGCAGGGCATCGGCCAGCCTGCGGTCGCCACTCTCACGGTCCGGAAACGGAATGTGTTGCGTCGCAGCAAAACGCGTGACCCGCACGTGGTCCAACGGGCCGATCTGAACGGGAAGCACGGGCCGCTGCAGCGCTTGGGCGTATTCCAATTCGATTTGGCACGGCTTGGATTGCACCGAGTTGTTCGACAGCGCGACGACGAACACCGAGCAGTTGCGGATGCGGTCCAGGATGGTCTGCCACCACACGTCGCCGCCGTCGAGTTCCCGGTCGAACCACACCTGCCGGTCGACCGTGCGCAGAAAGGCAACCAAGGGGTCAACCAACGCCCGATCGTGGCTGGCGTAACTGACAAACAACATGGTTTCCTCCGCGCGCGCATGTGTCCGCCGTAGCGTACCGAGTACCCTCCGGAATACCAGACTGCTGGTTGATAACAGTCGTCCTGATTCCGGGTTAGTGTACGAGGGCATATCTGCCCCGCTGCGCCGAACGGCGCAGTCCGCGCTGCGGCGAAGCGTGCCCTACTGCGAAGGAGAAACATCGATGACCGGTCCTTCGGCCGAGCCCAGCGCCCCGGGTGAGGTGGGGCGTGACGCACCGCCATCGGAGACCTTTCAGCACAGGTTGCTGACCGGGCTGACCGATCCGCACTGGTATTGGTTGCTCATTCCGGCCGGGATCACGGCCTTCCTGCTGGGACTGTGGGGCTACGGGACCTACGAGGGCGGCGACCACTCCCTCTCCGACGCCGTCTATGGCGCGTCGAAACTGTTCTTCCTGCACGCCGCTCCGCAACCGGAGAACCACGTCGGCCTTGCGCTCGACATCGCCCGATTCCTCGCGCCCGTCGTCGCGGGGTGGGCGGCGCTGATCGCGTTGGTCTCGGTGTTCCGCGATCGGGTGCAGCAACTGCTGATCCCCTTCAAGCACGAGCACGTGGTGGTGTGCGGACTGGGCTACGCCGGGTTCGAGTTCGTCCGCAAGCTGCGCGCCGCGGGCTACCAGGCGGTGGTGATCGAGTCCGATGAGGGCAACCCGCGAATCAGGACCTGCCGCAACTGGGGCTACCCCGTCGTCATCGGGGATGCGCAACTGGCCGCCACGCTGGAGTCCGCCGGTATCCGCCGGGCCGCCCGGCTGCTCGCGGTGACCTCGGACAGTGTGGCCAACACCGAGATCGTCACGCTGGCGCGGAGATTGACCGATCGTTCCGCCGGAAGGTCGAGGTGGGCCCGCGGCCGCGCCGGCCAGCGCGTCCTGCGCTGCCTGGCCCGTATCGACGATCCCGGACTGTGCGTGGCGCTGCGCATCGGGGAGTTCAACCGCGGTGACGACCAATCCGTCGTCGACTTCTTCAACATCGACTCCATCGGGGCCCGCCTGCTGCTGACCAAGCATCCCGTGCGGACCCAGCAGCGACCCCACCTCGCGGTGGCCCACCTCGACGGGGTCGGCGCAGGCGTCGTCTTCCAGGCCGCCCGGCAGTGGCACGACGCTCGTCAGGACGACCAGCCGCTGCTGATCACGGTGATCGACGACCACGCCGCCGACAAGGTGGCCGCGCTGGTAGCCCGGCACCCGGCACTTGACGAGATCTGCCGGTTCGCCTGCTCGTCGGCTTCGATCCGGGATATCGATCTGCTGGCGCAGCGCACCGACGCGCCGGTCACCCAGGCCTACGTGACCGGCTACAGCGATACCCGCAACGTCGAGACCGCATTGAACCTGCAGCGGTCCCTGGCCGACTCGGTGCCGGTGGTCACGACGATCTCCCGGGCCTACGGTGTGGCCGAACTGCTCGAGGAGAAGGCCGCGCTGGGTGGGACCGGTGTCGCGGTGTTCCGGACCTTTCAGGAGACCTGCAGCGTGGAGCTCATCGAGGGTGGGTCGCTGGAGGCCGTCGCCCACGAAATCCACCGGCGGTACTGCCTGATGCAGCCCGAGGGGGCGCCCGCTCCACCGGCGTGGCCGGATCTGGAGGACGCGCTGAAGCGTTCCAGCCGGGCCCAGGCCCGTCACATCGGGGTGAAGCTGCGCAGCATCGGGTGTGTGATCGCGCCGCTGCGCAACTGGCAGGCCAAGGACTTTCAGTTCACCGACGCCGAGATGGACAAGCTCGGCACCATGGAGCACGACCGGTGGATGCAGGAGAAGCTCGCGGCCGGCTGGACCTACGGCGAGACCGAGGACCGGGCGCTGAAGAAGGATCCGCACCTGGTGCCGATGGACCAGTTGGAACCCGAAGTAGCCGAGGTGGACCGAATCTTCGTGCGAGCGATCCCGGCGATGCTGGCCGCCGTCGGCCTGGAGATCATCGATGTCGGCCGGACCGCGCCGCGGTATCCGGGCTGCGCGCTGTCGCACTGACGGACCACACGCTGTTTGAGCCGTCGGCGATGCGGGTACACCGGGGCAGTGCACAACCACAAAGACCTGGTGCGGCGACTGCTTCGACGCGCCGGCAGCACCTACGCGCAAGAGGCCGGGATCCGGTTGCGCAACCAGCCGATGCCCCTGTTCCAGCTGCTGGTGCTGTGCCTGCTGGCCGGCCAGCCCACCGACGCGGCCGTAGCGGCCCGCGCCGCCCGAGAGTTGTTCCGCAGCGGATTGCGCACCCCGCACAAGATTCTCGCGGCTGATCGCAGTGCCGTGCTTCGGGCGCTGACGCGAGCCCAGTACCGCCGATACGACGAGAGTTCGGCGACCGCTCTGGTCGAGATCGCCGCGACCGTTCAGGAGGATTACCGCGGGGACCTGCGCCTGCTGGCCGAACGCAGCGGGCGCGACACCCGATCGGCCACCGCGTTGCTCAAGGGATTCAGCGGAATCGGCGACGCCGGTGCGGAGATATTTCTCCGCGAAGTCCAAGACGTCTGGCCGTGGGCCCGCTCCACCTTCGACGACCGTGCGCTGGAGGCCGCCCGCGATCTCGGGTTACCCGGTGACGCAACCGAACTCGGAGCCCTGTCGCTGGGACGCAATGCCGAGCTGGCCGCAGCCCTGGTGCGTTACTCCGCCGACGCCGACGTCCGCGCCCGACTGGCCGACTGACCGGACGCACCAAACCGATCCCCGCTAGGCTGGCCGGTGACGTCGGCGTAGAGCGGAGAACCTCATGTCAGCATCCACTACATTCGTGATCGTCGGAGGCGGCCTGGCCGGAGCCAAGGCAGCAGAAGCGATGCGCGCCAAGGGTTTCGACGGGAAAATCGTATTAGTCGGTGAAGAGCAACATCTCCCCTACGAACGCCCGCCGCTGTCCAAGGAGTTCTTGGCGGGCAAGAAGAAACTCCCCGACTTCACGGTGCACGACCAGGAGTGGTACCGCGAGCACGATGTCGACCTGCGGGTCGGCACTGCCGCGGTGGGGCTGGATTTGGCCGCACACACCGTCAGCCTGTCCGACGGCACCGGTGTCGGCTACGACAAGCTGCTGCTGGCCACGGGGTCACGGTCGCGACGGGTGCCGATCCCGGGCGCCGATGCCAAGGGCGTGCATTACCTGCGTACGGTTGACGACGCGGAGGCATTGGATTCCGCGTTCAGCGCAGGCAGCCCGTTGGCAGTGATAGGTGCCGGCTGGATCGGGATGGAGGTGGCGGCCAGTGCCCGCCAACGCGGCATTGACGTCACGGTGGTGGAATCGGCTGCGCTACCGCTACTGTCCAGCCTCGGCGCAGAGAACGGTGAGGTCTTCGCCGACCTGCATCGTCAACACGGCGTCGACCTGCGCTTGGGGTCGGCGGTCGCGGAGATCACCTCGGCCGGCGGTACGGCCAGTGGTCTGCGACTGGGTGACGGTACCCAGGTCAATGCCGGCGCGGTGCTGGTCGCCGTCGGCGCCCAGGCCAACATCGAACTGGCGGAGCAGGCCGGTCTTGCCATTGCTGACAGAGGTGTGTCGGTCGATGCCGGGCTGCGCAGCAGCGACCCCGACGTCTATGCGGTCGGTGATATCGCCGCCGCACAGCATCCGGTGCTGGGCGCCCGAATCCGCATCGAACACTGGGCGAACGCGCTCAACCAGCCAGAGGTCGCGGTGGCGGGAATGCTCGGCGAATCCGCCGAATACGATGCGCTGCCATATTTCTTCACCGACCAGTACGACCTTGGGATGGAATACGTCGGCCACGCGTCCGGAACCTCCCGGGTGGTGTTCCGCGGCAATGTGAGCGGGCGCGAATACACCAGTTTCTGGCTGGCCGACGACAACCGTGTCCTGGCCGGGATGAACGTCAACATCTGGGAGGGCCTCGACGACATCAAGGGCCTGATCCGGTCACAGGCACTAGTCGACCCCGATCGACTGGCCGATCCGAAGACACCGTTGCCAGGGACCACGGCGGGATAGGGTGACCGCCATGACTGTTCACCTGTCACCGGGCCGGATGTCCCGCAGGGCAATGTCGCTGCTGGCCGGCGTCCTCATGGCCTCGGCCACCATCGCCAGTATCCCGACGGCCGGCGCGACCCCGGACCACACCAAGGTGCCGGTCCGCTACGACCTGACCGGCACGGGCGTCGCCAGCTACGTCACCTACCAGGTGCAGAACGGTCAGGCGCACGCCACCGATGTCGCGCTGCCGTGGTCGATCCAGCTGACCGGCTCGATGACGAATGCCGTCAGCCCGGCGTCCTATTCGCTGAGCGCGCAAACAGCCGGACCCGGTGCCCTGACCTGCACCGTCACCGTGAACGGGAAGGTCATAAGCCAGAACACCTCCACCGGTGACCCGGCCCGGGTGCTCTGTGAGACGCACGGCCCAAGTAAAGATCGCGAGTAGACTCGCGGCCAATGCCTGGCCCCGACCTCGCAGTGCCCGCAGTTCATCACCCATTGGTGCCCCAGCTGTCGGCGCTGCATCAGTTCCGCGCCCACGTCGACGTCGCCGTCGTGGTGGTGGTGCTTGCGCTGGCCAACCTGATCGCCCACTTCACCACCCCCTGGGCTGCGGTTGCCACTGTGCCGGCCACCGCGGTCGGCCTAGTGTTCCTGGTCCGCTACAACGGCCTGAGCTGGGCTGAGCTGGGCCTGGGCCGCGCGCACTGGAAGAGCGGGGTCGGTTATGCCGCCGCCGCGGTGCTGATCGTGGTCTGCGCCATCGCGCTCGGCGCGCTGTTGCCCTGGACCCGGCCGATGTTTCTGAACAACCACTACGCCACGCTGTCCGGCGCACTGGTCGCGTCGCTGCTGATCATCCCGTTGCAGACCGTGATCCCCGAGGAGCTGGCCTTCCGCGGAGCACTCCACGGCGCACTGCACCGGGCGTGGGGATTCCGCGGAGTGGCCGCCGCCGGCTCGCTGTTGTTCGGGCTGTGGCATGTCGCCACCTCACTGGGACTGACCAGCAGCAACGTCGGCTTCACCCGCTTGTTGGGCGGCGGGTTCTTCGGCATGGTGGCAGGCGTGACGCTGGCGGTGCTGGCCACCGGCGCCGCCGGTTTCGTGTTCAGCTGGCTGCGCCGGCGCAGCGGCAGCATCATCGCGCCGATCGCCCTGCACTGGTCGCTCAACGGGGTCGGCGCCCTGGCGGCCGCCCTGGTGTGGCAGCTGTCGGCCTGAGCCGCCTTTACCTGCGGCGCACCAGGCCGACGATCCACAGCAGAACGATGGCCCCGCCCAGTGCCACGAAGAAGGTGAACCACCTGCGGCCGGCGTCGACATCGACGCCGAACCACTCAAGCAGCATCCCGCCGAGATAGCCGCCGATCACACCGATGGCGATGTTGAGCAGGATGCCCGACGGCCCACCGCTGATGATGCGGTTTGCGAACCAGCCGGCGATACCGCCGATCAGGATGTAGCCCAGCCAGCTGACCGACGTGGGAGTGGACAGCACGACAGCGAGATGGCTTAGGGCCATATCCGCCCTCAATCCGCGATCAGGCCGCCGGGGCCGCCGCGGGTGCAGCACCGGCCGCCGCGGGTGCAGCACCGGCGTCCGGTACCGGACCGCCGGGTGCCGGGGCGGCCGGTGCCACATCACCGGGCGCTGGGGCGGCCGGTGCCGGACCGCCGGGAGCCGGGCCCGTACCCGGGGCAGGCTCTGCCGCGGGGGCGGCGAGCGGGCGGATGGACTCGGCCAGCGCGATTGCAGCACCGGCGTCCACCGGGTTGTTGGCGGTTCCCAGCCACACCACGAACCACCGCTCGCTCTGCGGGCCGGTGCCGCTGGCCGGCGGCACGCCGATCACGCCACTCCAGATCTGGCCGACCGGCTTGGCCGGGTCGGTGAACTTGACCTCGTAGTAGGTGGCGCTCCCGGTCAACCCGCCGCCGGTGAGCGGCGCGCTGGCCTGGTTGGCACGGGTGCCCGGGAATGGCATGAAGAATTCGCCCATGTCCGAACCGAGCCGGGTGGCGGCCTTGGCGTTGTCGGTTTCAGCGCTGGCGTAGAGCCGCTGGTCCAGCTTGCCGAGCACGATCCTGGTGTCGTTGGCCACCGGCGCGGGCTGGCCGGGCAGCATCGACTCACCGGTCTTCTTGCTCAGCAGCGACGAGCCGTACTCGAGGTGGCTGGTGTCGGACTGCACCCAGCCAGCGGGCAGGACGTAGCTGAATCCCCCGGCGGTGTCGTCAACCCGGCCCACCTCGGGCGCGACCGCCTCGGGCGGCAGCGGGATCAGGCCCGCCGGTGGGGTGATCGGCTCTTCCGCCGGAGCCTCACCAGCCGGCGACGGCTGGGTCGGCGGGGCCGGGTCGGCATACACCGGGGCCGCTCCGACCAGCGCCAGAACGCCGGCGATCGCGGCGGCTGACGCCGCCGCCCGAAAGCCCCTGTGGGCCGCTGAGGTCAGGTCCACCTGTGTCATGGCAGAAAAATCTACCGTCTGGCCCGCAAGGCGCAAGCTACCGCGCCTCGGGGTGTGTCGCGCGCAGGGTCACTTCCTGCGCTTTGACCCCGAACCAGACTGTCTGCCCGGGTGTCAGCCGCAGCTCAGCCGCGGCGTCCGCAGTGATGTCGGCGAGCAGGCCCGGTGACCCGTCCGGCTGTTCGGTCCCGCGTATCTGAATCACCCGGCCGCGGGCGTCCACTTCGGCCACCGTGACCCGGACCAGGTTGCGCGGACTGCCCGACGACGGCGGTTCCGGGTACACCGCCACCGCTTTGGGCAGGAAGATCGCGACCGCGCGACAACCTGCGGCCAGCTCGGCATCGGCGCTGCCCTGCCAACTGTCCCCCCAGTCGGTGCGCAGAACGCCGGCGTCATCAAGCACCCCGGACACCAGATTGAGGCCGGCCAGCAACGCCCCGAACCCGCTGCGCGGTGCGGCCAAAACCTCGGCGGTGCTGCCGATCTCGGCGACCCGGCCGGCCTCGATCACCACGACCTGGTCGGCCAGCGCAAACACATCCAGCAGGTCGTGGGTGACCAGCACCGTCGTGCGGCGCGTGGTGGCGACGACGTCGCGCAGCACCGTGCGTACCGTGGCCGCCGATCCGACGTCGAGCCCGGCCAGCGGTTCGTCGAGCAGCAACACGTCCGGCTCGGCGGCCAATGCCCGGGCTATGGCGACCCGCTGCGCTTGGCCGCCGGAGAGCCGGCGCGGCTTGCGGTCGGCCAGTTCCTCGGCGGCCACCGCACGCAACCAGGGCTGCGCGATCGCACGGGCCGGCGGCCGCCGCAGCTCGCCGAGACGACGGCGCCGCCGGCTGTGCGGCCCGAACGCCACGTTGGCCGCCACGCTCAGGTGCGGGAACAGCAGGGGCTCCTGCAACAGCAGCCCCACCCGACGATCCCGGGTGGCCACCTGCACGCCGGCACCGGTGTCGGTCAGCACCCGGTCACCGACCCGCACGCTGCCCTCGTCGGGCAGCAGCAGACCGGCGATCACGTGCAGCAGGGTGGATTTACCGGCGCCGTTGGGGCCCAGCACGGCCAGCACTTCTCCCGGTTCGACGGTAAGCCGGATGTCCAGGCCGCGCTCAGCCACCACGGCGTGCAATGTCAGCCGCTGCGCCATGGTGTTCACCGCACGCCGGCCAGCCGTCGGGCACCCAGACCCAACACCACGATCGCGGCCACGGCCACCAGCAGCAGGGACATCGCGGCCGCGGCGTCGGCATCGGTCACCCGCTGCAGGTAGATGGCCAGCGGCAACGTCCGGGTAACTCCCTCCCGGGAGCCGGCGAAGGTGAGCGTCGCCCCGAACTCCCCCAACGACCGCGCGAACGCCAGGACCGCACCCGAGATCAGCCCGGGCCACAGCAGCGGCAGGCTGACCCGCCACCACACCGTGCTCGGCCGCGCGCCCAGGGTTGCGGCCACCACCTCGTAGTCGGCGCCGACGGTACGGGCCGCACCTTCCAGCGCGATCACCAGAAACGGCAACGACACGAATGTCTGAGCCAGCACCACCGCGGTGGTGGTGAAGGCGATGTGGACCCCGGCCGCATCCAGGTAACGACCCAGCAGGCCCATCCTGCCGAAGGCGTACAGCAGCGCGATGCCGCCCACCACCGGCGGCAGTACCAGCGGCAGCAGCACCAGGGGACGCAGCACCTGCACCACCTTCGCGTGACTTCGCGCCAGCACCATCGCCATCGGTACCCCGAGCAGCACACACAGCGCGGTGCTGGCCGCGGCGGTCCGCAGACTCAACCCCAGAGCGGTCGTCGCCGACGGACTGCTGATCAGCGACCAGAAATGCGGCCAGTCAACCTTGACCGCGATGCCCACCAGCGGCAGGACCACGAAAGCGGCGCCGATCGAGGCGGGCACATACACCCAGCCCGGCAAGTCGGTGGGCCGGTTCGCCACTGGCGATCAGGGCTTACCGAAGCCGGCCGCGTCCAACACCTTCTGGCCCGCTTCGCCGGTGACCAGGTCGACGAAGTCGCGGGCCGGTCCGGCCTGCGGTGCGTCCTTGATCAGCGCTATCGGGTAGGTGTTGACGGCCTCGGCGGATTGGGGGAACTCGACGGTGGTGACCTTGTCGCCGGCGTTGATCGCGTCGGTGCGATAGACCACACCGGCATCGGCCTGGCCGGTGATGACCTTGTTGAGCACGTCGGTGACGTCGGATTCCTCACTGAGCGGCTCCAGCGTGACTCCGAGACTGTCCGCCACCTTGCGGGTGGCGGCTCCGCACGGCACCGGCGGTTGGCAGACCACCACGACGAGTCCGGGCCGGGTCAGATCGGCGAAAGAGTGCACCGCGTCCGGGTTTCCGGGCCGGGTGACGATCACCAGCGTGTTGGTGGCGAACGGCACCGCGGGACCGTCGAGCAGGCCGGCCTGGGCGACCTTGTCCATCTGCGTGGTGTTGGCCGAGGCGAACACGTCCGCACCCGCGCCCTGGGTCAGCTGGGTGGCCAGATCCGAGGAACCGGCGAAATTGAAATCCACGGACATGCCCGGGTGGTCGGTGCTGAATCGCTGGGCGATCTCGGTGAACGCCGGTTTCAACGACGCGGCCGCGAACACCGTGATGGTCGGCGTTTGGGGTGCCGAACTACAGCCCACCAGGCCGGCCGCCAGAACGCCCACCACCGCACCGATTACCGCCCGGGTCCGCCACATGGGTCGCACACTATCGAAGTGAGCTGCGCTGTCCGGCGCGCCCGGTGCCCACAAATCGGCTACTGTCCAGTAACATAGCTGCGAACACGAGGAGGTTCGACCGATGGATGTGCTGGTCACAGGTGGTGACACCGAACTGGGTCGTGCGGTCGCAGAAGGCTTCACCGAGGCCGGACATACCGTGACCCTGGCGGGTATGCGCGGCCCGGAACTCGAGATCGCCGCCAAGGAACTCGACGCTAACGCAGTCGTGTGCGACAACTCCGACCCGGCGAGCCTGCAACAGGCCCGCAGCCTCTTCCCACAGCACCTGGACACCATCGTCAACGTCCCGGCGCCGCGCTGGCACGGCGGAGACCCGCGCGCCTACACGCTGGCCGACCAGGCCTCCGCGTGGCGCAGTGCACTGGACTCCACGGTGCTCTCGGCGGTGCTCACGCTCGCGACCGTCGGCGACCACCTGCGGTCCGGTGGCTCGGTCATCTCGGTGATGCCGGAGTGCCCGGACGAGGGCGGACCCGACGCGGCCATCAAGGCCGCCCTGTCGAACTGGACCGCCGGGCAGGCAACCGCGTTCGGGACCCGCGGGATCACCGTCAACGTGGTCGCGGCCGGCGCCGGCATCCGCCCGGGTTACGACGGTCTTGTCAGCACCCGGCCGACGGTTGCCGCCGAGATCGCGCGCCTGGCAGTGTTTTTGACCACACCGTCGGCCCGGCACATCACCGGCCAGACCCTGCATGTCAGCCACGGCGCACTGGCTCAATTCGCCTGACCGCCACCTCAACAGGCAGGGAGTGGTTAATCCCACAACCAACGAATGCGGTGACCGCCGAGCGGGTCGACTAGCGTATCTGTGAACGCAGTCGCCGTTGAGGAGCAACCCGATTCCCATGAGTGCCCAGCCTGAAATCACTGCGCAACCGAACCGACGCCACCAGGTCGTCATTATCGGCTCTGGATTCGGTGGTCTGACCGCGGCCAAAAAGCTCAAGCGGGCTGATGTGGATGTCAAGCTGATCGCCCGCACCACCCACCACCTGTTCCAGCCCCTGCTTTATCAGGTGGCGACCGGGATTCTCTCCGAAGGCGAGATCGCACCGTCCACCCGCGTGGTGCTGCGCAATCAGCGCAACGCGCAGGTCCTCCTGGGCGACGTCACCGGCATCGACCTGGCCGGACAATTCGTCACCTCCGAGGTGCTCGGCCACACCTACAACACCCCGTACGACAGCCTGATCATCGCCGCCGGCGCGGGCCAGTCCTACTTCGGCAACGACCAGTTCGCCGAGTTCGCGCCCGGCATGAAGACCATCGACGACGCCCTCGAACTGCGCGGCCGCATTCTGAGCGCGTTCGAGCAGGCCGAACGTTCCAGCGACGCCGCGCGCCGCGAGAAGCTGCTGACGTTCACGGTGGTCGGCGCGGGCCCCACCGGCGTCGAGATGGCCGGGCAGATCGCCGAGTTGGCCAACTACACGCTCAAGGGCGCGTTCCGCAACATCGATTCGACCAAGGCGCGGGTCATCCTGCTCGACGCCGCCCCGGCCGTCCTGCCGCCGATGGGCGAGAAACTGGGCATCAAAGCTTCCGAGCGGCTGCAGAAGATGGGCGTGGAGATCCAGCTGGGCGCCATGGTCACCGATGTCGACCGCAACGGCCTGACTGTCAAGGACGCCGACGGCACCACCCGGCGCATCGAATCCCAGTGCAAGGTGTGGTCCGCAGGCGTCTCGGCCAGCCCGCTGGGCCGCGACCTCGCCGAGCAGTCCGCCGTCGAACTCGACCGGGCCGGGCGGGTCAAGGTTCTGCCCGACCTGTCCGTCCCGGGCCACCCGAACGTCTTCGTAGTGGGCGACATGGCGGCCGTTGACGGAGTCCCGGGTATGGCCCAGGGCGCCATCCAGGGCGCCAAGCACGCGGCCAGCACTATCAAGGCCGAACTCGGCGGCGCCGACCCGGTCGACCGCGAACCGTTCCAGTACCTGGACAAGGGCTCGATGGCCACGGTGTCGCGATTCTCCGCGGTCACCAAGATCGGCCCGCTGGAGTTCAGCGGCTTCCTGGCCTGGCTGGCATGGCTGGTGCTGCACTTGGTGTACCTGGTCGGATTCAAGAACAAGATCAGCACCCTGCTGTCCTGGAACGTGACGTTCCTGAGCACCCGGCGCGGGCAGCTCACGATCACCGAGCAGCAGGCCTTCGCCCGGACCCGCCTCGAACAGCTCGAGGTGCTGGCCGCCGAGGCCCAGCGCGGCGTCGAACGCGCGATCAGCTAGCGGCGGTCGCAAGCGCGGCGGAGCCGCTCAGCCCGACAGGTTCTGCAACCGGACCTGGCCGCGGGCGATCATCCGCTGGTCGGCGTCGGTGATGGTCACCAGCCACAGCTGCTGACGGCGGCCTCGGTGAATCGGGGTGGCCGCGGCGAACACCGTTCCCGATGAGACCGCCCGCAGGAAATCGGTGTTGTTGTTGACCCCCACCACCGTGGCGCCCGGGTCGCCGTTCTGGGTAAGCCAGGTGTGCGCGGAGACGCTCGCCACGCTCTCGACGATGGTGCAGTACACACCGCCGTGCACGATGCCCGCGGGCTGGTGCAGCTTGGGTGTCAGCTCCAGGCTTGCGCGCGCACCGTCCGGGCTGATCTCGGTGAAGGCCAGGCCAATGCCGTGGTCGAACGGTGCGATGGGTATCGGTGTCGAGTCGGAGGCGGGCATCTCATGGTTCTACACGACGGCTCACCGGCGCCGCAGCAGACCCACAGCCGGCGATACGACAGTCCGTAGTAATTGGGAGTAGGCTTGCGGCATTGCCCAGGGGAGTTGATCAGGACATGTCCAAGCAGACCCACCTAGGGGATTTGGAGCGGGCGGTGATGGACCATCTGTGGTCCGCCCCGGAATCCCAGACCGTGCGTCAGGTCCACGAAGCGCTGTCGGCGCGGCGCGACCTGGCCTACACCACGGTGATGACTGTCCTGCAGCGGCTGGCCAAGAAGAACCTGGTATCGCAGATCCGGGATGACCGTGCGCACCGCTACGCACCGGTCCGCGGCCGCGACGAGCTGGTCGCCGGGCTGATGGTCGAGGCCTTGGATCAGGCCGCCGACTCCGGTGACCGCAGGGCCGCTCTGGTGCACTTCGTCGAACGTGTCGGCCTGGATGAGGCCGAGGCACTGCGCCGCGCGCTCGACGAACTGGAAGCCAAACACCGCGTCGATGTCTCGATTGGCAGTCGACGCACGTCCTGAGGGAGACTTGCCGCGTGTCCGCGCTGGCCTTCACCATCCTCGCTCTGCTGCTCGTAGGGCCGGTGCCGGCCCTGCTGGCGCGCGCAGACTGGCCGTTGCGTGCTCCGCGGGCCGCGGTGGTGCTCTGGCAGGCCATTGCGATAGCCGCCGTGCTGTCGGCATTCAGCGCCGGAGTCGCGACCGCCAGCCGCCTGCTGGTGCCGGGCCCGGACGGGCGGCCCACCACCACCATCCTCGGCTCCATCGACCGCCTGGGCTGGCCGCTGTGGAGCTTCTACACCGCGGTCTCGGCGCTGACCCTGCTGCTCGGTCTGCGTCTCACGGTGGCGGTGCTGCAGGTCGCCGTGGGCACCCGACAGCGGAGGGCCCGCCACCGGATGCTCGTCGACCTGGTCAGCATCGCCGACGCGGTCTCGACGGTGCGGACCGGCGGCCTACGGGTTCTGCAGGTGATGGAGCCGCTGGCCTACTGCCTGCCCGGCGTGCGCAGCCGGGTGGTGTTGAGTTCGGGGGCTCTGCAGGCACTGGGCGACGCCGAGCTGGCGGCGCTGCTCGGCCATGAGCGGGCCCACCTGCGTGCCCGCCACGATCTGGTGCTCGAGGCGTTCACCGCGGTGCACACCGCGTTTCCGCGGTTCGTGCGCAGCCGCAACGCCCTGGATGCGGTTCGGCTGCTGGTCGAGCTGCTGGCCGATGACGCCGCCGTGCGGATCGCTGGCGCTCCTCCCCTGGCCCGTGCCCTGGTGACGTGCGCATCGGCCACCACCCCCGTCGGTGCGTTGGCCGCCGGCGGCCCCAACACGGTGCTGCGGGTGCAGCGTCTGTCCGGCGGGGGCAACAGTCGCGCGGTGGCCGCCGCCGCCTACGCCGCCGCCGCCGGGGTGCTCACGGTCCCCACTATCGCGCTGGCGGTACCGTGGCTGACCGAACTACATCGACTTTTCGCGGGGTAACCCACGCCGCCCGGCGTGCCGCGCAACCGATCTACCTACTGAAAGGCGAATGTATGAGCGCGTCGGAAGTTGTCGGCACCGCCCAGATCGGCGTGACCGGTCTGGCCGTGATGGGGTCCAACATCGCGCGCAACTTCGCCCGGCACGGCTACACCGTGGCACTGCACAACCGCTCGATCGCCAAAACCGACGCACTGCTGAGCGCGTACGGCTCCGAAGGGTCGTTCGTACGCACCGAGTCGATCCCGGAATTCCTTGCCGCACTTGAGAAGCCACGCCGAGTGCTGATCATGGTGCAGGCCGGCGCGGCCACCGACGCCGTCATCAACGACCTGGCCGACGCGATGGAGCCCGGCGACATCATCATCGACGGCGGCAACGCGCTCTACACCGATACCATCCGTCGAGAGAAGGCGATGGCCGCCCGCGGGCTGCATTTCGTAGGCGCCGGCATCTCCGGTGGCGAGGAGGGCGCGCTCAACGGGCCGTCGATCATGCCGGGTGGCCCGAAGAAGTCCTACGAGTCGCTGGGCCCGCTGCTCGAAGAGATCTCCGCCCACGTCGACGGGGTGCCGTGCTGCACCCACATCGGCCCAGACGGCGCCGGGCACTTCGTGAAGATGGTGCACAACGGCATCGAATACTCCGACATGCAGCTGATCGGCGAGGCCTACCAGCTGCTGCGCGACGCGGTCGGGCTCGCCGCCCCGCAGATCGCCGAGGTGTTCACCCAGTGGAACACCGGTGAGCTGGACTCCTACCTGGTCGAGATCACCGCCGAGGTGCTGCGCCAGGTCGACGCCAAGACCGGCAAGCCGCTGGTGGATGTGATCGTCGACGAGGCGGAACAGAAGGGCACGGGACGCTGGACGGTCAAATCCGCACTGGACCTTGGTGTTCCGGTCACCGGCATCGCCGAGGCGGTGTTCGCCCGCGCACTGTCGGGCTCGGTGCCCCAGCGCCGCGCCGCGGCCGGTCTGGCCGCCGGAGTTCTGGGCGCGCGGCCCGACGACGCGGCCCGGTTCACCGAGGATGTCCGTCAGGCGCTGTATGCCTCCAAGATCGTCGCCTACGCACAGGGTTTCAACCAGATCCAGGCCGGCAGTGCCGAATACGGCTGGAACGTCACCCCCGGTGACCTGGCGACCATCTGGCGTGGTGGCTGCATCATCCGTGCGAAGTTCCTCAACCGCATCAAAGAGGCCTTCGACACCTCCCCCGATCTGGTCAGTCTGCTGGCCGCGCCGTATTTCCGCAGCGCGGTGGAGGCGGCCATCGACTCCTGGCGGCGAGTGGTGATGACCGCGGTCGGCCTGGGCATCCCCGCTCCTGGCTTCTCCTCGGCGCTGGCCTACTACGACGGTCTGCGCACCGAACGACTCCCGGCGGCCCTGACCCAGGCCCAGCGCGACTTCTTCGGCGCCCACAGCTACGGGCGGGTGGACACACCCGGCAAGTTCCACACGCTGTGGAGCGCGGACCGCAGCGAAGTCCCCGTCTAGACCAACAGGCTGCGCACCGCCTCGGTGAAGGCCTGTGGATCCTCCACCTGCGGATAGTGCCCTAGCCCGGGCAGTTCGACGACGTCGGCGGCCGGGCGCAGCTCCCGCAGACCGTCGAGCACGTTGGTGGTGGCCACCGGATCGCCCAGGCCCCATACGAAGCCCAGCGGTTTGGGCCAGTCGCGCACCGCGCCATGCCAGCGGCCGGCGTAGCGCACCCGCTCGTCGAGGTAGGCCGAGAGCAGATGCGCGATCCGATGGCCGCCGTTGTTGGTCAGCAACGCCCATTGGGCGGCCGCCTCCTCCCGCGACAGCGGATGCTGCGGACTGAACAACCGGCCGAAGCTGCGCTCGAAACTGCTCCGGTTCGTCAACCGGGCCGCCACCGGGCCGAGCGGACTGCGCAGCACCTTCTGAATGGGCCGCAGGCTGGCCCGCTCCAGGATCACACTGCCGTTGGACAGCACGGCGCTGCGCAGATCGAACGGCAGCGTGCCGTCGATGTCGCGGGCCAGCAGCTCGGTGGTCACCGAGGTGCCCATGTCGTGGGCGGCCAGCACCACCGGGCCCGCGCCTGTCGAGGCCACCACTTCCTGCACCAGATCCGCCTGCTCCAACAGGCTGTAGCGATGCGGCCGCGGCTTGTCGGACAGGCCGAAGCCGAGAAAGTCCATCGTCAGCCAGGACCGACCGGCCAGCCGCGACACCACCGACCGGAAGTCGTAGGAACACGACGGAAACCCGTGCAGTAGAACGATCCTCGGCCCGTCGCCGGCACTCGACCGAACGAACACCCGGCCCGCGGTGGTTGAAATCCACCGGCCACGGTCG
This sequence comes from Mycobacterium zoologicum, assembly GCF_020181635.2. Classification (NCBI taxonomy): domain Bacteria; kingdom Bacillati; phylum Actinomycetota; class Actinomycetes; order Mycobacteriales; family Mycobacteriaceae; genus Mycobacterium; species Mycobacterium zoologicum. The sequence continues at coordinate 99,927 of NZ_JAYJJS010000014.1, read as the reverse complement.
CGCCAGTCACGCACACTGGGCGGCAGGTCTACCGTCATATCCAGGCCAGCAGATCACCCAGGGCCGAGCCGGTCTCGTCGCCGGCACCGAGGTTGGACAATGCGTCGGTGATGTCGGTGAACACCGCCTGCGGGAAGCCCAGGAACGTCGAGGCGATGTCTTGCAGGCCGGTCTGCAGCGCATCGTCGATCGCGGTCGGATCGCCGCCGAGCAGCGCCTGGTAGAGGTTCCAGCCGGCGACCTGCGGCGTGGTGATCAGGTCACGCACGTCCATGATCAGCTTCGTCAGCAGTCCGGGATCTTCCGGGACGGCGACGCCGTTCCAACTGACCAGGGTCCAGCCGTCGGTGGGGTTGCCCTCGATCTGCACGACGCCGGTGTTGGGCAACAGCGGAGATCCGTCGTCGTTGGCGAACATCGTCTGCAGCGTCAGCGGCAGCAGCAGTGAGATGTCGGGATTCTTGACGTTCAGCGCCACCCAGGCCGCGATGTCGGCTTCGTTGTTGAACGCCACGGCGGTGATGTCGCCGTTGTCGCTGACGACCGGGTTGGCCATCGCGGCGGTGTACATCGTGTTGACCGCTTCGGTGAAGTTCTGGTTCATCACCACGCCGTTGGGATCCTCGACCGAGCCCGGGATCGGCACCAGCACCAATCCGAACAGGGTCCACAGCATCGGCGTGAACTGGTAGAGAAAGCCCGACAGACTGGCGATCGGCTGCCCGGCGTAGATGCCGCTGTCGATCTCGTTGAGGCCGGACAGGATCTGCGGCGTCATGTTCTCCAGCTCGGCGAACGGCGTGGCGGTGTCGATGTCACGGATCGCCTCGCCGGAGAAGATCCCCGAGACCGGACCGAGCTCGTCGAACAGCTTCTGCCCGATGTCGTGCGCCTGTTGCACGCCCAGGTCACTCAGCGGCGGCCCCGGATGGTCCGGCGACGGGGTGATCACGTCGTTGAACGGCGGCATCCGCTGGCCGTGCCGCACGATGTCGATCACGATGTCTTGAGCTTCGCCGCTGGTCAGGATCGCATCGCGAACCGCCACGTCGGCGTGCGCGGGCGCCGGGGTGCCGATGACACCGGCGCCGACGAGGACGATGCCTGCGGCCACCGGCCAGGTCGAGTTCGTCTTCATGGCGACCAGCTCCTATCCGAGATTTCCGAGGGCGTCGGCGATGTCACTGAAGACCGCGCCGGGGAACGCGGCCAGCGACGAGCTGAACTGTTCGAAGCCGGCCTGAATCACGTTCATGATGTTCGTCTGATCGCCGTCGAGGACGGCCTCCCAGGTGTTCCAGAGCGCCGCTTGCGCCGGCAGCATCACGTCCCGCACGTCGACGAACAGCGCGGTCAGCAGATCCGGATCGGCGGGGATCTCGTGCCCGTCCCAACTGACCAGCGTCCACCCGTCGGTGGGGTTGCCCTTGACTTCGACGACGGCGGTGTTGGGCAGGAAAATGCTCGTCTCCCCGTTCGGGACACTGCGCGCTTCGGTGATGAGGTTCAGGAAGAAGGGCAGATCGGGGTTTTTGACGTTCTGCATCACCCAGGCGAAAATTGACGCCGTGCTGCTGAACGCCACATCGGTGAGCTGACCGTTGTCGCTGACCACCCCGCTGTCCAGCGCGTGGTCGTACATCGTCTGAACACCGTCGGTGAACCGTTCGTCGAGAACCACCCCGTTGATGTCGTGCGAGCCCGGACCCTGCACCAGCGCCAATCCCAGTGGTGCCCCCAGCGCCCACGCGGCGACGGTCATGAAGGCCATGCGGCCGCCGAGACTTTCGATCGGGTCGAGCGCGTAGATGCCACTGTCGACCTCGTTGAGCTGGGGCAATATCTGCGGCGTCATGCCCTCCAGGCCGGCGAACGGCGCGGCGGTCTCGGTAACCCGCACACCCTCCCCGGAGAAGAGGCCGGCAACCGGGCCGAGTGCGTCGAAGAGTTGGTTGCCGACGGTGTGCGCCTGTTGCTGGCCGAGGTCACTGAGCGGAGCCCCGGGATGATCCGGGGAGGGGGTGAGCATGTTTTCGTACGGCGAGATCATTTCTGCGTGCCGGACGAAGTCGATGACGACGTCCTGCGCCGTGAGCGCGATATCGCCGACGTGGGTGGCCGATGTGGCCGAAGCGGTCGGAACGGGGACGGCGGCGATACCGCCGGCCAGCGCGGCGCCGACGGTGACCGACATGATCTGGCGTAACTGCATGGTGCAAACCTCTCTGGCGGAGCGTTCGTCACTCAGTGATCTGTAAGTTTTTGGTTGCGCCGACGAAGCGTGGTCAGTTAACCGGCTGGCTGCGACGCAACAGCGGGCCGCATCGATCCCGCGAGGGATGAGACGCCACCCGCCGACGCGCCGGACCCCGTCCGCTGCCGACGATCCGGTCGGGACTCCCGAGGTGGCGCAAATCCGGACGACAGTCCCATAACCATCCGAATTCCGTTAAGGGAAAAGGCAATTCATGCAGGTTGACTACGAGCCGCGCTGACGCCAGGGTCGGTGCAACTTACGCTGCAGATAACCTTCGAGTTCGTAGCATCGCCATCCGGCGATCAGCTCGGTTCGCGCGATACCGGGAGCCGTGACGCGGGCCTGGAGGATCTCACTCGATCGGCCGCAGCTAACCATCATCTGTGCTCCCCTGAACGACGGTATGAGCTTACCGGACGATATGGCTGTGAGGAAGATCAATTTTCAACGTGTCGCGGCCACCCGCGCGGCAGGTGGTGTTCACCGGCGCGCTGGCGGTACCGTGGCGCGGGATGAGATTCTCCGGCGGTTACGAGCAGAACTACGATCTGACCTACGACGACGTCTTCATCATTCCCGGCCGTTCGGCGGTCTCGTCGCGGCTCGACGTCGACCTGTCGACCCGTGACGGCTCGGGAACCACGATTCCGGTGGTGGTCGCCAACATGACCGCCGTTGCCGGCCGGCGCATGGCCGAGACGGTGGCCCGGCGCGGGGGCATCGTGGTGCTCCCCCAGGACCTGCCGCTCGATGTCGCCCGGCGAACAGTGGCCTTCGTCAAGAGCCGTGACCTGGTTGCCGACACCCCGGTGGTGCTGTCCGGCGAGGACTCGGTGGCCGATGCGATGGCGCTGATCCCCAAACGCGCGCACGGCGCGGCCGTCGTCGCCGTGGACGGCCGCCCGACCGGCCTGGTCACCAGGGCCTGCTGCGAGGGTGTGGACCGATTCACCCGGGTCCGCGACGTTGCGGTGGCCGACCTGCTCAGCGTCCCGATCGGCACCGAGGCCCGCAAGGTGTTCGACCTGCTCGAGCACGCTCCGGTGGACCTGGCGGTGCTGACCAACCCCGACGGGACGCTGGCCGGGGTGTTGACCCGCAAAGGCGCGATCCGCACCGGGATCTACACCCCGGCCACCGATGCAGACGGCCGGTTGCGCATCGCCGCCGCGGTCGGCATCACCGGCGAGGCGACGACCCGGGCGGTCGCGCTGCTGGAGGCCGGGGTGGACGTGCTGGTGATCGACACCGCCCACGGCCACCAGGAGAAGGCGCTGGAGACCATTCGCGCGGTCGCCGCCCTGCGGCCCGGCGTGCCGCTGGTGGCCGGCAACGTCGTATCGGCCGAGGGGACCCGGGACCTGATCGCCGCCGGGGCCGACATCGTCAAGGTCGGTGTGGGACCCGGTGCCATGTGCACCACCCGGATGATGACCGGCGTAGGCCGGCCGCAGTTCTCCGCTGTGCTGGAATGCGCCGCGGCGGCGCGTGAGAACGGTGCCCACGTGTGGGCCGACGGCGGGGTACGCCACCCCCGCGACGTCGCGCTGGCCCTGGCTGCGGGGGCCTCGAACGTCATGGTCGGCTCCTGGTTCGCCGGCACCTACGAATCCCCGGGCGAGTTGATGGTCGACCACGACGGACGGCCCTACAAGGAGAGCTTCGGCATGGCCTCCAAGAGGGCGGTGGCGGCGCGGACCTTCGCCGACAGTGCATTCGACCGCGCCCGCAAATCACTGTTCGAGGAAGGCATCTCGACGTCACGGATGGCGCTGGACCCCGACCGCGGCGGAGTCGAGGACCTGCTGGACCACATCACCTCCGGTATCCGCAGCACCTGCACATACGTCGGCGCCGCCGATCTGGTCGACCTGCACGAGCGCGCCGTTTTGGGGGTCCAGTCCGCGGCCGGTTTCGCCGAGGGCCATCCCCTGCCTTTCGGCTGGTAAGACACGCGCGGCTATGAGCATCCGATGAGCCTGACCCTCACTGTCGCCACCCTGCTGGCGTTCGTGGTGCTCACACTGGGCACCGCGGTGTTCGTCGCCGCCGAGTTCTCGCTGACCACCCTGGAGCGCAGCGCGGTCGAGGCCAACGCCCGCCGCGGTGGGCGCCGCGACGTCTACATCCAACGGGCGCACCGGACCCTGTCGTTTCAGTTGTCCGGCGCGCAGTTGGGCATCTCCATCACCACGCTGGCCACGGGCTATCTGGCCGAGCCGGTGCTGGCCCGGTGGCTGCGTCCCGCCCTGGAGGCGGTCGGGCTCGGCGAGCGAACCGCCGCCGGCGTGGCGTTGTTGCTGGCGCTGGTGATCGCCACCTCGCTGTCCATGGTCTTCGGCGAGCTGGTGCCTAAGAACCTGGCCGTGGCGCGCCCGCTGCCAACCGCTCGGGCGGCGGCCGGGCCGCAGCTGATGTTCTCCCGGCTGTTCACGGTCGCGATCAGGCTGACCAACGGGACCGCGAACCTGATCCTGAAGCGTCTGGGCATCGAGCCCGCCGACCGGCTGGCCTCGGCTCGCTCCCCGCGGGAGCTGGCGTCGCTGGTACGCAATTCGGCGCGCAGCGGCGCGCTCGATCCGAGCACCGCCGCGGTGGTCGAAGGGTCGCTGCGGTTCGGCGCCCTGACCGCCGAGGAGCTGATGACGCCGCGCTCCAAGATCGTCAGCCTGCAGGCCGGCGACACGGTCGCCGACCTGGCCGCAGCAGCCATCGACACCGGGTTCTCCCGGTTCCCGGTGGTCGACGGCGACCTCGACGCCACCGTCGGCATCGCCCACGTCAAGCAGGTTTTCACCGTGGCGGTCGCGGATCGGGCGACCACCCCGGTCACCACCGTCGCCGAACCGGTGGCGGTGGTGCCGTCGACGCTGGACGGCGACGCGGTGATGGAAGAGATTCGGACCAATGGCCTTCAGGCGGCCCTGGTCGTCGACGAGTACGGCGGCACCGCCGGCATGGTCACGATGGAGGATCTGATCGAGGAGATCGTCGGCGACGTCCGCGACGAGCACGACGACGCCGCGCCGGACGTGGTCGCCGCCGGCGGCGGCTGGCAGGTGTCGGGTCTGCTGCGCATCGACGAGGTGGCCAAGGCCACCGGCTACCGCGCTCCGGAAGGCTCTTACGAGACCATCGGCGGGCTGCTCCTCCAGGAGCTCGGCCACATTCCGGAAGCTGGGGAAACCGTCGAACTGACCGCCTTCGAGCCCGACGAGCGCTCCGCGCACCCGCCGCGCTGGCTGGCCCGGGTGGTGCGGATGGACGGCCGGCGCATCGACATGCTGGTGCTCACCCAACTGGGTGCGGGCGATGGCTGACCTGTTCAACCTCGCGTTGACCCTGCTGCTGATCGCGGCGAATGCCTTCTTCGTCGGCGCCGAGTTCGCCCTGATCTCCGCGCGACGGGACCGGCTGGAGATTCTGGCCGAGCAGGGCAGGCAAAGCGCGGTCACGGTGATCCGGGCCGGCGAGCAGCTGTCGCGAATGTTGGCCGGGGCGCAACTGGGCGTCACAGTGTGCTCGATTCTGCTCGGCCGCATCGGTGAGCCGGCCGTCGCCGACCTGCTCGAGCCGGTGTTCCGGCTGGTGGGCATCCCGGACGCGCTGCTGCACACCGTGGCGTTCATCGTCGCGTTGACGATCGTGGTGACATTGCATGTGCTGTTCGGCGAGATGGTGCCCAAGAACATCGCCCTGGCGGGCCCGGAGACCGCGGCGATGCTGCTGATTCCGCCGTACCTGGTCTACATGGCGGCTGCCCGGCCGTTCATCGTCTTCTACAACTGGTGTGCCGGTGTCACGCTGCGCGCGGTACGGGTGCAGCCCAAAGACGAGCTGGAGATCACCGTGTCCACCGTCGAGCTCAGCGAGATGATCGCCGAGTCGGTGTCGGCGGGGCTCTTGGATCTCGAGGAATACACCCGCTTGACCCGCGCCCTGCAGATCCGCACCCGGGTGGTGGCCGACGTGGCGGTACCGGTCGCCGACATCCGGTCGGTGCCGGCGGCCGCAGTAGGCCGCGGGCCGACGGTGGCCGCCGTCGAACAGGCCTTCGCGCAAACCGGTTACTCGCGGTTCCCGGTCGTCGACCGGGGCGCCTACGTGGGCTATCTGCACATCAAGGACGTCCTGGCGCTGGGAGACGGCCCCGACTCCGTGGTCGACATCGCCGCGGTCCGTCCGCTGCCCCGGATGCCCGCGTCGCTGCCGCTGGCCGACGCCTTGTCGACGTTGCGGCGCAGCAACAGCCATCTGGCCCTGGCGCTCGGTGACGACGGCGCGGTGGTGGCCATGGTGGCCCTCGAAGATCTGGTCGAGGACGTCGTCGGCACCGTCCGCGACGGGACACACCGTGTCTGACCTGGCAGAACCGCCGCTGAAGCCACGGGAGTGGCAGGCCCGGGCCGACGCCTACCGGCTGCGCCTGGAGACCTTCCTCGCCCCGCATCTGCAGCGCATCGCCGCCGGGGACCCGGTGCCGAAGTTCCTGTTCAGCTACTACAGCCTGCGACCACGGCAGCTGCGGAATTGGAATCCGGGGTTCGGCGTGGCCTTGTCGGGGGCGACGGCAGTGCGAGACTTTGCCGGCCGTCGCGGCTACGAGGCGGCCGATGGGCAGGTCAGGGTCACCGAGGACTTTCTGCGTGAGCGGACCGACACCGTGAGCTTCATCGCAGGACTGTTGCGGGCCACCGCCGGCCGGCCGGCCCAGCTGAACTGCTTCGGTCTGCACGAGTGGGCGATGCTGTATCGCGGTGACGAGGTCCGCCACGGCCACGTCCCGCTGCGGATGTCCGCGACCGAACTCGATGCGGTGGTGGAGGCGACACCGTTGCGCTGCACGCACTTCGACGCCTTCCGGTTCTTCACCCCCGCGGCGACGCCACGCAACGCCGGAACACCGAGCCGGGAAACCCAAATCGCTTGGGAACAGCCAGGTTGCCTGCACGCGAACATGGATCTGTACAAGTGGTGCTACAAGCTGGGTCCGCTGATCGACTCCGAGCTGCTGTTGGACTGCCTGGAGTTGGCTGCGGCCGCCCGCGAAGTCGACATGCGGGCCAGTCCGTATGACCTGATCGGCTGCGGCTATTCGCCCATCACCGTTGAAAACGCCACCGGCCGCGCCGAATACGTTCGCTGTCAAACGGCGATCATGCGCCGCGCCGAGCCGCTGCGAGCCGCCCTGCTGAAACGGTGTGACCTGCTGCTGACGTTCGCCGAATGCGAGTAGAGCGGCCGTCGGCCGGTAAGGTGGTAGGTCGGCTACAAGGGAGGAAAACATGGCGGACCGGGTGGCGGTGGGCAATCTGCGGGTGGCCCGCGTGCTCTACGACTTCATCACCGACGAAGCGTTGCCGGGAACCGGCGTGGACCCGGACACCTTCTGGGCCGGCGTGGACAAGGTCGTCACCGATCTGGCTCCCAAGAACGCCGAACTGTTGGCCCGTCGTGACGAGCTGCAGGCGCAGATCGACAAGTGGCACCGGCACCGGGTGATCGAGCCCCTGGACACCGAGGCCTACCACGCCTTTCTCACCGAGATCGGCTACCTGGTGCCCGAGCCGGCGGAATTCGCCGTGACCACCTCCGGTGTCGACGACGAGATCGCGGTGCAGGCCGGGCCGCAACTGGTGGTGCCGGTGCTCAACGCCCGGTTCGCACTCAACGCCGCCAATGCCCGGTGGGGGTCGCTCTACGACGCGCTGTACGGCACCGACGTGATCAGCGAGGACGACGGCGCCGAGAAGGGTTCCGGTTACAACCCGGTGCGCGGCGATCTGGTGATCGCCTATGCCCGCCGGTTCCTCGACGACTCCGTGCCGCTGGCCAACGGCGCCTGGACCGAGGTCAAGAGCCTGACCATCGAAGACGGCGCGCTGGTGGTCACCCTGGGCGACGGCCTGACGACCACGGTCGCCGCACCGGCGGAGTTCGTCGGCTACACCGGCGACGCCGGGTCGCCGTCGGCGGTCCTGCTGGCCCACCACGGCCTGCACCTGGAGATCGTGATCGACCCGAGCTCACCGATCGGGTCCACCGACGCCGCCGGCATCAAGGACGTGGTGCTCGAGTCGGCGGTCACCACGATCATGGACTTCGAGGACTCGGTGGCCGCGGTCGACGCCGACGACAAGGTGCTCGGTTACCGCAACTGGCTCGGTCTGAACCGCGGTGATCTGTCCGAAGAGGTTCGCAAGGGCGACAAGACGTTCACCCGCACCCTGGCCGCCGACCGTGAGTTCACCGCTCCTGACGGGGGCACGCTCACCCTGCCGGGCCGCAGTCTGATGTTCGTTCGCAATGTGGGCCACCTGATGACCAATGACGCGATCCTGGACTCCGAGGATCGCGAAGTGCCCGAAGGAATTCAGGACGCCCTGTTCACCGGGCTGATCGGCATGCACGGGCTGCGCGCCTCCGACGACACCGGGCCACTGGTCAACAGTCGCACCGGATCGATCTACATCGTCAAGCCCAAGATGCACGGTCCCGACGAGGTCGCCTTCACCGGCGAGCTGTTCGGCCGGGTCGAAGAGGTCCTGGGCCTGCCCCCGGCCACCCTCAAGGTCGGCATCATGGACGAGGAGCGCCGCACCACCGTCAACCTGCGGTCGTGCATCAAGGCCGCCTCCGACCGGGTGGCGTTCATCAACACCGGCTTCCTGGACCGCACCGGCGATGAGATCCACACCTCGATGGAGGCCGGGCCGATGGTCCGCAAGGCCACCATGAAGTCCCAGCCGTGGATCCTGGCCTACGAGGACAACAACGTCGATGCGGGCCTGGCGACCGGGCTTCCCGGTCACGCCCAGATCGGCAAGGGCATGTGGGCGATGACCGATCTGATGGCCGACATGGTCACCCAGAAGATCGGCCACCCGCGGGCCGGTGCCAGCACCGCGTGGGTTCCCTCGCCCACCGCCGCCACGCTGCACGCGATGCACTACCACCAGGTCGATGTGTCGAAGGTGCAGCAGGAGCTGGCCGGAAAGCGCCGCGCGACAATCGATGCGCTGTTGACCATCCCGCTGTCGGAGGGCCTGGCCTGGGCGCCCGACGAGATCCGCGAGGAGGTCGACAACAACTGTCAGTCGATTCTCGGCTACGTGGTGCGCTGGATCGATCAGGGCGTGGGCTGCTCCAAGGTCCCCGATATTCACGATGTCGCACTGATGGAAGACCGTGCCACGCTGCGGATCTCGTCGCAGCTGCTGGCGAACTGGCTGCGGCACGGGGTGATCACCTCCGACGACGTGCAGTCCAGCCTGGAGCGGATGGCCCCGGCGGTGGACCGGCAGAACGCCGGTGACCCCGAATACCTGCCGATGGCACCGGATTTCGATTCCAGCATCGCGTTCGCCGCGGCACGCGAGTTGATCCTGTCGGGTACCACCCAGCCCAACGGCTACACCGAGCCGATCCTGCACCGGCGCCGTCGTGAGTTCAAGGCCCGAGCGGGTATCTGAGTCCGACCGTGGGTAGACACAGTTTCCCCGGCCCGGACGATTCCGACGACGAGCTGCCGCAGCGTGAACTCTTCGGTGACGGCGACCCGGACGACGACGACTACGTCGACGACTATCAGGACGCGTTCTACGACGATTCGCAGTATGACGATGCGCGCTATGACGAGGCACGTTATGACGATTCGCTGTATGACGACGATGCCGGGTTCGACGACGCCGATCCCGCCCAGTACATGCGTCGTAGCACTGAACCCGATGAAGAGTCGCGTTACCGCACCGGGCCTTTCGCGGCAGTAGGCGGTGCCGAGGCCGCGCTGCCCGAACGGGAGGAGTCGCGCGGCGGCCACCGCGACCTCGAACTGTGGCGCCGTCATCGCAACAACAACGGACGCCGTGGCGTCAGCGTCGGCGTGGTCGCCGCACTGGTCACGGTGATCGTCCTGGTGGGCACGGTGATCCTGTGGCGCTTCTTCGGCAACTCGTTGTCGCATCGCTCCGCCGACGCGGCCGGAAACTGCGCTCATGGCGATGTGACGGTCGCGGTCGTCGCCGACCCGTCGATCGCAGATCACCTGCAGGGCTTCGCCGACCGCTTCAACAAGACTGCGAAACCGGTGGGAGACCGCTGCGTCTCGGTTCAGGTCAAGCCGGTGGATTCCGATGCCGTGGTGGCCGGGTTCATCGGCGACTGGCCGGCGCAGCTGGGCCAGCGCCCTGCGCTGTGGGTGCCGGGCAGCTCGGTTTCGGCGGCCCGGTTGCAGGCCTCGGCCGGCGCGGAGACCGTCAGCGACAGTCGTTCCCTGGTGACGTCGCCGGTGCTGCTGGCGATCCGGCCCGAACTGAACACCGCACTGCAGCGGCAGAACTGGGCTGGCCTGCCCGATCTGCAGGCCGATCCGGACGGATTGGGCCGGCTCGGTCTCGCCGGCTGGGGGTCGCTGCGGTTGGCGCTGCCGATCGGCGGCAACGGGGATGCCGCTTTCCTGGCCGGGGAGGCTGTGGCCGCTGCCACCGCCCCCAAGGGCGCCCCCGTCACCGAGGGGGCCGGGGCGGTGCGCAATCTGGTCGCAGCGCAGCCGAAGCTGGCCGACAACTCACTGGCCGAGGCACTCAACGTCCTTCTGCGTCAAGGAGATCCGGCCGGGGCACCGGTACACGCGGTGGTGAGCACCGAGCAGCAGTTGTTCACTCGGGGCCAGTCGCTGTCGGATGCGTCGAGCATGCTCACCTCCTGGTTGCCACCCGGGCCCGCGGCTGTCGCCGACTACCCCACCGTCTTGCTCGCCGGCTCGTGGCTGTCCCAGGAGCAGGTCAGTGCCGCCAGCGAGTTCGCCCGGTTCGCCCGCAAACCCGACCAGTTGGCCGACCTGGCCAAGGCCGGATTCCGCGTCGAAGGCGTCACACCGCCGACCAGCGACGTCACGGGATTCCCTGCGATTTCGGACATCTTGGCAGTGGGCGACGACGAGACGCGGGCCACGCTGGCCAATGCACTGTCCACGCTGCCGGGCCGTTCGGCGGTGAACCTGATGCTCGATCAGTCCATGACCACCGACGAGGGCGGCAAGACCCGGTTGGCGCACGTCATCGCGGCCCTGGATCAGCGGATCAAGGCGCTGCCGCCGAACGCCACCGTGGGTCTGTGGACCTTCGACGGCACGGAGGGTCGCAACGTGGTCACCGCCGGCCCGCTGGACGACCAGGTGAACGGCACCGCACGGGTGGAGACGCTGACCAGTGAACTCGACGCGCTGAGCTCGACCTCCGGCGGCGCGGTTTCGTTCACCACGCTGCGCCTGGTCTACAACCAGGCGCTGTCCGGATATGTTGCCGGGCAGGCTAATTCGGTGCTGGTTATCACTGCCGGGCCGCACACCGACCGCACCCTGGACGGCGCCGGGCTGCAGGAGTTCATCCGGTCGAACACCGACCCGCAGCGCCCGGTCGCCGTCAACGTCATCGACTTCGGCGCCGACACCGACCGGGCCACCTGGCAGGCGGTGGCTCAACTGTCCGGCGGCACCTACCAGAACCTGCGGGGGGCGAACTCCCCCGAGCTGGCCGGTGCGCTGAACAAGCTGCTGAGCTGAGCCGGCTCAGCTGCCGAGCGCGTCCAGGATCTGCTGCGGGATCACCTCGAACAGCTCGCTGATCATGCCGCCGAACGAGCCGACGCCGATGTTCGCCAGGTCGAGGTTGCCCAGGCCCAGGTCGTTGAGCAGGTCACCGAGGTTCAGGTTCGACAGGTCACCGACCAGGTCGCCGAGGTTCAGCGGCAGGTTGTCCAGCCCCAGACCGTTGATCAGGCCACCCAGATCCAGGCCGTTGAGCAGGCCGGTGATGTCGATACCGCCCAGGCCCAGCCCGCTCAGCAGACCGCTCAGCGAGAGGTCACCGGTCGAGGCCGGGAAGCCCAGCGCCTCCAGCACTCCACCGACCGTCAGGTCCTGACCCGGCACGATGCCCAGGTCGCCGAGCAGACCACCGAGGGTGAGGCTGTCCGGCGACAGACCCAGGTCGGTCAACAGGCCGCCGATCGTCACGCCGCTGCCGTCCAGGCCCAGATCACTGAGCAGGCCATCGACGGTCAGCCCATTCGATCCCAGATGCAGCGCGCTGAGCAGATCGCCAACTGTCAAGGCGTTCCCCGACAAGCCCAGGGCGTTGAGCAGCGCACCGACCGTCGTGCCGGACGAACCCAGATCGCCCAACAATGCGCCGAGGGACAAATTGTTGCCCGACAGGCCCAGGTCACCCAGCAGGGCACCGAGGGACAAGCTGTTACCCGACAAGCCCAGATCACTGAGCAGGCTGCCGAGCGACAACCCGGTCGGCGTAATGCCCAGCGAGCCGAACAGGCTGCTCAGCAGGCCGCCGACGGTCGGAGTGACGAGGTTCAGGCCAGGGATTAGAGCAAGAGCCGTCGTCACGGCGCCGATCACACTGGTTATCCCGCCGGCCGGCACGCCGAACGCCGCCAGCACCGCGCCCAACGCATCGGTCAACAAGGTGAGCGGTGTACCCGGTATCGCCGTCGAGCCGAGACCGATCGCGCTGAGCAGGGCATTCGGATCCAACAGGGTCGACGTATCGATACCCGCCGCACCCAGTAGCTGCGTCGGCGTCAACGTCGCGGTCGTGTCGATGCCCAATAGCCCCATCAGCTGGGTCGGCGTCAACACAGTGCTCGAGTCAAGGCCTATCGCACTGAGCAGCGTGCTGGGCGTCACCGCGCCACCGGTGTCCAGACCCAGCACGCCCAGCAGCTGATCCGGTGTCAGTGAAGTCGTGTTGATGTTCGCCGCGTCCAGCAGTTGCTCCAGCGACACCGAATCACCGGCGGTAAGGCCCAACGTGCTCAGCAGACCGTCCAGCATGCCCGATGACAACGGGTCTCCGGAGTTCAGTCCGACCAGTCCCAGCAGGTTGGCGGGCGACAGCAGCGTCGTCGGGTCGATACCGAACGCACTCAGCACACTGGCAAGCGACAGGCTGTTCAGATCGACCCCGGTGTCCAGGCCCAGTCCGTTCAGGACGTCGGTCAGCCCGAAGCTGCCCAACCCGAGGTTGCCCAGACCCAGGAAACCCAACAGCCCGCCCAGGCTGGAAATGCCGAGGCCGTCCTTGAGCAGATCGCCCAGCCCGTCACCGCTGATCCCCAGCTCGTCGAGCAGCCCACCCAGGGTCAGCGTGCCCAGCCCCAGCTGGTCCAGCAGTGCGTTCACGTCGAGGTTGCTCAGATCCAGGTTGCCCAGACCGAGGGCGTCCAGCAGCTGGGTCAGGTTGAGGTTGACCTCGAGGTTCTGCACCGGGGCGAGCACGCCGTTGAGCACCGGGATGTTGATGATGCCACCGAGCAGGCTGACATTCTGCGCCCCGTTGAGGTAGGCGTCGGCGATCGTAGCCGGGGCGCTGAACAGCCCGGTCCAGTTTCCGCTGGCCATGTCCGCCGCGGCGTTGCTGATCGCCTGGGAGGTCAGCGCCTGCGCGCCCATGCTGGCGATCGCCATTTCGAGCCCCGGCGGCAGCTGCACCGTGACCGTCGCCGGCAGGTCGGTGACATCGGTGGTGATGGTCGGGGTGATGGAGGTGAACGCACTGATCACCCCGAACGGGTCGGTGAACAGTTTGCCGAAGACCTGCGAGATCGCCGTCCAGTCGGTGTTGGAGTTGATGCTGTTCACGTTGGCCATGGTGTGGGTGAACAGATCTGACCAGGCATCGGTCAGCTGGACCGCATGGAACTGGGCGGCGGCGACGGCCGGCGGCGGAGTCACCGGCGCGACCGGGGTGACGGCGATGATGCTGGCGCCCGCTACGGCGATTCCGGCAGTCAGGTAGGGACGAAGCGTGAGTTGCAGCATGACCACTCCTTTGTGAACTGCGCCACATTATGGATAAGGTCACCATAAGCCGAAATCCCGTTTTAAATGAGATTTAGCTGATCTTCGAGCGTTCCCGCTCGGCGCCGCTTAGGCGAAGGCCTCCACCGGTGGGCATGAGCACACCAGATTGCGGTCGCCGAACGCGCCGTCGATCCGGCGCACCGGCGGCCACACCTTCGGCCGGAAGCCCAGGCCCAGCGGATAGGCGGCCTGCTCGCGGGTGTAGGGGTGCTCCCACTTGTCCACCATCAGGCACTCCGCGGTGTGCGGGGCCCCGCGCAGCGGATTGTCCTCAACGGTCCACTCCCCGGCGGCGACCCGATCGATCTCACCGCGGATCGCGATCATCGCCTCGCAGAACGCGTCCACCTCGGACAGGCTCTCACTCTCGGTCGGCTCCACCATCAGGGTCCCGGCCACCGGGAAGCTCATCGTCGGCGCATGGAAACCGTAGTCGGCCAACCTCTTTGCCACATCGTCGACGGTCACACCGGTGGCCTTGGTGATCTCCCGCAAGTCCAGGATGCACTCGTGGGCGACCATCCCGTTCTCGCCGGTGTAGAGCACCGGGTAGTACTCGTCGAGTCGGCGGGCAATGTAGTTCGCCGAGGCGATTGCGGTCAGCGATGCCGATCGCAGACCATCGGCGCCCATCATCCTGATGTAGGCCCAGGTGATCGGCAGGATCGACGCCGACCCGTAAGGGGCCGCCGAAACCGGACGCCCGCCAGGCAGTTCGGCGGCCAACGGGTGCCCGGGCAGAAATTCGGCCAGGTGCGCTCGCACCGCCACCGGACCGACCCCCGGACCACCTCCACCGTGCGGAATGCAGAAGGTCTTGTGCAGGTTCAGATGGCTGACGTCGCCACCGAACTTGCCCGGCCGGGCCAGGCCGACCAGTGCGTTGAGGTTGGCACCGTCGACGTAGACCTGACCGCCGGCATCGTGGACGGCGGCGCAGATCTCGGCGATGTCGTGTTCGTACACCCCGTGGGTGGACGGGTAGGTGATCATCAACGCCGACAGGTTCGCGGCGTGTTCGGCGATCTTGGCGCGCAGGTCATCCAGATCCACGTCGCCGTTCTCGCGGCAGCCGATCACCACCACCCGCATCCCGGCAAGCGCGGCCGAGGCGGCGTTGGTGCCGTGCGCGCTGGACGGAATCAGACAGATATCGCGGTGCGTCTCACCGCGTTTGGCGTGATAGGCGTGGATCGCCAGCAGACCGGCATATTCGCCCTGCGACCCGGCATTCGGTTGCAGCGACACCGCGTCATAGCCGGTGATCCCGGCCAGCCAGGACTCCAGTTGGGCGATCAGCCGGCGCAACCCGGCGGCATCGTCAGCCGGGGCGAAGGGATGCTGCTGCGCGAATTCCGGCCAGGTGATGGACTCCATCTCGGCTGCGGCGTTGAGCTTCATCGTGCAGGAGCCCAGCGGAATCATGCTGCGGTCCAAGGCGATGTCCTTGTCCGACAACGTGCGCAGATATCGCATCATCTCGGTCTCGGTGCGATACCGGGTGAACGCCGGGTGCGTGAGGAACTCCGAGGTGCGGGTGAGGATGCGCGCATCCGCCGGCTCGCGCCCCGAGATCTCCGGGTCAGCCACCCCGAAGGCCTCGATCACCGCGGCCACGTGGCCGTCGGTGGTGGCCTCGTCGCAGGCCACCGAGACGTGGTCTGCGTCGACGCGCCACAGATTGATGCCGGCTGCCTTGGCCGCCGCGACGACCTCGTCGGCGCGTCCGGGGACCCGGGCCAGCACCGTGTCGAAGTACGTGTCGTGCACCAGCGCATCGCCCAGCGCCGCGGCGATCTTCGCAGCCTGACGGTGCACCCTCCGAGCGATCGCGGTCAGGCCGTCGGCACCGTGGTAGCTCGCGTACATCGCGGCCATCACCGCCAGCAGCACCTGCGCGGTGCAGATGTTCGACGTCGCCTTGTCGCGGCGGATGTGCTGTTCGCGGGTCTGCAGCGCCAGCCGGAACGCCGGCGAACCGTCGGCGTCCACCGACATCCCGACCAGCCGGCCCGGCAACTGGCGGGCCTGCTTGGCCTGCACCGCAAGGTAACCGGCGTGCGGACCGCCGAAGCCCATCGGCACCCCGAAGCGCTGGGCGCTGCCGAATGCGACGTCGGCGCCGATCTCCCCGGGCGGGGTGATCACGGTCAGCGCCAACAGGTCGGCGCCGACGGCCACCATTGCGCCGCGCTCATGGGCCGCTGCGATAAGCCCGGACCAGTCGGTGACGCGGCCGGAGGCCCCGGGCAGCTGGGTGATCACGCCGAAGAAGTCGCCGTCGGGCAGGCCGTCGCGCAGGTCGGCGGTGACGATCTCGATCCCCAGCGGTTCGGCCCGGGTCGCCAGCACCGCGGCGGTCTGGGTGAACAGGTCGGTGTCCACCACCAGCCGGTTCGGCTTGCCGCGCACCGCACGATGCATCAACGTCATGGCCTCGGCGGCGGCAGTGCCCTCGTCGAGCATGGACGCATTGGCGATCTCGCACCCGGTCAGGTCGGCGACCATGGTCTGGAAGTTCAGCAGCGCCTCCAGCCGGCCCTGACTGATCTCGGGCTGATACGGCGTGTAGGCGGTGTACCAGGCCGGGTTCTGCATGATGTTGCGCAGCAACACCGGCGGGGTGAGCGTGTCGTAGTAGCCCTGGCCGATCATCGACACCGCGACGGTGCTGGCATCGGCGAGTTCACGCAGTTCGGCCAGCGCCTCGTGTTCGGTCGCCGCCGGGGGCAGCCCCGCCAGTCCCGGGGCGGTGCCGTCGGAACTCAACGCGTCGAGGATGGTCGCCGGCACGGCGCGCGCCGCCAGCTCATCGAGCGATTCGACTCCGATCACGCCGAGCATCGTGCTGATCGCCGAGCGGTCCGGGCCGATGTGGCGTTCGGTGAAGGGGCGGGGGCCAAAAGCGGTGGTGTCGGGCACGGGAGACTCCTGCGGGGTAACGGGCACCTACGGTCGGCCCTCCCCCTCTGTCTTCACCCGCGCCGGGCGCCTGAGAGTTTCGGCCCGCAGGCCTTTCCCCATCGGCGGGTGCTCTTGGCACCACTTTCCAGAGGCATCAATGCCCCGGGCGGTCCTTGGGCCTGAGAGGTTGACGGAGAGGTATTGCTCCTTCGGCGCCCGTGGCTGGCTGCCACGAGACTCTCCCGCTGCGGGTGCGATGCGTCGCTCAGTCTACCGAGGCACCGGGCCCCGGCGCGAACGTGCAGAGTTGTACGCCGACGCGCAGCGTGAACCATACATTTGCGCACGCTCGCGGTCGGGGCGGGAGCTAACCGGTCTTGCGGTCGCGGAACTTGCGGCGACTGGCCAGCTCGTCCTCCGGCGCCGCGATCGACTCGCCGCCGTCGGCACGCTCCCCGGGGAAGTCGGCAATGACGCCGGTCAGCTCGCGCATCGCACCGGACACCGCGATGCCGAACACGCCCTGGCCGCCCTGGAGCAGGTCGACGACCTCTTCGGCCGAGGTGCACTCATAGACGGTGGTGCCGTCGGAGAACAGGGTGATGTTGGCCAGGTCCTGCACGCCACGCTCCCGCAGGTGGTCGACGGCGATCCGGATGTTGTGCAGCGAGATGCCGGTGTCGAGCAGGCGCTTGACGATCTTGAGCACCAGGATGTCTTTGAACGAGTACAGCCGCTGACTGCCGGATCCGGCCGCGCCCCGAATCGACGGCACCACCAGGGAGGTGCGGGCCCAGTAGTCGAGCTGGCGGTAGGTGATACCGGCGATCTGGCAGGCACTGGGTCCGCGGTAGCCGATGAGTTCGTCGGGGACCGAGTCGTCGGGGAACAGTCCGGCCTGCACCGGTTCACCGCCGGCGGGAGTCTGCACCGGGGTCTCGACATCGCTCGGCTGACCGGCTTTGCCAGGACCGAAGTCCAGCTGTCCCTGTCCCGGTTGCTCACCCACGGTGCTTCCTCTCGCCGATCGCGCTCGTTGCCACTGACTGGCCGGTGGCCGCGTTTGCTCTTGCCCGAGTTGGTCGTGAGCATACGCCGCGGCGGACCGCCCTGCAGTTGTTCCCGTCGTGGTCTCAAGTATGGGCCCGGATTTTGTGCGTCCGGCCTCCCAGTGGGCGTGTCGTGGTGACCACTCTTCAGATGAGACTCATCCGTGACGGGGCTGAGGCCGCCGCGCCGGGTCAGGTTGCTTTGAAATCGTCCGGCGACACGCTATCGAGGAACTCCTTGAACTTCTCCACCTCGTCCTCGCGCACCGCGCCGGAACTCTCGTCATCGTTCTCATCGGGGATCAGCAGCCCGGCCTCGGCCAGCACCGATTCTTCGACGTAGATCGGGACCCCGACCCGCAGTGCGATCGCCACCGAATCCGACGGCCGGGCCGACACCGTGATGTCGCGGTCGAAGATCAGGTCGGCGTAGAACGTACCTTCCTGCAGGTCGACGATACGAACTTCCTTCAGCGAATGCCCGAGTGCCGCAATGAGATCACGAATCAGGTCGTGCGTCAGGGGACGGGCCGGCTCCACACCCTGCTGCTCGAGTGCGATAGCGGCGGCCTCGGCCTGCCCGATCCAGATCGGGAGGTAACGGTCGCCATCGGATTCACGCAACAGCAGTACCGGCTGGTTCTGCGGCTGCTCGACGCGAATGCCGACCACGCGAACTTCACCCATCTCCAGCCAGCCCTCCGCATGTGCTTGATGTACCACGCCCCGCCGAGCCGAAGTCTAGTCCTCAGCCGTGCAGAACGTCGTGTACCGCCGACTTGAGCAAGGCGGTGTGCAGGGCGATCGCCAGTGCTGCGACCTCACGGGCCAGGTCGTCGGCCCGGTCGCGCGCACCGGCCTTGCCGCCCTTGACCATCGGCCCGGCGATCTGAGCGATCAGATCGGCCTGCCGGTCGGCCGCCGATCGGAACGCCCGAAGGTGGCGCGGCTCCACGCCGTAGTCGGCCAGCCCCCGCGCGCACTGAACGATGACCACCGCGTGCTCGTCGAAGAAGCCACCCGGTCCTGCCACGATCACCCCGGATCGGGTCAGCGATACCAGCAGAGCCTCGTCGGCACCGGAACGTTCCAGCAGATCCTCACGACTCAGGCGCACCTGCCGCGGCGGCATCGGCCCCGGCCGCTCATCTCCGGCGGACTGGCCGGCCGCTGTCACCAGGCGTGGCGCCGGATACGGTGAGGCGGGCGCCGGTAGCGTCCCGTCCTCTTCGGCGTCCAGTCGCGCCTTGATCACCTTCAGCGGCAGGTACTGGTCGCGCTGCGCAGTCAGCACGAAGCGCAACCGCGCACAGTCATAGGCACTGAACCGGCGATAGCCCGACGCCGCGCGCTGCGGCGTGACCAGCCCCTCGGTCTCCAGGAATCGAATCTTGGAGATCGTGACATCGGGAAAATCCGGCCGAAGCAGATCCAGCACCGCTCCGATCGACATCCCGGTCAGTTCAGGGCTGTCAGGCGCGGTCACTAGCTTCCCGGCCCGGCCTCAGCATCACCGGACGTCGGGCCGGTCAGGAACACCAGGCGGAACTTGCCGACCTGAACTTCGTCGCCGTTGACCAGAACCGCAGAATCGACCGGCTCCCGGTTGACGTAGGTGCCGTTGAGGCTGCCGACGTCGACGACCTGAAACTCGTTGCCCTCCAACCGGAACTCGGCATGGCGACGGCTGACGGTGACGTCGTCGAGGAAAATGTCACTGTCAGGGTGCCGGCCAGCCGCGGTCACCGACCGGTCGAGCAGAAAACGCGACCCGGCGTTGGGACCCCGCTTGACGACCAGCAGCGCCGACCCAGCGGGCAGCCCCTCGACTCCCGAGGACAACCCTTCGCCACCGGCCTGCGCGGGGGCGTCAAGTTCACTCAGGAAGTCGGCGCGAAACACCGAGGTGGTCTCCACCGTTACCTCGTCGCCGAGCTGGTCCTGCCCCTTGTCCGAGTCCTTCTCCGTCACCCGCTACTCCTCACTGGCCGCTGTCGTGCTGGCTGGTCACATATCCGCCGGGGATCCGCCGCGGGACAGCCCGCGATCGTTGAGTCGACCGTACCGTGCAGCGGTCGATAATGTCCCCGCACGGTGGGATCGTGTCCGGTGAATCCCGGCGCATCCCGGCAGGCACGGTAGCAATCGTCACTCGGCCAGCGTCGCGCGGTAGGCGTCGGGGGTCAGCAGCCCGGAAAGGCTCTCGTCCAACGCGTCGCTCGTCGCCGCAAGCTCCACCAGCCAGCCGGCGCCGTAGGGGTCGGAGTTGACCAGCTGAGGGCCGCCGTCCAGATCGGCGTTGACCGCGGTCACCTTCGCCGAGATCGGTGCATACAGGTCGGAGACCGACTTGGTCGACTCCACCTCGCCGAAAGCATCCCCCGCGGTCACCTCGGTACCCACGTCGGGCAGTTGCACGAAAACCACGTCGCCCAGCGCCGACTGGGCGAAATCGGTGATGCCGACGCGGACGGTGTCCTCACCGGTGCGCCGAACCCACTCGTGCTCGGCGGTGTAGTAGAGGTCGGACGGAACGTCACTCACGGTGATCGTGCTCCTTGCGCTGTCGGGTTCACTTGACGGGTTGAGCGTATTGGCGCGGTTTCGGTTGCCGCAACACGGTCACCTCCACATGGTCGGTCTGCTGCACCGCCATCACCCCACCGAGGCGCCGCACGCTGTCGACGGCGCCGCCGGGAATGTTCATCGCGGCGGCAAGGGTGGGGGGATCCCCAATCGCCAGAACCGAATACGGCGGGGTCAGCGCCGTCCCGTCGAACTCCAACGCGCCGGGGCTGCCGGCCACCCATGAGTCCACTCCGATCCGCACCGCCTGGGTGCCGTCGCGGACCTCCATCGCCTCGGCTCCCGCCGCCCGGAGCTCGTTGATCACGTCGAGCATGGTCTCGGCGGCGACGCCACGGGCCGCATCCTCGACGGTGACCACCACCCCCGGCCCGACGGCACCGACGGTGCCGATCATGATCGCCAAAGCGGCCAGCCGGGCCTGGGCGTTCTCGATGGCAGCCTGATCGCTGCTGCCGGACTCCTGCAATGCGTTGAGGGTCTGCTGCAGATCGGCCACCTCGGTGTTGAGCACGGCTTCGCGTTGGCGCAGCGAGTCCAGCAGCACCAGCAGGTCGGCGGGCCGGGCGGTCTCCAGCGCGTCGCCCGAATCGGTCTGGCGCACCTGGGTGGCGATCGCCACCCCCAGCAGCAGGCACAGCAGCATCCCCAACACACCGAACAGCGGTCCGGAACGGGTGTCGGAATCCTTGGGGTCCTTGGCGTCAGGCACCGAACAGTTTCCTCCGCAACGCCGCGGCGTTGCCGAAGATGCGGATCCCGAGGACCACGATGATCGCGGTGGACAGCTGGGTCCCCACCCCCAACTGGTCGCCGACGAAGACGATCAGCGCGGCGACCAGGACGTTGAACGTGAACGACACCACGAACACCTTCGCGTCGAAGATCCGCTCCAGGTAGGCGCGCAGGCCGCCGAACACCGCGTCCAGGGCGGCCACCACGGCGATCGGCAGATAGGGCGCGATCACCTCGGGAACGCTGGGATGCAACACCAGGCCCAGCACGATGCCGGCGACCAGCGCGGCGATCCCGATCATCGACCACTCATTCCGTGCTCCCCCATCTGTTGGGCATAGCGGACATCACGCACCGCGCCGGCGGGCAGGGTCAGGTCTGCCGCACTGCGACCGTCGACCCGCACCTCCACGCGATAGGACATCTCCAGCAGGCGCAGCCGATACAGCCCGGGGCTGCGGTCGAACGCGTCGCGCAGGTGTTGCGGTGCTCCGATGGCACGCACCGAGTAGGGGCTGCTGATCGGCTTGTTGTCGACCAGTATGGCCCCGCCGGCCTGCCGGATCGTCACGTTGGGACCGATGCGGATGTCGCCGACCGAGATCGCCTCGGCGCCACTGGCCCACAGTGAGTTGACCACCAGCTGCAGATCCCGGTCCAAGATGATCTGCCGGCTGCCCGACACCCGCTGCTTGGAGGCATCCGAGAGATTGCGCCCCACCCCGGGTTCGGTCACGGTGACCAGCAGGCCCGGCCCGGTGACCGAGGTGCTGGCCCCCTCCAGGCTCAGTTGGTCGAGGCCGGCCAGCAACCGTCGTCCCTCGGCGTCGTCGGCCAGCCGGTGGCGGCGCAAGTCGTCGACGTGATCGGTCAGTTCGTCGCGTTTGTCGGTCAGACGGCTGGTGGTGCTTTCGGCCGACCGCACGTTGCTGGCCAGTACCTGCCGGGCGTCTCGCACCCCGGGCTCGGTGGATCGGGCCTGGGTGACCGCAACCGCGAACACCGCGGCCACCAACAACGCCGCCAGCGCCTCCCACATCCATCTCGCCGCCCGGCCGGAGGGCGGGCCGACCGCTGCGGCATAGCCGGGATCAAGGTGTTCGGACAGCAGTGAGCGCAGCAGCGACGGCACCGCGAAGGTCTCGGGCCGGCCGCTCTCATCCGGACTCCTGCCTCGGCCGGAGTCATAACCGCTCAGCGCGAAGAACGGCTCAGACACCGGCGGCCTTGGGCATCGTGCGGACCACCAGCGCCGCCTGAACCACGTACAGCACGAACGCCCACAGGTACATGGCCAGGCCCCAGATCAGGAAGGCCCAGCCGACCGACCCCACCACCCGGCTCCACAATTGCGGCCACTGCCCCAGCAGGATCAACGGAAACGCCGACATCAGCGCGAATGTGCCCGCCTTACCGATGTAGGTAACCGGCAGCGCGGTCAGTCCCCGGCTGCGCAGCGCCGGCAACACCGCGACCAGCAACAGATCGCGGGCCAGCAACACGCCGATGATCCACCACGGCACCAGACCGCGCAGCGCGAAGGAGACCGGGACGGCCACCATGTAGAGCCGGTCGATCGCCGGGTCCAGCAGGGCGCCCAGCGTCGAGGACTGGTCCAACAGCCGGGCCAGTTTGCCGTCGACCCAGTCCGACGCGCCGCTGAGCATCAGGGTCGCCACCGCCGGACCGTCCGCACGCGCGACCAGCAGCAGATAGAGGAAAACCCCGATCAGCCCGAGGCGCGCCAGGCTGATGACATTGGGCACGGTGAGCACCCGGTCATGGTTTCGATCGGACCCGGACCCGGCAGCCATGCCGCCGCCTTAGCGGAAGATCCCGGGAAGACTCAGCGCGTCCATCGTGTCGTCGCTGAGCGGGTTGTCGCGGACCATGTAGGTCCACGTCGAAGTGGGCCGCGCCAGCTTGGACAGGTCGATCCCCGGCTCCGACTCGATCGAGTCCGAGGTCTCCAGGGTCTGCTGAGCCGCCTCGATCGCGTCGGCGGCAAGCGAGGCGAACGCGTCCAACGCCATTCGGTGGAACTCGTCGAGGGGGTTCTGCCGGCCCAGGGCCCTCAGGTGGATGCTCTCCCGGATGTCGGCCAGGAACGCCAGGTGATCGGCCCAGCCCCGGTCGAGGTGGTAGAGCATGATCAGCCGGCAGATCTTCTCCAACTTGGCCTCGGCTCCCTCACCGAGCTGCTCGACCAGTTCGGCGTAGCGCTGCGGGGCCAGCTCGGCGAGTTCGTCGCGGGCCGCCTGGGTCGACAGCAGCGTGTTGCGTCGCTCCACGATGATCGCCCGCTGCTGCGCGATCAGCTGGTTGTACCGCCAGGTGTTGGCGTGGATGTCGAGCAGCTTGCCCTCGGCGATGCGCTGCGCGTGGTCGAGCATCCCGGAGGCCTTCGGGCTCAGGATCCGACCGTCTTCATCGGTCTCCAGCGGCAGCTTGTTGGCTTCCAGGTTGGTCGCCACGACTTCGTCCTCCCAGCTGGAGAAGAACACCGACGACCCCGGGTCGCCCTGGCGGCCGGCGCGTCCACGCAGCTGGTTGTCCAGGCGCTCGGTGTGCTGACGCCCGGTGCCGATCACGTGCAGCCCGCCGAGTTCGACGATCCGGTCGTGGTCCGCCTCTTCCGAGCCGCCCAGCCGGATGTCGGTGCCGCGGCCGGCCATCTGGGTGGACACCGTGACCACGCCGAGCTTGCCCGCCTCGGCGATCACCGTGGCCTCCTCGGCGTCGTTCTTGGCGTTGAGCACCACCGCGGGCACCCCGCGCTTACGCAACCGCTCGTAGAGTTCCTCGGACTCGGCGACATCGTGGGTACCGACCAGCACCGGCTGGCCCGTCTCGTGCACCGCCACAATGTGTTCGAGGATGGCGTCGTTCTTGGCCGCGGCGGTGATGTAGACCCGATCGGTCTCGTCCTCGCGGACGTTGGGCATGTTCGGCGCGATCGGCGAGACCCCGAGCTGGTAGAACTGGCGCAGCTGCTCACCGGCCGCCAGTGCCGTGCCGGTCATGCCACACACGGTGGGATACCGGTTGACCAGGGCCTGGACCGTGATGGTGTCGAGCACCTCACCGGTCTCGGTGGTCTCGATGCCCTCCTTGGCCTCCACCGCGGCCTGCAGACCGTCCGGCCAGCGCTGCAGGGCGGCGATCCGGCCCCGCGAGGCGTTGATCAACTGCACTTTGCCGTCGCGGACGATGTAGTGCACGTCGCGCTGCAGCATCACGTGGGCGTGCAGCGCGACGTTGACCTCGGTCAGCGTGGACACCACGTGCTCCTCGGAGTACAGGTCGATCCCGCCGAGGGCCTTCTCCACCTTGCGCGCACCGACCTCGGTGAGATGGATGTTGCGCCGGTCCTCGTCGGAGTCGTAGTCCACTCCGGGAGTGAGCCGCCCGACCAGCTCGACGATCTCCATCCGGGGAGTCTCCCGGTGGGTGGTGCCGGCCAGCACCAACGGCACCAGGGCCTCGTCGACGAGCACCGAGTCGGCTTCGTCGATGAGCGCCACGTCCGGATTGGGCGAGACCAGGTCCTCGACATCGGTGACCAGCTGGTCACGCAGGACGTCGAAGCCGATCTCGTTGACCGACGCGTAGGTGACGTCGCACTTGTAGGCCGCCCGGCGGTCGGCGGAACTGGAGTCGGCGGTGATCCAGCCGACCGTCACGCCCATCGCGGCCAGCAGCGGCCCCATCCATTCGGCGTCGCGGCGGGCCAGGTAGTCGTTGATCGTGACGACGTGTACGTGACGCCCGCCGATGGCGTAGCCGGCGGCGGCGATCGCACCGGACAACGTCTTGCCCTCACCGGTGGCCATCTCGACGACGTCGCCGGCCAGCATCCGCAGCGCGCCCTGCAACTGAACATCGAAGGGGCGCATCCCGATGCTGCGTTCGGCGGCCTCGCGGGCGATCGCCAGGAACTGCGGGATGTCGGAGGCTTCCGCCAGCTCCTTGAGCTTGAGCAGCTGCGCGGCCTTGCGCAGCTGCTCGTCGTCGAGGCCGGCAGCCTTCTTCGCGAAGTCGCCCGCGGCGGTGACCTCTGCCAGTGAGCGACTCTGGTTCTTCTCGGTGCTGGCGCCCAGCAGTTTCCAGAACTTGCCGCTCAGCCGGCCCGACTTGGCACGCGTGGTTCCAGAGACGATTTTGGAGGTGTTAGCCACAGCACAACCGTACGCGGTGACTGCGGTAGGTTTCGCACGGGGATTTCGGCGATCGCATAGGAGACATGGCAGTGGACTCAAAGCTGTTCAAGCCCTCCGTCGAGTGGGCGCACGCACTGCCCGATTCGCTGTTGTGGATCGCGATGGCCTGGACCATCAGCGCGGTGTGCGTGGTGGGTGTGGTAGCGCTGCTGCGGGTGAGCACCCGCTGGGGGCGGCAGTTCTGGGAGATCACCGGCGCCTACTTCACCGGCCGCGACAGCCTGCGGGTCTGGCTGATGCTGGGCGTGTTGCTGCTCTCGGTCATCACCGCGGTTCGGCTCAACGTCCTGTTCAGTTACCAGGGCAATGACATGTACTCGTCTCTGCAGACCGCCTTCCAGGGCGCGGCCAGCGGTGACGAGGCAGTGAAATCCTCAGGCGTGCATGGGTTCTGGATGTCGATCGGGATCTTCAGCCTGATGGCGGTAATGCATGTGATGCGCGTCATGCTTGATATCTACCTGACTCAGCACTTCATGGTGAACTGGCGTATCTGGCTGACCGAGCGGCTCACCGGCGACTGGCTGGACGGTCGGGCCTACTACCGCGCCCACTTCGTGCGGACACCGCTGGACCCGATCATCGGCGAGGCCGTCGAAGGCGCGATCGACAACCCCGACCAGCGCATCCAGCAGGACATCGACATCTTCACCGCCGGCAACGGCGCCAACCCGAATGCGCCGGCCAACGGAACAGGCAGCACCCTGCTGTTCGGCGCCGTCCAGTCGATGGTGACGGTGGTCTCGTTCACCGCCATCCTGTGGAACCTGTCCGGCACGCTCACCGTGCTCGGAGTCGACATCCCCCGGGCGATGTTCCTGATCGTTCTGGTCTACGTCACGATCGCCACCGTCGTCGCGTTCTGGATCGGCCGGCCGCTGATCCGGCTGAGCTTCCGCAACGAGCTGACCAACGCGGCCTTCCGGTATGCGTTGGTGCGGGTGCGCGACGCCGCCGAGTCCGTGGCCTTCTACCGGGGCGAGGTCGCCGAACGAATGCAGTTGCGCGCCCGCTTCACCGGGATCATCGACAAC
Organism: Mycobacterium zoologicum; assembly: GCF_020181635.2. Lineage (NCBI taxonomy): Bacteria > Bacillati > Actinomycetota > Actinomycetes > Mycobacteriales > Mycobacteriaceae > Mycobacterium > Mycobacterium zoologicum. The sequence goes on along the minus strand of NZ_JAYJJS010000014.1, from coordinate 73,264 downwards.
TATCTGAAGTTCGTGAACCGGACCATCGGGTTCGCCGGCTGGAACCTGTCGGTGAGCCAGGCGATCGTGCCGCTGCCCTGGGTGATTCAGGCACCCCGACTGTTCTCCGGCCAGATCATGTTCGGCGGGGTGGCGCAGACGGCCTCCGCCTTCGGCAACATCTCGGACTCACTGTCGTTCTTCCGCAACGCCTACGACAACTTCGCCGGCTACCGCGCCTCGATCATCCGTCTGCACGGGCTGATCGAGGTCGACCGCCAGGCCCGCGAACTGCCGGAGCTGCTGGTCAAGCCCAGCCCGGCGGGCACCGTCGAGATCGAAGGCGTCGAGGTGCGTACCCCGGCGGGTGACCCGCTGATCGAGGCGCTCGACGTCCATCTGGCCGTCGGCGACGCGCTGATGATCTCCGGTCCGTCGGGCTGCGGAAAAACGACGCTGCTGCGCAGCCTGGCGCAGCTGTGGCCCTACGCATCCGGGACGCTGCGCCGCCCGGATGATGAGCACGCAACGATGTTCATCTCGCAGCTGCCCTACATCCCGCTCGGGGACCTGCGCACCGTCGTGGCGTATCCTCTTGCCCCCGAGGAGATTTCCGATATCGCGTTCGCTGACGCGCTGAACAAGGTGGCACTGCCGAACCTGCTTGAGCGGCTCGACGAGGTCGAGGACTGGGCCAAGGTGCTCTCCCCGGGCGAGCAGCAGCGGGTCGCGTTCGCCCGGCTGCTGTTGACCCGGCCCAAGGCCGCGTTCCTCGACGAGTCGACCTCAGCGCTCGACGAGGGTCTGGAGCTGGCCCTGTATCGCCTGCTGCGCAGCGAACTTCCCGACACCATCCTGGTCAGCGTCAGCCACCGCCACACCGTGCGGCAGCACCACAAGCAGGTGCTGGAGCTGCAGGGCCAGGGCCGCTGGGAGCTGACCCCGGTTTAACCTCCGCGACCGTGCAGGCCGGTCCGCCCCCAGCAGGGACTTTGGCGGACCGGCCCGCACGCTCGCGCTAGCGGGTTGCCGCATGGGTCCCGGCGCGGCGGCCGAAGAACGAGCCCTCCCCCAGCTGGGTGCCGCTGGCATAGCCCTTGCCGTCCTGGGCGATGTTGGCTGCGCAGGCCCCGGCGGCGTACAGGCCCGGTACCGCGCTGCCGTCGGCGCGCAGCACTTCACCGTCCACCGACGTCGCCAGCCCGCCGACGGTGAAGCCGGCGTACATCGCCTTGCCCAGCGACAGGTCGAATGCGCCCCACGGCCCGGTGTCCTGCGGCGCCAAGAACGGCGGTTGCTTGTGGAAGTCCGGGTCCTCGCCGCGTGCCGCGTGAGTGTTGTAGCGCTCCAGGGTCTCAACCAGGTTCCCGGTCGGAATACCCAGTGCGGCTTCCATTTCCGACACCGATTCCCAGCCGTCGATCAGCGGGACCAGCGGCACCTGGGGCTTGCGCATGTGGGCCTCGTCGACGATCAGGAACGCCGCGCTGTCCGGCTGATCCATCACGAAACCCGAAGTGCGCGAGTGATATGAGTCCTCGGCAACAAATCGCTTGCCGTCTTTGTTGACGATGATCCCGGTCAGCAGGATCGACGGCGGGTACACCGGCGCGGTGATGAACACCTGGTCCATGTGCTTGGTCGCGCCACCGGCCGACATGCCCAGCCGGATGCCCAAACCGTCGTCGTAGGTGTTGCCCAGCACGAAGGGCTTCTCGGCCAGCTTCGGCGTGTGGCGGGCCACCATGTCCGGGTTCATCACGAAACCCCCGGCGGCGATCACCACCGACTTCGCTTTGATCGCACCGGATTCGGTGAAGCGCTTCCACGTCACCCCGGTTACCGCGCCCGCGTCGTCGGGCCTCGCCGAACCGCCGGTGATCAGCCCGGTGGCGCCGGTCTCATAGCGGATTTCGACCCCCAGCTCCTCGGCGCGCTTGAGCAGCAGGTCGATCACCATCTTGGCGCCCTGGGTGTCGCCGGGCACCGGCACCTTATGTCCACGCGGCGCGGGCACGGCCTCATTCAGGAACGGCCACACCTTCTCGTTGCCGGTGTACATCAGCCCCTCGGTGTTGGGCTGGATCACCGCCTTCTCCGGGTAGTAGCTGCGCTCGAACTGAAATCCCAGGGCTTCCAGCCAGTTGAAGTGCTCGACGCTGCCGTCGCAGTACGCCCGGATCTTGTCGTGCTCGGGCTCGCGCGACACCGCGACCAGGTACTTGTACATCTCGTCCGGGGAATCGGCATGCCCGGTGGCCTGCTGCACCGCCGTGCCGCCGCCCAGGTAGAAGTGCCCGCCGGCCATCACGGTGGTGCCGCCGGCCTCAGCGGCCCGCTCGAGGACCAACACCCGCGCCCCGGCCGCCGCCGCGCTGACCGCAGCACACCCGCCGCCGATGCCGAAGCCGATCACCACCACGTCGACGTCGTCGGACCACGACGAAACCGTCTCGGCGTCAGTAATTTCCGGGATGTCTGTGCTCACTGCTGCTGCTCCTGTTTGATGTAGTCGAAAACGGCACGGATCTCGGCCGGGAAGACAGCGATCTCCACGAATGGGACGCCGGACTGCGGCGCCGACACATAGGCGAAGCGCATGCCGCCGGGCAAGACTCCCTCGGTGACCACCTCGGCGCCCTGCGCGGCGGCGTCATCGAGCAGCACGGCGTAGTCGTCGGCGTCGGCCGCCTCGATGCAGATGTGGTGCAAGCCCGGCCCACGCTCGGCCAGGAAGTCCTGATAGATGCTGGGCCCACTCACCGGCGCGATCAGCTCCAGCTGCATGTCGCCGGCATAGCTCAGCGCGATGTCGGCGATGAAGTCGGCGGGTTCACCCCGGTAGGTGCAGGCGTCGGGCGCGAAGTGCACCCCGGGCATCCGAACCCATTTGCGCACACCCAGCAGCGCGGTCAGCATTGCTTCGATGGCCGCCAGATCATCTGTGACCCAAGCGATCTGGACGGGCGGCCGGGATACCGCGGTCATGGATGCGCAGCCGGCACGCCGACGTCCTCACGGACCTGTTGAGACAACGCAGACCACGACACCGCGGCGGGATTGTCTCCCCACACGCTGTTGAACAGACCGACGATCCGGGCTTGGCCGCCCCGGATCACATAGACCGGGCCGCCCGAGTCGCCCTGCTGACTGCGCACGCCGTTGCTCATGGTGAACCAGCCGTTGTTGACCCGCTCGACGGTGCCGCAGGTCTGCCCGGTGACGATGCCGAAGTGGCAGACCGGATCGCCCGGCGCCACAACGTCGTCCGCACCAGACTCCAGACGCAGGCCGCCGGGCAGGATGTCGTTGGCCTCGACACCGTCGGCCAGCACGATCGACTCGTAGTCGGCGATCACCTGGTCGGTGTTGACGGTCGAGCCGTTCGGGGTGTTGTCGCGGAAGGTGGCCAATGTGCCGATCACGTTGCCGGCCCGGTCGACGACCGGACCGCTGCCCCGGCAGTGACCGGCGGTGAATGCGACGCGCATGACCGGATCCACGTAGCCCAGCGTGCAGACATGGGTGTCCTGATGCACCTCCATGCCCGGGTACACCAGCACCGGATCCGCATGGGCCGAACCGGCGGCCGGGCTCACCAGGGTTGCAAGGGTGGCTGCTGCCATCACCGACACCTGTGTCGCCAACCCCCGCAAAGTCGACTCCGATCGTCGTTGAGGACCGAGTTTCGGTCCTGCTGAACTTAACCCACCGTAGTCAACGACACAGCACAGCGGCCCGGCCCCATCGGGGTCCGGGCCGCCGCGGCTGCGTCCGGCGACGATCAGGGGATCGTCAGCTCCTGACCCGGGTGAATCAGGTCCGGGTTCGAAACACCGCTGGCCTTGGCGATCTCGGGGTACTTGTTGCCGTCGCCGTAGAACTTCTCGGCGATGGCGAACAGGGTGTCCCCCGCGACCACGGTGTACTTCTGAGCACCGGCGGCCGGGGCCTCCTGGGCCGGGGCCTCTTCGGCCTTGGCCTCTTCCGGCGGCGGCGCGTCGGTCTCGGTCTTGGTGGACCAGGCCGCCCCGTCAGCGGAGTACAGCACCAGGTTGCGGTCGTCCTGCAGGACCAGCTTGACGTCCTTCTTGCCCTTGGTGTCGGTGTGCCACACCGGCTTGTCGGCCGTGTAGAGCACGAAGTTGCCGTCGGGCTGCACCTCGGCGCGGACCACGTCCTGGCCGTTGGTGCCCGAGGACCAGACCGCCTTGCCACGTGCTTCCAGCACCAGGTTGCCGTCGTCCTGAAGTGTCAGGGTGTACGCCCCGTTCTTCGAGGTCAGCGATTCCCCCTTGACGAGCTTCTTGCCCGCGGTGAGCGTGTCTCCCAAGCTCTGCGCCACGATGTTCCCTTCCCATTTCCACGGCCTGCCGAGACGGCAGGGCGATGTCGCGCTGATGCGACATCCGCCACCTTATGCGAACACCGACCGAGGCGCTGCTCAAAGTTCCCGCGGCATGGAAAACGCCGCCAGTCACTCCGCGGACAACGCCCCCGGATTCTCCGCGTGCCAGTGCACCGCATAGACACCGGGCTGCAGCGACAGCTCACCTACCAGCCGCTCCAGCCGGTCCGGTGCCCTGTTGTCCGACAGCATCAATGCCGTGAGCGCGATGTTGTCGTCGGCCGCCGGGCTGGTGTGGATGCCCCGCAGGACCAGATCGTTTCCGGCGGTGTGCTGGACGATCTGGGCACGCAGATACTTCTCCGTCTTCGGCCGGCAGATGACCTCCACCTGATACGGCGCCAGCGGCACGTCCTCCTCGATGTGCTGATCGCTGTCGATCAACCGGCCCAGTGGCCGCAGCAATAGATGGGTACCGACGATGGCACCGGTCCCGATCAGTGCGAACACCAGGTTCCCGGCCGCCGCCAGCACTCCGACGGCGGCCGAGCACCACAGTGTCGCCGCGGTGTTGAGGCCGCGGACGTTGAACCCCTCCCGCAGGATCACCCCACCGCCGAGGAACCCCACCCCGGACACCACGTAGGACGCGACCCGGGTAGAGCTGTCGTCACCCGCGGAGATCGAGTACAGCACGAACAGCGTCGCGCCGGCCGCCACCAGCGCATTCGTCCGCAGCCCGGCCATCCGAGCCCGCCACTGCCGTTCCAGGCCGATCAAGGCCCCACAGCCCAGTCCGACGGCCAGCCTCAGCGTGAACTCGGTGACGGTCAGCGTCTGCATGCCGACCACGATGTCACAGCTATCCGGCCACCACCGGGCGAGCCATCACCGTCGGCTTGAACCCGTACCGCGGTGCCGCGAAACCGTAGTTGCGGCCCTGGCCGGCTCCCGCCAGCGGCACACCCGGCATACCTGCCGCCCCAGCCTCCGGCGCGTGCGCGGCCACGGTCCAGCCGGTGGCCGCCACCGAAGCGCCCGGGGTTCCGGTGGCCGGCACCGCCGCCGCCCAGGTGTGCGGCACCGACAGCCCACCCACCGACGCCGCCTGACCCAGGCTGGCCGACGCCGTACCGACGCCGCCCAGGCCCCCGCCCAGGTTGCCCAGCCCGCCGAGTCCGTGCAGGCCCAGGCTCGGCATCAGCATGTCCAGCGGGTCGATGGCACCCAGACCCAGCGGGTCAGCGGCGGCCAGGGCCGCACCGCGGATGACGGCGATGTCGGCGCCGGCCTGGGTGATCCCGGCCATCCCCATCGGGCTGAAGGTGCTGCTCGCCAGGTTGGTCATGGCGTTACTCAGATCCCCGGGCGCGATACCGAAGATGTCCGGAATCACCGGTCCGATCTCACCGGACACCGGCGAGGCAAGCGCCTGCAGGGTCGATGGGGTGTTCGTCAGCGCTTGCGACACTGCGGATTGCGCCTGCGTCGCGGCAGCGGTACCGGCGGCCTGTGCCGTCGCGGCCTGCTGGGTGCCCTGCGCCGACGGGTCGGCCACTTCACGCGGTGAGCTGAACGGGGTGACCTTGGTGGCCGCCGCCGAACCGGCCGCGTAGCCGTACATCGCACCGGCGTCCTGGGCCCACATCTGGCTGTAGTGCGCCTCGGTGGCCGCGATCGCCGCGGCGTTCTGGCCGAGGAAGTTGGTGGCCACCAGCATTGCCAGCTGCGAACGGTTGGCCACGATCACCGGCGGCGGAACCGTCATGGCGTAGGCGGCCTCGAACGCCGCGGCGGCCGCACGGGCCTGAACGGCGGTCTGCTCGGCCTGGGCGGCGGTGGCGCCCATCCAGGCCGCATACGGTGCGGCGGCGGCGGCCATCGCGTTGGACGCGGGCCCCATCCAGCCCTCGCTGACCAGGCCGTTGATGACGGACTGGTAGGCGGCTTCGGCCGAGCTGAGCTCGGCGGCCATCTTGTCCCAGGCCCCGGCAGCGGCCATCATCGGGCTCGAACCGGGACCGGTGTAGATGCGGGCTGAGTTGATTTCCGGCGGGAATGCTCCGAAGTCCATGGCATTGCTCCTTTTTGGTTGACGGTGGTGAAGATGAATCGATGGCTTGTGGCAGTCAGAACAAGACGGGCAATGAGCAGCCTTGGGCGGCAACGGGTTTGCAGGGCCGCTCAGTGCGACATCCCGGAGCTGGGCATGCGAAGGCAAGTGTCGCCGGACGAAACGAGCTATGCGCCAGGCGAAGTCAGGGCACACCAAAGGCAGGCGTGTTCCGCATGCGGAGTCACGCCGGCCGACGAGTCAAGCGCCGGTGAGAATCAGAGGGTGAAAGCGGTACCGAGATCGAGCGAGTCGACGGTCGAACTCGGATAGGAACTATCACTCGGACTCAAAGTCGCTCGCACCTCCTCTCGGCCTGGGCACACGGGGGTGCCGTCATGTACGCACGAAGAGGTGAATGTGCCCGACCACGGCCGGACAACGCACCCCTCTCATCAGAGTTTCGGCACTACACGGCGTGTCCTGCCTGCATAAACACTGCAGACCGGAAGCCACTTGGGCTCAACCCTTAATCCGGGAGGAGCTGTCCTGACCCGGGGCGTCTCTCGACGTTCGGGGTCAGTGGCCTGTATCCGTGCAGACGCCTCACCTAACGAGGTGCTTGCCTCACCATAGTGCACCAGGGGAGTTTCCTGGTCAATCGGCCGTGGCGCGTCGCTGACAGTCCGCTGACAATCTGCTGGAACAGCTCCGAAACAGCTTGCGATCAGCCAGAAGTCGCGCCGCTGTCAGCCGGGCTGCGGGGCCGGCCCGGAGGGCTGCTGTCCGTCCGGATTGACGTGTACGGCGTGGACGCCGGGCTGCTCGGCCAGCTCTTCGAGCAGACTGTCCAACCGGCTCGGGTCCACATGCCAGTGCTGCACCTCCGTGGTGCCGGCCAGTTCGGTCACCAACCGCTCCAGCCGGCCCTGGGCATGGCCGTTCATCGCCGCGGCCGGGTGACTGCGCGGGGCGGCGCCGGTCAGCGCCCGTCCCGCCAGGCCCGCAACTGCGAGGTCCCCGAAGACACCGGTGGGAATCTGGGCCCCCGCGGCGGCCGCCGCCGCAGCCCCGGCCTCCGGCAACACGGCGGCCGCCATCTTGGCCACCGGCGCGGTCGCCGTCCAGTTCGACGGGACACTGAGCCGGCCTATCGCGGCCGCATTGCCCACACCCGCCGACATCGGCCGGGCCCCGAGCAGCGCCGTGTCGTCGGCGGCCACCAACGCCGCTGCCCCAGAACCGAATCCGGCCCTGCCCCCGGTGGCCGCGGCAATGTCCAAGTCGGTGTTGAGGTTTCGGGCGTACTGGATCATGCCGTAGAGGACCGACTTGAGGGCGTCGTTGAACGGCACGATGCTCTTCGGCAGGATCAGCAGGTAGGAGACGAGCTGCGTCAGTGTCAGCGGGGCCGCCGGCGCCGCAGCCGACGGTGCCACCGAAGCGGCCGCCGAGCCAAGCCCCTGCAATGCCTGCGGGATCGCGCTGATCAACTGCGACAGCTCGGAATGCCCGCCGGCCTGCGCAACGGCAGCGGCCTGGCCGGCGGTTCCCGACGGATTGGTGGTGGCCGGAGGCTCGGTGAACGTCGTCAGCGCGGTCGCCGCCGCGGATCGGGCCGCGTAACCGTACATCGCCACCGCGTCTTGGACCCACAGCTGCGCGTATCCGGCGTCCAGCGCCGCGATCTCGGCGCTGTTCTGGCCGAGCAGATTCGTGGCGACCAGGGCGGCCTGCGCACTGCGATTCGCCGCGATCACCGGTGGCGGCGCCACCGCCGAGTAGGCCTCGTCGAAGGCGGCCGCGGCCGCGGTGGCGCGTGCTGCGGCCTGCTCGGCGAGCCCCGCCGTGCCTTGCAGCCACGCCACGTAGGGGCTCACCGCGGCCGCCATCGACTCCGAGGTCGGTCCCAGCCAACCTTCGTCGGTCAGGCCCGTCAGCACCGACTGGTAGGCCTTTGCGGCCGAACCGGTCTCGGCGGCCAACCTCGCCCATGCCGTTGCGGCGGCCAGCATCGGCCCGGAGCCGGGACCGGCATACATCCGCCCGGAGTTCACCTCGGGCGGCAGCGCCGCGAAATCCATGCCGATCACCCCCGCGGCCCGCGTGAACCCGGTTGTTCTTCAGTGTCGAAGTACACCTCGTGGATGCCGGGTTGTACGGCCACCTCCCCCAGAAGGCTCTTGAGCTCGCCCGGTTCGACATGCCAGTGCTGCACCTCGTCGGTGCCGAGGAGTTCGCCGGCGGTCCGCTCGCTGCGATACTCGGCCCTCCCCTGCCGGTGGCCGGTGCGCCCGGCGAGGCCGGCCACGGCCGCCCCGGCGCCGTGGTCCGCAGGTGACGTCGCGGATGCGGGGCTCACGGTGGTCGTGACCTCGGGCAGCGAGTCAACCCAAGCCTGCGGAACGGCGAGCTTGCCTACGGCGCTGGCGCTTCCGGCGCTCGCGAACACGGCCGGTCGGGCGGCACCGCCCAGAACCGTCGATTCCTCGACATTCAGCACCCTTGCGCCCGAGCCGAATCCGGCTCTACCACCGGTGGCCTGGGAGATGTCCAAGTCGGTGTTGAGGTTGCGTGCGTACTGGCCCATGCCGTAAAGCGCCGTGATGTTCGTGTCATTGGCGGGCAGGATCGAGCGTGTCATCATCTCGATGTACGACGCGGCCTGGGACACCGGGTCGGCGGGCACGGACTGCGCGCTCCCGGCAGCCGAAAGGCCCTGCAGTTGGCGCGGTATCGCGCTGACCAGCTGCGACAGCTGGGTATGGGCGCTGCCCGCCGCGGCCTGCCCTGCCGCGGCACCCTGTCCGGCAGATCCGGCCGGGCTGGTGACCGTTGGCGGCGCGGTGAACGGTGCCATCGCGGTCGCCGCCGCCGAACGGGCCGCGTAGCCGTACATGGCCATCGCGTCCTGCAGCCACATCTGGCCGTACTCGGCCTCGGTCGCCGCGATCTCAGCAGCATGCTGCCCGAATACGTTGGCGGCCGACAGCGCCGCCAGCCGGGTACGGTTCACCGCGATCGCCGGTGGTGGCACCGTCGCAGCGAACGCCTGCTCGAAATCATTGACTGACAGCATCAATCGACTCGCCGTCTGTTCGGCGAGCGTCGCGATGTTGCCGAGCCAGTCCGCGTAGGGCGTGGCGGCGGCGGCCATGGCTGTCGACGCCGGGCCGAACCAGGCCTGGCCGGTAAGGTCGGCGATCACCGCCTGGTAGGCCGACGCGACCACGCCCAGTTCCCCGGCCAACCCACGCCAGGCCCCGGCCGCCGCCAGCAGTGACCCTGCTCCGGGCCCGGAATACATCCGCGCAGAGTTCACCTCCGGCGGTAGCGCTCCGAAGTCCACGCCCGGCACCGGTCAGTCCTCCGCTGAGGGAGGTATCACGATGATGGTCGCCTTGCTGGGCTTGCTGGGCTTGCTTGCCGCCGCCAGGCCGGTGGCCCCACCGACGTCTCGTCCGGCCGCGCCGGTGTTGGCGGTCATGGCGCGTCCGATCAGACCGGCCAGCGCCATGTCGTTGAGCACCCCGGCCTCGCCCTCCGCTGCCACCGCCGCAACGGCTCCCGGTCCGGCCTCGGGATAGATGGCGGCCACTGCCTTCGCGGTCGGGGTCTGAGCTAGCCAGCTCTGCGGCACCGACATTCGACCGATCGAGCCAGCGTTGCCCAAACCCGCCGCCACCGCGGGGCCGGGCGCCCCGACCAGCCGTGTTCCGGTGAGGGTTTGGGCGGGTAACACCGGCTCGTCCAGCCAGGGCTTGGGTCCCATCGCCCGGTTGACCGCGGAGACCACGTTCGCCCCGTTCATCGGCAGCAGCACGCACTGGATCGCCAACAGGTAGGGAATGCCGCCGATCCCGAACAACGAGATCGGTGACAGCGGGCCGGCCAGAAAGTCCAGAACGCCCGTGATCGACGTCGGGTCGGCTGCGGCGGTCCCCGCTGTAGCCATGGTCTGCAGCGTCTGGGGCACCATCGAGATCAGTTGGCTCACCGATGATTGGGCTTGGGCGCCAACTCCCGACGCCGCCTGACTGGCCGCCGCGGATTGGGCCTGCAGCCCCGCCGGGTTGGTGGTCTGGGGCGGTGTGGTGAACGGAGGCAGTGCGGTAGCACTGGCCGATGCGCCGGCGTAGCCGTACATGGCACCTGCATCCTGTGCCCACATCTGGGTGTATTCCAGCTCGGTGGCGGCGATAGCCGCGGTGTTCTGGCCCAGGATGTTGGTGGCGATCAACGACAGCAGCAGACTGCGGTTCGCGGCGATCGCCGGCGGTGGCACCGTCGCGCCGAACGCCGCGTCGTAGGCGGCGGCGGCGGCCCGAGCCTGGGCTGCGGCCAGCTGGGCCTGCGTGGCGGTGCTGCCCATCCAGCCCGCGTAGGGGCGAGCCGCCGCCCACATCGATGCCGCCGTCGGACCGGACCAGGCGTCAGCGGTAAGACCCGAGAGCACCGAGTCGTAGGACGACGCAGTCGAACTCAATTCGGCGGCCAGCGAGTCCCAAGCGGCAGCCGCCGCCAGCAGCGGGCCTGACCCCGGACCGGAGTACATTCGGCCGGAGTTGATCTCCGGCGGCAACGCTCCGAAGTCCATGGCTCTCCATGCCTGTTCGGTCGACCGGATACCCGCTCAGCTGGTGAAGGCGAAAAGGCGCTCTGCGCGGACCGGTCAGGCCCAGCTGGAGCCCACCGAGGCGTCGGTGTTGGCCATGTTGTTGCCGGCGGTCTGCACCTTCTGACCATGAGCATTGGCCTGCTCGTAGATCACCGCGAAGTTGCGACCCAACTGGGACACGAACTCCTGGCACGCCACCGAACCCGAACCACCCCAGAAATCACCCGCGGCCAGCACATCGTGCACGATCGCCTGGTGCTCAGCCTCCAACGAAGCAGCCTGGGCACGGATCAACGCGCCGTGAGCGTTGACATCACCGAACTGGTAGTTGATCGACATCTTCCTAATCCTCCCTAGCTGCCCAGGATCTGCTGCGACGCAGCTTCCTGGCTCTCGTAGTGGTTGGCATCGCGGATCAGACCATCGCGCACACCATGCAGCATCGTCACGATGTTGCGAAACGCAGTCTGCATCTGACCCATGGTGTCCATCGAGGTCCGCTCCGCCAGACCACCCCAACCCGCACCCGAGATATTGGTCGACGACGCCCACATCCGACGCGCCTCATCCTCAACGGTCTGCGCATGCACATCGAACCGACCCGCCATCGCCCGCATCGCGTCCGGGTCCGTCATAAAACGTGTAGCCATGATGTTCTCCCTGCTCCAAAGTTGTTGTGCTGTAAGTTATCCGGCCGAGGCCGCGTTGGCTGCCTCAGTCGCCGCGTACGAGTTGGCGCTGGTGTTCAAGGTGGCGACGAACGCCTGGTGGATGGCTTCGGCCTGGGCGCTGATCGCCTGGTACATGCTGGCGTGCGCGGCGAACTGCGCCGCGGTCAGCGCCGAAACCTCATCTGCGGCAGCCGGAACGACGCCCGTGGTGGGAGTGGCTGCGGCCGCGTTCTGAGCACTGAGCGCAGAGCCGATCGCCGCCAGGTTTCCGGCAGCGGAGGTCAGCGCCTCCGGTTGCGCATTCACAAAGCTCATGGGACCTCCTCAGCGCCCGACCAACACAACACGATTGAAGAAAACAGCAGCGGGTGCCACGGACGAATCGGCCTCGCTGTCTGCGCCATGGTGGCACTGGCGTCGGCAGGCGTCAACTTGAATGAACCTGCCCGATGCTGTGAATACGCTGCGGGCTAGCTGTCGGTGATCAGCCCGGCTTTTTCTCGGCCACCGCCGCGCTGAGCCCTTCGGCGAGGTCTTCACGGGTCAGTTCCTTGAACTTGTGCAGCCACTCCTCGCTGAACTCGGTGACATCGCCGGCCAGCACGGCATCCAGTTCGGAGTCATCCAGACGGAAGCTGCGGTGATCCCGCGCCTTTTCCACCACGTTGCGCACAAAGCCCGCGTTGCCCAGGACATCGATGCCGCGAATCAGATCGCCGTCCTCAGAGTAGTTCTCATCGGCGTAGAACTTCTGATACGACGGCAGCAATCCCTCGACCGCTTGGTCGCTGACCACGTCCTCGTTCTCCGCCCCCATCATCTTGGTCAGTTCCAGCAGTTCGGGCGGGGTGTAGCTGTAGAACTCGATCACGGTCGAAAAACGTCGCCGCAGACCCTGGTTCACCTCGAGCATCTTGTCCATGGCGTTGGCGTAGCCGGCGCCGAACACCACCAGCTCGTCGCGATGGTTCTCCATGTAGAGCAGCAGCGTGTTGATGATCGCGTTGCCGTAGGCGTCGCCCTGGCTGTAGCCGCTTTCATGCAGGGTGTGCATCTCGTCGAAGAACACCGCACCGCCGAGCGCCCCTTCGAGCAACTCCTCGGTGTTCTTCTCCGCATCCGCCATGTAGCGGCCCAGCAACTTGGACCGGTTGGTCTCCACGACGAGCGGCTTGCGCAGCACCGTGAGGCCGCACAGCTGCTTGGTGAACGCGCGGGCCACCGACGTCTTGCCGGTACCGGGCGGACCGAGCAGCAGGGTGTGGCGGGAGGTCACCGGGACCGGCAGGTTCATCTTGGCGCGCGCCAGATTCACCTTGGTGGTCGCCTTGATCAGCTTGATCTCCCGCTTGGCCTGCTCCATGCCGAGCATGGCGGCCAGTTCCGCGTCGCCCTCGGCCAGGTAGCGGGCGGCCTCGGCAGCGTGCCGATCGGCCTCCGCCTGTTCGCGGGTCGGGGCGCTGTCGGGATCCCACGGGTCGGTGCGGGCCTCGATGGTCTCCGGATCGGTCAGGATCAGCCGATAGTCCGGATTGTCGAGTGCCTCGCGGGCCGGTGCGAACTTCGAGTCCCGCGAGTAGACGCGACGCAGCAGTTCGGTGGCCTCGTCTTCGCGGCCCAGGTGCCGCAGGCACATGCCCTGGGTGTAGAGCGCAACGTTGGCGGCGCCGGGAACCCGGTCGCCCTCGATGGCCTCCTGGGCGCGGCGGGTCGCCTCCTCGAACACCCCCAGCGAGGCCAGCGCCGTGGTTGCCATCGCAGCGGCCGCCGCCTTCAGTTCGGGTTGACGCCATGGGGCAGCCGCCGGGAACTGGTTGAGCACGTCGGGCCAGCGACCGGTCCGGAAGTACAGCAGGCCGCGCACATAGTCGACCAGCTCTTTCTCAAAGGGGTTCCGCGGCTCGACCCCGTCGAGCAGCTTCGCGGCCTCCGCGTACCGCTTGGCTTCGGCCAGCGCGGCGGCGTAGGCGGCCGCCAGCGACTCCACGCTGGTGACCATCAGCCGCAGGAACATCCCGTCGGAGACTTCCGGCCGGAACTCCAGGTCCGACAGGCCCAGCCGCCGGGTCTCCCATCCGAAGGTCCGCACCGTCGCCCAGGCGTTGGACAGCGTCTCGATGTCGGAATCACCGGCCAGCACCCGCGCCAGCCAGGCATCGCACATGCCCGGGTCGATCGAGCTGGCGGTGGTGAACATCTGCAGAGCGACCTGTGGGTTATTGCTTGGCTGCAGCCCATTGACCGAGATGCCGGAGGCAAGCATGCCCGCGACCATCGCGTTGCGGGCGTCCGATGTCGCCGACGGTCCTGTCACGAACGCGCCCCGGACGCGGGGCTCGCGTACTCGACCACCTCGTCCACCGAAATCGGCAGGTGTTCACCGTCTTCCAGATCCCGGCCCGGCACCACCATCCGCCGGTGCGCGGTGGGTGCCGGGAGACTGGCACAGACCGCGTCCAGTTGACGCCGGCCCACGAACCGGTTCAGTGCGGCCCGCACGCCCTTGCTCAGCTTCTCGGCGCTGTCGTAGCGCACCAACACCGAAATCTCGGTCGTGCGGCCACGGCCGGGCGCCAGTCGCACCGTCACCACAGTCGCGTCGGTCTCGGGGTACCACAGGTGCTCGATGTTGTCCGCGGAGATGTCTCCCGGCGACATCCACAGGGCCGTGACAAATCCGGCCGGCCGTGCACGGAACAGCCGGTGCCGCAGCTGGGAGGCCTCCACACCGGCCAGCACGGCCTCGTCGATCGCCTCGAACTCGTCGGCCCGAACCACCTGCGCGCTGAGCTGACGTCCGTCGAGCTCCTCCGCCAGTCGCTCGGTCGCCGCCGCCAGGGTCGAGGCCAACGAGTCACGCGCGGCCACTGCATTGACGTTGTGCTGCGGGTCCATCCGCAGCACCACCCAGGTGGACCGGTGATCGGGCATCGAACCGGAGTCCTCGGCGTCGGCGTCTTCGGTGCTCCGCGGAGCACTGCGCGTGCCCACCGAGACGATGTCGACGCTGTCCAGCCGCACGTCGAACTGGCGCAGCCCGGCGGCGAGGCGCTCCGCCGGCAGCGTCATCGGTTCGGTGGAGCGGCGGTGCCGTCCGGTGGCGGGCGCCGGTCGCCCGCCGACCGCGATCGCGGTCACCAGTTGGCCCTGGTGTTCGCGCATGCCGACCGCCTCGCGGCCGAACTTACGGTGATGATCGACCGCGGGGGTTCGGCCCCGCTGCAGGGCCTCCTCCGGGTCGGCGAACTGATCGGCGAACCAGGCCGCCCAGATCGTGCTGACCGGCATCCGCCGATAGGTGAGCAATGCGATGAGTGCGACCAACACCGCGACCCCGACGCCCGCCCACCACGCGTAGACGGCGTCCTGCGCGTTGCCGGGCCAGCGCCCGGCCAGGACCAGGATCCCCATGTCGATCAGAAAGACAATGGTCACCCGTGCCCAGGACAGGTTCAGACCTAATGCGTGCTGTGCCTTCATCGGTTCCGCTGTACCTTCATCGATTTCTACGGGATCGTCGCAATGCTGCCACTCCCAATGCCACACCGGCCGCCGCCACCGCGGCCAGCAACCCTGCCCCGGCGACCCACGCCGGGGTCATGTCACGTTCCGGCGGCATCGGCGGAACCGCCAGCGGCGCCGACAACCGTTCGACCGGCTGTGCCGGAACATCGGGAACGTCCCATGTCAGAGCGGCCACCGGGTCGATGATTCCGTACCCGACGACGTTGTCGACACCGCGGGCCGGCTGCCGGGCGGTGCGGATCAGCCGGTTGATCACCTGATGGGACGACAGTTCCGGATACTTGGCGCGCACCAGCGCCGCCACTCCCGAGACTATGGCCGTCGAGAAGCTGGTACCTGAGGGCACCAGCAGGGAGTTCTCCGGGCCGTCGACCGCGTTCATCAGGCCGTCGTCGCGAGCGGACAGGCCTTCGATGTCGGTGCCGGGCGCGGCGATCGACACCCACGGGCCGGCGACACTGGTCTTGCTCAGCGGCGCGCCACCGGAGTCCACCGCGCCGACGGTCAGCACGTACTCGTCGTACCAAGCCGGCGTCACCACCGTGTTGACGCCGTTCCAGTCCCGAGGGTCGTCGGGGCGCATCGCGTTGTAGACGGGATTCTGCTTGCAGTCCCGCCAACTGGCGTCACCGGCGGCAGCGACGATCACCACGTTCTTCTCGACGGCGGCGTAGCGCACGGCCGCGCCCAGGTCCGCCTGATCGATCATGGTCCGCACGTTCATGCATACCGCGTTGGAGATGTTGATGACCTGGGCACCCATGTTGGCGGCGTGCACGATCGCGCGCGCCATGGTCCGCAGACCGTCGTTCTTCTCGCGCAGTTGCGGGTCCTGACCGTCGCCGAACGGCTCCTTGGGGCCGAAGGCCTGGCTGTTCTGCCGGATGGAGATCAGGTGCACGTCGGGCGCCACGCCGCTGAACGCATCGGGCCCTCCCACGGGCGGCGGCGCGGCTGGCGCGCGGAAGTCGACCGGCGCCGTGCGGCCGCGGCCCTTGCCTTCTGCCGAACGCACCGTACCGGTGCCACCGCCGGTGTAGCCCGACGATGCCGCAGCATTCGGACCCGGTGCGGGGCCCGGTGCGGGACCCGGAGCCTGCGCGGGAGGCGGAGCCTGCGCGGGAGGCGGAGCCTGCGGAGGAGGCGGTGCCGGAGCCGCGCCGCCGGGCGGTGGCTCCTCGCCTTCAGCCGGTGGCGGTGGCGGTGGCGCCTGGGGGGGCGGCATCACCAGGATGGTCGTCTGCGGCGTCACCGGTGTGGGCGTGGGTTCGTTGGTGGGAACCGACGGGGGCCGGCGGGTCTGGCGCGGCGGCGGCAGCGGCGTCACCCCGTTGTCCGGCATACCGGCGATCAACGATGCCACCAGCGTGCCGTGCGCATCACAGTCCGACAGTCCGTCACCGCCGGCCATCACGTAGTCGCCGCCGCCGGTCAGGTTCGGCAACCGCGGATGCGGGGTCACGCCGGTGTCGATGACGGCGACGGTCACACCGCCGCCGCGGCCGAACTTCCACGCCTCCGGGAGATTGAGCATGTCCAGATAGGCGGGCTGCACCCGGAAGTCGGTGCCGGGCAGCACGCCGACCTCGGTGCAGTACGAGGTCTGCCGCATCGCCTGCGGCGGACCCGGCGGGCTGTCCGGAGGCAGCGCCGCGGGGTCGATCACCGGCCGTTCGACCGCGCCCGCGACGGGCATCCCCGCCAGCGAACCACAGGCCAGCATTACCGAAGCCGCGCCGACAGCGGCGGTGCGCTGCAGCCGACCTGCGCCCCTACCGGTATCGGATGGCTTCATAGGTATTCATCAACCACAGCGCGAGCGGGAACAGTGGCATCAGGCACAGGTATTCGATCCACTCGACGAACTTGCGGAACAGCGGGCTGTAGATGGTGTTCGGCACGATGACCGCGGACAGCAGCCCGAACATCGGCACCAGCACCAGCACCGAGACGCCGACCGACAGGGCCGTGGGCGACCACAGCACCACCACGAAGCGCACCACGACGGCCGCGACGATCACCAGACCGCTCAGTGTCACCGTGACCGCCTGCCAGCGGTCCCGGAAGGAACGTCCCCGCAGCACCAGGAAGCCGGCCGTCAGCGAGGCCAGCAGAACGGCCAGCCAGGCCTTGTCGGAGTGTGGGTCGGCCAGGCCGGTGATGCAGACGATCACCAGAACACCCAGCCCCGTCAGCAGACCGGTCAGGAACGACCTGGCCCGCTCGGCACGCAGCACCACCTCGCGAACCGACTCCGGGCCCTCCAGAACCGGCGGACCGCCTTCGCGGGTCACCACCGTGGTCGGCAGGTCGGGGCGCGCCTCGAAGACCCAGCGGCTGGTGGCCGAAGGGAAGACCGGCAACCGCAGACCGGCCAGCCAGCGCGACGCCGACGGCGCCCATTGATAGGCCAGCACGCAGACCAGATACACCGTGGCCATCAGGGTCACCGCGCCGGTCATGACCAGCATCCGCAGCACACCGGCGAACGTCACCGCCGCGCTGATAACCGCAACGGCGGTGTAGCCGGCCAACTGACGGCCGGTGAGCCGGATGACGGCCAGCGCGGCGATTCCGGCGACGCCG
Source organism: Mycobacterium zoologicum (assembly GCF_020181635.2). Taxonomy (NCBI): domain Bacteria; kingdom Bacillati; phylum Actinomycetota; class Actinomycetes; order Mycobacteriales; family Mycobacteriaceae; genus Mycobacterium; species Mycobacterium zoologicum. The sequence continues at coordinate 55,484 of NZ_JAYJJS010000014.1, read as the reverse complement.
AACCCCAGCGCGGCGTGGGCGGCGCCGACCGGGCCGGGCACCGCGGCCGCAGCCGCCACCACCAACGGCGCCAGCCCGCTGGCCAGCAGCGTGTCGCCGACGCCGCGATCGGACGCATTGCGCGCCTGCAGCAGGATCAGCGCGGCGGCGATCAGCACCAGAAACGCCAGACCCGCGCTGAACGCCGACGTCAGCCAGGTGTCATGCCCGTAGCGCCACGCGGCCAGCAGCCCGGTGGCCAGCAGCACGCCGGTCGCCAGCGTGGCCACCCCGACCCGGACGGCGGTCACCGAGTTCACCGGGGCGAAACGTTTGGCCAGGTTGACCGACACCGCGGTCGAGATGTGCTCGATGACCGGCGAGCGGCGCTCCCGGTCCTCGATGAATCGCAGCCACAGCCGGTCGCCGTCGTACACGTCTTGTTCGGTCAGTGATTGGTTCGGCCGCAACGCGGTGCCGTCTACCAGACACAGCACCCAGCGGCCGCGTCCCTGGGATTCCAGCCCGGGCTCTTCGAGTTCCTGCAGCCGGCCGTTGATCACCTTGAGCAGCGGGTCCAGCATCACCGAGACCGGAGCGTCGGCGTCCAGCAGCGTCCCGATCTGGACACCGTCGCCGGCCATGACTCCGACCACCACCGACCGGGGCGCCGACGGCGAGAGTTCACCGCCCTGTTGGCCGGATTCGATCGCCGCCGTCACTGGCCCACCCCTTGGCCGACTAATACGGATCCCACGGAACCCATCAGTGTCCCCTCGCAATTCGTCATAATTTAAAAGTCCGTCCAATTCTAAAGGCATTGCCTGTTATTCGCACGAACCGTGGTTTATCCGCAATCCTGCTGCGTTACCCGGTTTTCGGCGGACGGCGCCAATACCCAGCTCTAGACTCTGCGGTGCGTTTTCCACGCGCCGTAGGGCAACGTGTCCAGAACGGTCTTCACACCCACCTGGACCAGCTGCGGGGTTGCCGGGCAGATCGCCAGCCAGGCTTCGCCCGACCCGGCGGTACGCGCCTGTTGATACAGCGCGATCCGGCCGCCGGATCCGTCTTTGAGCGACAGCACCGACGCACTGGGGCCTTTGGCGTCGTCGCGGTATTGCCGCGCATACACGGCGGCCTCCGCGGCGGGCTCGGACAGCGCCTGGCCCAGGGCCGCGACAGTGGCGGCGCTGATGCCCATTCTGCGCAGGTCTCCCCCGGTGAAGATGTTGAAGCCCGAGTCCTGCCAGCTCTGGGTCGCCTCGAGCATCTCTTCCATCGGAACGTTGACCGCGGTGATCTGGGCCGGATCGGCGTGGTGGATGGATTCCATGCCGTCGATCACCAGCGCCGCAATGGAGGCGGCATCGGTCACCGCGACGTCGTCGACGGTGATGTCGGTGCCGACCCGCACGGCCGAGACCCAGTGCTCGCCCCGGCGTGCGAGTAGCACCCGGAATTCGTTGTCGGGAATGTCGCGGGTTCCAGGTTCGGGTTCCTCACCGTCGTCGGCTTCAATGACGCCGTAGCGCAGCTTGCCCAGCGCCAGCAGTGCCACCACCTCGAGGTCTGGTGCGGCCAGCACGCGCATCCGCGCGGCGACGGTCTCGTTGACCTGGTCGTCGACGACGATCCCCTGTTCGCGCATCACGGCCATACCGGGATGCTCGGACAGCCAGTCGCTCGAGTCGGTGGAAACGTAAGGCCGACAACGCAACTCGGGGGCCACGTGGCGAATGTCAAGCAACGCCTGCAGCATCCAGAAGCCTTCGACGTTGACGGTGATGTCGGTACGGGTACTCGGGTCCATCACTACCCTCCTCTACCGGGTGGTCCGCTGTGGTTGGCGCGCGGAGTACTTGGCTATTGGATCACGCAGCCGCGTGGGGCGCTCGGCACCACCCCACAAATTGCAGCACGCGGCAGCACACCGATGGTGTCGGTGTGCTGCCGCGTTGCGTTTTGCTGGTTTTGGTCAGGCCCAGCTGGAGCCCACCGAGGCGTCGGTGTTGGCCATGTTGTTGCCGGCGGTCTGCACCTTCTGACCATGAGCATTGGCCTGCTCGTAGATCACCGCGAAGTTGCGACCCAACTGGGACACGAACTCCTGGCACGCCACCGAACCCGAACCACCCCAGAAATCACCGGCAGCCAGCACATCGTGCACGATCGCCTGGTGCTCAGCCTCCAACGAAGCCGCCTGGGCACGGATCAACGCGCCGTGAGCGTTGACATCACCGAACTGGTAGTTGATCGACATCTTCCTAATCCTCCCTAGCTGCCCAGGATCTGCTGCGACGCAGCTTCCTGCTGCTCATAGTGGTTGGCATCGCGGATCAGACCATCGCGCACACCGTGCAGCATCGTCACGATGTTGCGAAACGCAGTCTGCATCTGACCCATGGTGTCCATCGAGGTCCGCTCCGCCAGACCACCCCAACCCGCACCCGAGATGTTCGTCGACGACGCCCACATCCGACGCGCCTCATCCTCAACGGTCTGCGCATGCACATCGAACCGACCCGCCATCGCCCGCATCGCATCCGGATCCGTCATAAAACGTGTAGCCATTGCTCTCTCCTTACTGAAGTCGTGTTGTTTCTTGTGATTTACGTTTGTTGCCGCCGATTACACCGGTAACCGACCGCCGGTCCTGAACCTAGGAAATCGTGTCCCCCTTTCGTCGGCTCGCAACCGGCAAGATCGGTGTCGCGCTCAGCCCGCCGACGCCGCGTTGGCGGCCTCGGTGGCGGCGTAGGAGGTCGCGCTGGTGTTCAGGGTGGCCACGAACATCTCGTGGATGGCTGCGGCCTGAGCGCTGACCTGCTGATACATGGTCGCGTGGGCGGCGAACTGTGCCGCGGTCAGCGCCGAGACCTCGTCGGCGGCGGCCGGGATCACACCCGTGGTGGGAGCGGCGGCAGCGGCGTTCTGCGCGTTGAGCGCCGAGCCGATACCGCTGAGGTTGGCGGCGGCGGCTGACAGCGCTTCGGGCTGTGCGTTGACGAACGACATTGGATTCCCTCCTCGGATCGCGTACAGCAATCGGTCCGACACCGAGCCTAAAGGCTCCGGTGGGGTCTGACGGGCCGAAACGCCTACTGTTCACCTGGCTGTCGCAAGTGTTCACCTCCGGAAACAGAGCGGTAACGCAAACACGGGTGCCGGCGCCGCTTCATCCTCCTCAGCCTGCGGAAACACCAATCGGTAATTTCCACCGGTCGGACGTTCGGCAGGCCGTAGACGGTCGCCCCGGGCCGACTGGAAACGGCCCCACGGGGTAAAAATCTGGCCGCGGCAAACACCAGCCGCCCACCGGTGCTGTGAGGTGGCCAGCTACCGCCGTGGCACTGTTGTCCACGCCACCGCGGTCACTGGCGCACCGTCGTCAGCCGGCCGGGGTCACCGCCCGCTCCTGCGTCGGCGCTCGGCGCAGTTCGGTCGCGGCCACCTGGACGAACACTCCGGTGTCCTCGGCCATCAGCAGACCACGACCGCGCGGCAGCGGACCGCCCTTCATCTTTCCGCGGATGAAGCCCTCGTCCGGGTCGGCGTCCATCACCAGGAGCGGCGAGTTGGCCTGGTGCAGGGCCCGCAGCAGCGGGTCGCTGCCCGCCGACGACCAGCCACCGAACGTACGGGTGACGATCACGTGCAGGCCCACGTCGGCCGCTCGGGTGACCCACGGGGCGGCCTTCTGGAACGGCGAGTCGAAGCCGGGCGGGAACTGCTGGATGTCGTCGATGATCAAGAAGATCTCCGGCCCGCTCCACCAGGTTCGCGACAGCAGCTCCTCGGCCGACAGGCCCGGCGGCGGTTCACGGTTGGCCAGCGTGGCGGCCAGCTCGGAAATGAGCCCGACTGCGCCATCTAGGTTATAGGCGAACTTCTCCACGTAGTCCGACCCCAAAGTGGTCAGCAACTGGCGCCTCGGGTCGATCAGCCAGACCTGTGCCGACGGCTGCGTCGTGGCCGGCGCGGTGCTGGAACCAGGTGCATAGAGCCGCTCGATCTCGCTCATGATCGTCGCCAGCGTGGTGGTCCGACCGCATTCGCGACGGCCCGTCACTATCAGGTGTCCGTTCTCGGCGAAGTTCAGATACACCGGCTGCAGATCGAGTTCTGAGATGGCCCAGGCGATTCCGCCGACACCCACACCTTCGCGCTGGTCGTTGGCCGCGACCGCACGCACCTCGTCCAACCCGAACCTCGCCGGCAGGCGCCGGACCGGGCGAACCCGGCCCACCGCGACCTGGCTGACGGCCGCAGCGACGCTGTCGGACTCGAACACCCGCTCATCGGTGTCGGCCATCGCGGGCCGGGCGATCAGGGTGTGCAGACCGGATTGCGGGTCGCTGTCGAGTCGAACGTAGTTGACCGCCACCATGCCCCGGCCGGGCTGGACCGGGACGTCCTTGGCGAAGCGGGACCGCACCAGCTTGGCGTCCTCGACCGCGGCCAAGCGAAGCTCGACCCGGGAGCCGAAACCACTGCGCACCGGCGGGCGCAGCTCCGACTCGCGGTCAGCGGTGACGATCACATGTACGCCGAACGACGGGCCCTGGTTGATGATCTGGTTGACCTGCTCGACCAGTACCTCGTTGTCCTCCGACAGCGCGCGGTAGTTGTCGACCACCAGGTAGACATCGCCGAAACCGTCGTTGGGCACCTTTCCCGGGGCTCCGTCGAACTTGCGCCGGCGGAACACGTCCATCGAGGCGACGTCGTTCTCCAGGAAGCTGCGCTTGCGGGCCCGCACCAACGCCAACAGTTCGGCCACCGTGCGACGCACTCCGTCGGGGTCGGTCGGTCCGCAGACGCTGCCGACGTGCGGAAGCCCGCCGACGGTCGTCAACGCGGTACCGCTGTAGGCCAGGCAGTAGAACTGGACCTGCTCGGGGGTGTGGGTCAGCGCCGCCGCACAGATCAGCGTCTGCAGCGCCGTCGTCTTGCCGGCGCCGCCCGCGCCGAGGATCAGCACGTTGGCCCCCGGACCGGAGGTGTCGAGGGTCAGCGGCGGCTGGTCGTGCTTGAACGGCCGGTCGATGACACCGATCGGGAACACCAAGTCGCGCCGGGTGCCGTAGCCCTGTTGCCACGGGTGACCCAGGTAGCGGTTCACCAGGTCCTCTACCGTCACCGGCACCTCGAGCGGCGGTTGCCACAACCGGTAGGGCTCGAAGTCGATCTGGCGCAGCTGATCGATGATCACCGTGCCGACCTTGGGCGTACGGATGAAGTCCTCTTCCTCGACGACTTCACCAGCCGCGGCGGCAGGCTTGGAGTCGATCGCCGAAATCTCTTCGGGCGCTTCGATCTCCGGCGTGCTGACACTGACCTCGAGCGGAGTGAAGTCGGTGGTGAACAGCTGCGGCCGGATGTAGTCGACGGCGTGCACCAAGGGCATCTGCTCGTCGTCGAGCACGCCGCCGCGGTGGTAGTCGCGCCACAGGAACTCGGCCTGGAAGCGGATGACCTCCTCGCCGCTCTTGCGGAAGTAGCCCAGGCCGGCCTTGGCCGGCAGGTTGACCGCGTTGGGCACACCGGCGGCCTGCGCCGCACCAGCGGTCTGCGCCTTGAGCACCAGCCGATAGCCCATGTTCTCCATCAGCTTCTCGGCGCGGCTCTCGATGGTCTGCGACGCCATCATCAGGTGCACCCAGTAGGCACGACCCTGACGGCCGATCGAGTCCAGCACCTCCACCGCGGTAGGCATGATGCGGAACCACTCGTAGAACTCGTCGATCACCACGACGAGCATCGGCAGCGGCGGCATGCTGTCGTCGCCCCGGGCCCGCATCCGATTGCGGATCTCGTTGTACTCCTTGGCGCCGTCGACGCCGGCGTTGTCGCACATGGTCTTTCGACGAGCGATCTCGCCCCACATCGCTTCCAGGAAGCGCTCCATCAGGGCCTGGTCGTCTTCGAGGTCGGTGATGATCCGCGAGACGTGCGGCACCCCGGCGAACGGCTTGACCGCGGACCCACCCTTGAGGTCGGCCAGCACGAACTGCAGCTCGTCCGGCGGGTGCGCCAGCAGCAGCGATTCGATCACAGTGCGCACCAGCGTCGACTTACCCGAGCCGGTGGTGCCCGACATGACGCCGTGCGGGCCGTCGCCACCCTCGTCGAGCGACTTCATGTCCAGGAACAGCAGCTCGCCGTTGTCCGACCGGCTTCCGAACGGAATCCGCAGGCGCGCTTTGGGACCCGCGTCGCGGCGTTCCGCCCACAGCGCATCGAAGTCGATCCGCCCGGCGTCCTCGATGCCGTAGTAGGCCATGATGTCGCGCGCACCGATGTGGCGCGTCACCTTCTGCCCGATCTCCTCGTAGGCCTCAGCGAGGCGCCAGCGCGCCATCCGCTGCGCGAACTGCTCGGCATCGGTGAGGCTCACCTGATCGGCCAGCGCGAAGAACCACTCGTTGTCGTCGATCACCATCCAGGTGTCGCGGTCACGCGGCAAAGCGTTGACGATGCCCTTGTCGTCGAATCGCAGTACCCGCTGGGGCACTTCGCGCCACTCCGGGACTCCGGTCAGGTCGAAGAACGTCACGCCGTCAACACCCTCGGCGGTGTTGACGTACTCCCACTGGGGATCGATGGCGTCGACGATGATCAGGTGGTGCGGCGTCGGCGTCTCCGCCGACGAGCTGGCGTGCCGCGGCATGAACGACCCGCGGCCGGAGAACAGGTCGGCGTGTGAGGTGGCGAAGTCCTGCACCGAGCCGTACACCATCCGCGCATTGCCTGCCGCGTCCTGGCGACGTGGATCACCGAAGTGCGGCAACCACTTCACCCAGTCCCACTCCTGCTTGTCGGAGGTGACCACAACCATGCGCAGATGGTCGGGTCCGTGGGAGAAGGCCAGCTGAAGGACGATCGCGCGCATCAGTCCGAGGACGTGCTCGCGGTCACCGATCAGCGAATACCAGGGCTCGACCAACAACGACACCATCTTCGGCAGGTTGTAGACCACACTCTGGTAGCGCCCGAACTCCTGCAGCGCCTTGCCGGTCACCGGCTCGAGCTCGATGTCGGTCGGCATGTTCTGCGGCTCACCCCAGGTGACCTCAGGACGGGTCATGCCGACCCCGACCCGCGCCAACCCGAAGTTGAGGTCCTTGCCGTTGGGTTGGCGTTCCCACATCCGGGGCGTGCCCACCGCGGCCGTCAGAGTGGACGGAGCCGGGTGGTACCAGCGGTAGTTGGCGTCCATGCTGTCGGCGGACTCCGCCGCCGACTCGCGCAGGCGGTCCAGCATCAGCATGAACTGGGCGCGCATCGCGTCCAGCTTGGGCCGGCTCAACTGCTGGGCCCCGCCGCCGAAACGACCGCCGAACATCATCATCGCGACGCCGCCGATCATGAAGATCGGGAAGATCGAGCCGGCGCCCAGGAACATCCGGGAACCGTTGGCCACCGTCATCGCGACCATGCCGACGAGCAGGCCGACAACCAGCACGCCGACCACCACGAGCCACCACGGCTTGCCTTCCGGCGGCGGCACACTCAGCGGCGTGGGCAACACGATGTTCTCCGGCTTGACAACCGGCGCTCGTTCCGGCGTCGACCGGGCGTATCCACGTTTCATCTGGGCACCGCCAATTCCGCAGGGCTCATATCGGTGGGCAGGGTGTCATGACGCACCAGCGCGTCCTGACGGGACAGGGTCGGACCATGTGCCAGCAGTCGCAGCGCCACCGAGGGCGCCAACGCGGGTTCGCTGACCAGGCCCAGCGCCTTGCGCTCGTCGTCACCCGGGACGCCGAAGCGCACGCCGGACGACGACAGCCACCACAGCGACTCCCGCGTCGAGGCGTCCGGGTCGTTACCGGTCACTGCGACGAAATTGCCGTAGCCCGAACCGAAATACACCCGATCGGCCTGCGGCATGTTGTCGTTGTTGGTCTTTACCAGGCTCACCACTCGGCCGATCTGCTTCTGCGACACCGGAATAGTGGGGCCTGATACCACCTGGATCCGGGCCCGGCTGTCGCCGTTGGACCGCTCCCACCACCAGCAGGTGGACGGATTCTCCTTGATGTCAACCACCTTCAGTGGCCCTTCCGGGTACGCCGACAGGTCCAGGCCGGTGACCACCGGCATCTTGGCCAGCTCCGGCGGAGCCACCACCACCGGCGCGCCACCGGCGGTCGCCCCGGCGTTCTGCAGAATCCGGGCCACCACCGATGACACGGTCTGCACGCCGTTCATCAGAACTACCGAATACTGTTGCGGTCCAGCAAGTTGCGGCGTGGTGAATACCGTGCCGACCGGTCCCGGGGCGTTGGGGAAGGCCGGCGGCTGGCCGGCATCGGGTACGAACGGTACCGCCAGCTCCGGGCCCACGGGCAGCGCGTCGAACAGTGCCTGGCTCATCGGTCGCGCATGGTCGACCTGTTCGGGGGTGAGCCCCAGCGGCAGCAGCACTGCGCGGTCGGCGGCGTCGATGCGTGAGCGGCGGCCCTGCCGTACCACCCAGGAGTCGTTGCCGTAGCGCAGCACCACCGCGTCCGGGCCGTCGAGCACCCGGCGGCGCGCGTTGAGGTCGGGGCTTCCGTCGATCACGGTCACCGTCACCGGCGTGGGGGCACCGACCCCCTGGACGTTGCCGACGGTGTCGCAGATCAGCCACGACGACGTCGACGGCGTGGTGGGCTGAATGTCCGAGGGTGCTCCCGGGATGCCGACCAGCGGGCCGTGGGGCTGCTCGGCGATCTGTGTCGAGCGCACCTTGTGCGGATTGTCCGCGCGGCCGGCGATCAATCGTGCCGAGGCAAGATTCAGCGCCGGATACAGCGTGCCGCCGACCCGCACGTAAAGCGCACCCGAATCACGGTCGGCGATGATGGGTGATTCGTTCATCTGACCCGACGGGCTCAGAAACGACCACAGCAATGCGCCCAGGCAGACGACCGCTCCCGCCGACACCGAGGCCACCACCGCGAGCGCCTGCCGCCGGCCCGGCTCCACCTCCATGCGAACCTGCCAGCGGGTCAGCGCCATCGCGGTCCGGCGGGCCAGGAACTGGTAGCCCGTCATCTGGGTGCGAGTAGACAGCCCCAGGCCGTAACCGGAACCCCGCTGTTCGTCAGACACGCCGCGCCCCGATCCGCATGTGTCGCATTTCCCGGCTAGGGCTGCTGAGGCGCCTCTGCGGTGCCATTTTGGTCGTCATCTACCCCTGCCTGGTCACAAGTATCGTCACTGCGCATGCTAGCGGCGTCGTCCATCGATCGCCCGCCACCGGAGATTGCAATCTGGTGGCGGTGGCGGAATTCGTATCGCCGATTCAACTTCGAATTATGGACGCGCCAGGTGAACGGTCAGTGAAGCGCAAGGTTTGCATGCGCGACGGGTCGGCGGCAGTGCAACACGCGGTATCCGTGCACAAAAGATCAGTGCGATCCTGAGCCGGCCCCGGGCGAGACGCCCGATCCTGACACTCGGATTACATCCGGCCGTTTCTCCGCATTTGCGTTACCTGACATTCCTGCTAGCTCCCTGTGAATCCACTGTCATATCGCATGACGACAAGATTGTCCGAGGTAGAGTTGGTGCGTGACGACGTTTGACAGCCACGGCGCTGATGGACAGCTCGACCCACGGGGTCCGGCCACCTCACCAGCCGCTCAAGAAACCACTCATCATGTCAACTACTCCGCCGACGTCGTAGACGTTGAGCTCGAGCTGGAGCAGGGCTACCGCACCGAGATTCACAAGAATCACGACGACACCGTCGACGTCGAGACATACGGTGGCGGTTTCGACCTGACACGGCGCGCAGTCGCGCCGCATCTGCGTATCGGCAAGGACAGGTGGCTGAACCTGCTGTGGCTGATCCCGATCGGCTTCGTCGGCCTCATCGCCGCGGTGGCCATCGGCAAGGGTATCCGGAACATGCCCGGCGTCGAGGAATTCATCGCCCAGTACCCGGGCAGCAGCCCCTCGACCGCGGTTGAGGGCGGCCTGCCCGCCTGGGCCGGCTGGACCCACTTCTTCAACCTGTTCATGATGATCTTCATCATCCGGGCCGGCATCCAGATCCTCTGCGACCATCCGCGCCTGTACTTCAGCCGCAACTCCACCCCCGGCAAGGACGAGTGGCTGCGGGTCGGCCCGCCCGTTCCGGACGACCCGTACTGGACCGCCAACGCCGACACCGTCGCCCTGCCGGCGCAGTTCGGCCTGCCGGGCTTCCGGCACTCGATCGGCCTGGCCCGCTGGTGGCACATGGGCCTGGGCGTGCTGTGGCTGCTCAACGGCGCTGTGTTCTACGTTCTGCTGTTCACCACCGGCCAGTGGCGCCGCATCGTGCCGACCAGCTGGGACATCATCCCGCACGCCGCCTCGGTGATGATCCAGTACATGTCGCTGGACTGGCCGGACGACCACACCTGGACCAACTACAACGCACTGCAGTTGATCTCCTACTTCGTCACGGTGTTTATCGCCGCACCCGCTGCGCTGATCACCGCGCTGGGCATGTCCCCGGCGTTGTCACAGCGGCTGGGCCTGATCAGCAAGCACATGCGGCTGAACCTGCAGATCGCCCGATCCCTGCACTTCGTGGTGCTGGTCTACTTCCTGATGTTCATCCTGGTCCACGTCACGATGGTGTTCGCCACCGATGCATTCGACAACCTCAACCACATGTTCGCCGCTCGCGGCTGCAACGTGGGAGACGGGCCGGAATGTCACAGTGCGACCGGCTTCTGGGTGTTCATGGTGGCATTCGTGATCTGCGCCGTGGCGTGGGTCGCGGCCACACCGCTCACCCTGAAATACCCGCGGGTCGTCCAGAAGATCGGCTACGCGCTGATCGGACCGTTCCAGCGGATGCTGGAGAACCTCGACCCCAAGCCCGGCACCTTCACCGAGGCCGACATCTCGCCGTTCCACTGGCGCAACGGCCGGCTTCCGGAGACCGTCGAGTACAAGGAACTGGAAGCAAACGACTTCAAGGACTGGCGGCTGAAGGTCTACGGCCTGGTGGAGAACCCGATGGAGTTCTCCCTGGAAGATCTCAAGGCGCTGCCCTACCACGACCAGATCACCCAGCACATGTGCGTGCAGGCCTGGTCCGGTGTGGCCAAGTGGGGCGGGGTGTCGATGTCGACGATCATGGAGATCGTCAAGCCGCTGCCCGAGGCCAAGTGGGCCATCTTCTACTCGATGGGCTTGGGCGCCACCGGCGGCATCTTCTACAACGCGCACCCGGTGGACCAGATGTGGCACCACATGTCGATGCTCGCCTACAACATGAACGACCAGCCGCTGCCCTACATGCACGGACGGCCGCTGCGGCTGCGCAACGAACTGCAGCACGGCTACAAGCTGGTCAAGTGGATCAAGGGCATCGAGTTCGTGGCCAGCTACAAGGAGATCGGCAGTGGTCACGGCGGCTATAGCGAAGACCACAAGTTCTTCGGTCGCCACCAGACCATCTGACCAACGCTCGACAGACGAGGGGCCGGCTTGCAAAAGCCGGCCCCTCGTCTGTCGGCCGCGGCGGCGGTCTCGCGGCGGCGGCGTCGTAGGCTGGACCCAACCAACCGAACAACGGGGAGAATCCATGCGGAATCGCGGTATCGGAAAGTCAGCCATCCGGCTGGTGGCAATCGGATTCGCCGTCGGTGCGCTGGCCACCGCGTGCGGCAACTGTGAAAGCGACTCCGAAGACGCCACCCACGGCGAGATCGCGCCGCATACCGCGCCGATGGCCCCGGTGCTGCCCGGCGAGCCCGGCCTGATTCCCGGTCTGATCCCGGACCTGACCGCTGTGCCGCAGGCTCCCCAAGCCCCGCAGGCGCCCGAAGCCCCCGCCTCACCTCCCGCCGAAGCCCCGCCCGCGCAACCCAAGAAACCAGCGGCGCCGGCGAACCCGCGGACCCCGTCAGCTCCGGCCATTCCCGCGATTCCCGCGATTCCGGCGATTCCCGCGATCCCGGCAATCCCCGCCATTCCGGCGATCCCGTACCCGTAAGGTCAGATTCCGGACCAGGCGGAGTCCAATCGCTCGGCCACGTCGATGATCTGGGCCTGCTGCGACTGCGGACTCTCGATCTCCTCGGCCACATAGCCGGCGATGAACCGCCGGATCTCACCGTCGACTCCGGCGAAGATGCGCAGCAGCTCACCCCGTATCGACGTCGACGACACCTCGACGGTGATGTCCGACGAACGCGGTTTGGGCACGTCGATGATCAGCAGCAGCGGCTCGGCAGCGCGCGCGGTGGCGCGCAACGCGATGTCACCGGCAACGGTGAACCGTTGCTTGTCCAGCCGCAGGTCGATGAGCAGGTCGACCAACAGGGGAATGTGGATCGCGAACGTCAGCTGTTCACCAAGACCCCGCGACACCCGGGGCTGCTGGATTCGAACCTTGGCACTGACCTTGGCGATCCCGCCGGGCCCCTGCCGCATCGGGGGCATCTCGAATTCGTCGCCCGCGATCGCCGCGAACGCCGCGGCCACCCGGTCCTCGGTGACCGCTATCTCGAAGAACTTGCGGCCGAACTCTTCGTAAGTCAGATAGCTGTGATCGTCCATAGGCTCCTACCGTCTCACGTCGCGGTCGGCCGCGGCCGCTGATCGGGATGCGCGTCGCCGTCATCATCGCACCCGACGACACCCCGGCTGCTCAGGTGCGCGATCAACGGCAGCACCCCGGCTGCGAGGTGTTCTGCCATCGCGGTGCGAGCCTGCGCCTCGTCGTGAGCTGCCAAGGCGGCCAGCACCTTGCGATGGTCTGCCATGGACCGTTGCGGCCACCCGGTGATGCCCGGGAACACCGCTTCGGGTGCGTACCGGGTGATCTGCGACATGACCTGGGCGAGCTTGGGTGAGTCGGCTGCCACGTTGATCGCCCGGTGGAAGTCGTGGTTGAGCCGGACCGTGCGCTCTTCGTCGTCGCCGGCATAGGCCTGCTCCAGCTGGGACTGGATTTCATAGAGTTCGGCGACCTGTTCGTCGGTGATGGCGGCCGCGGCGCGTGCCGCCAACTCGCCGCCCACGAATGCCTGGACGTCGGCGACGTCGGCCAGGTCCCGTTCGGTCACCGGCAGCACCACGAAGCCGCGATGCGGCTGCTGGTCGAGGAGGCCCTCGGCTCGCAGTTCGAACAGCGCCTCACGCACCGGGGTCACGCTGATGCCCAATTCCGTTGCCAGCTGGTCTAACCGGACGTACTCCCCCGCGGCGTAGACGCCGTCGAATATCCGCTTGCGCACGAAACGCGCAACGGCCTCTGACAATTGCGGGCGAGCGGCGAAGTCGGGAACGGACATCGGCTCAGATACGGTAGTCGGCCAGCAGCCGCTTGCTGATGATCTGCTTCTGGATCTCGCTGGTGCCCTCACCGATCAGCAGGAACGGGGCGTCGCGCATCAACCGCTCGATCTCGTACTCCTTGGAGTAACCGTAGCCGCCGTGGATCCGGAAACTCTGCTGGGTCACCTCCGAGCAGAACTCACTGGCCAGGTACTTGGCCATGCCGGCGGCGACATCATTGCGCTCGCCGGAATCCTTGAGCCGTGCCGCGTTGACCATCATCAGGTGTGCCGCTTCGACTTTGGTGGCCATCTCGGCCAGCTGGAACGCGATGGCCTGGTGGTCGGCGATCGGCTTGCCGAAGGTCTCACGCTGCTGGGCGTAGCGAACCGCAAGCTCGAAAGCACGGATCCCCACCCCGCACGCGCGGGCTGAGACGTTGACCCGCCCCACTTCGATACCGTCCATCATCTGGAAGAAGCCCTGGCCGGGGGCACCGCCCAGGATGTCGTCGGCGGCGGCGCGGTAGCCGTCGAAGATCAGCTCGGTGGTGTCGATGCCCTTGTAGCCCAGCTTGTCGATCTTGCCGGGAATGGTCAGCCCCGGGGCGACTTCACCGAAGCCCGTGGGCTTTTCGATCAGGAATGCGGTCAAGTTGCGGTGCGGCTTGTCGGCACCCTCGTCGGTGCGCACCAGCGCGGCCACCAACGTCGAACTTCCTCCGTTGGTGAGCCACATCTTCTGCCCGTTGATGGTGTAGCCGCCGTCGGCGCCGCGCACCGCGCGGGTCCGGATCGCGGCGACGTCCGAACCCAGCTCCGGCTCGGACATCGAGAAGGCGCCCCGGGTTTCGCCACTGGCCATTCGAGGCAGGTAGTGCTGCTTCTGGGCGTCGGTGCCGTGCTGGCGCAGCATGTAGGCGACGATGAAGTGCGTGTTGATCACGCCGGAGACGCTCATCCAGCCGCGTGCCAGCTCCTCGACGCACAACGCGTAGGTGAGCAGCGACTCTCCCAGACCGCCGTATTCGTCGGGAATCATCAGACCGAACAGGCCCATCTCGCGCATCGCGTCGACGATGGCCTGCGGATAGGTGTCGGTGCGCTCCAGTTCGCTCGCGGCAGGGATCACTTCCCGATCGACGAATTGGCGCACCGTTGCGACGATTTCGGTCTGGAACTCGGTCAGGCCGAGGGTTTGGGCAAGCTTGGTCACGAGTCGACCCTTTCGAAGATCGCCGCCAGTCCCTGTCCGCCGCCGATGCACATGGTTTCCAGCCCGTATCGGGCGCCGCGCCGGCCCAGCTCGCGGGCCAGGGTGGCCAGCATCCGTCCTCCGGTGGCGCCGACCGGATGCCCGAGCGAGATTCCCGACCCGTGCACGTTGGTCCGCTCCCGATCCGCCGCACCGAATCTCCACTCGGCCAGCACCGCGAGCGCCTGGGCGGCGAACGCCTCGTTGAGTTCGATCAGGTCGATATCGGCCAGCGTCAGACCTGCTTTGGCGAGCGCGACCTCGGTGGCCGGAACGGGCCCGATGCCCATGATGTTCGGTGCCACGCCGGCGACTCCCCAGGAGCGCAGCCGCACCAGCGGGGTCAGTCCCAGCTCATCGGCCTTGGCCGGGGTGGTGACCACGCACATCGATGCGGCGTCGTTCTGCCCGCTGGAGTTTCCAGCCGTCACCGTCGCCTCCGGATCATCTTTGCCCAGAACCGCTTTGAGCCTTCCCAGCGATTCCATCGAGGTGTCGGCGCGGGGATGCTCGTCGGTGTCGATGATGTCCTCGCCGTGGCGGGTTGCCACGGTGACAGCGATGATCTCCTCGGCCAGCACGCCGCTGCGCTGAGCGGCGACCGCGCGCTGATGCGAGGTGACGGCCTGCTCGTCCTGTTCGACGCGGGAGATGCCGTATTGCCGGCGCAGGTTCTCGGCGGTTTCCAGCATGCCGCCGGGCACCGGGTGGTGCCGGCCGCCGGCGGTCGTGCGGCCGCGCGCCAGCCCGTCGTGCACCCGTACCCCGCCCCGGGAGCCTCCCCAGCGCATGTCGGTGGAGTAGAACACGACGTTGCTCATGCTTTCGGTGCCGCCGGCGATGACGACCTCGCTGTCGCCGCTGCCGACTTGGAGGCAGGCCTGGATCACCGCCTGCAGCCCCGATCCGCACCGTCGGTCGATCTGCATGCCCGGAACGCTCACCGGCAGACCGGCATCCAGGGCCACCACCCGGCCGATGGCCGGCGCTTCACTGCTGGGGTAGCAGTGCCCCAGCACCACGTCGTCGATGGTGTCGACGGGAAGGCCGGTGCGCTCCAGCAGCCCCTGCAGCGCCGCGACGCCGAGCTCGACCGCCGTCATCGCGGCGAACATGCCCCCGTAGCGGCCGATCGGGGTACGCACCGGCTCGCAGATGACGGTCTCCCGCATGGTCACAGGTGGCGGCCTCCGGTCACCTCGAGCACGGTGCCGGTCATATAAGAGGAAAGGTCCGATGCCAGGAACAGCGCGACGCCGGCCACCTCGTCGGGCTCCCCGGCCCGGCCCAGCGGGACCTCGGCGACTTTGGAGTCCCAGATCCGTTGCGGCATGGCCTCGGTCATCGCCGAGCGGATCAGCCCCGGCTGGATGGCGTTGACCCGCACCCCCAGGTACGCCAGTTCCTTGCTGGCGGCCTTGGTCATTCCGACGATGCCGGCCTTGGCGGCCGAGTAGTTGGTCTGGCCGATCATGCCGACCTTGCCGGAGATCGAGGACATGTTGACGATCGCGCCGCGCTTGTTCTCCCGCATGATCGCCGCGGCGGCCCGCAGTCCGTTCCAGGTGCCCTTCAGGTGTACCGAGATGACCTGGTCGAAGTCTTCCTCGGTCATCTTGCGCATGGTGGCGTCGCGGGTGATGCCGGCGTTGTTGACCATGATGTCGAGCGCGCCGAACCGGTCGATTGCTGCAGCCACCAGCGCGTCGACGTCGGCGGAGCTGGTCACGTCGGTGCGTACCGCTGCCGCAACGTCGGATCCGAGCTGCTTTGCTGCGGCTTCGGTGGCCTCGAGGTTCAGATCACCCAGGACCACCCGAGCGCCTTCGGCGACGAAGCGCTGCGCGATCGCCAAGCCCAGTCCCTGCGCGCCGCCGGTGATCACCGCCGTCTTCCCGTTCAGTAATGCCACCGGTCACCCGTCCTCATCCGTTGTTCTACTGGTCGCCGCACATCATATTTCATATATGATTTTGGGGCCAGTAGCGAAAGGGCCGTGCCATGACCACCTCATCCGTCTCATCCGTCTCATCCGTCGACGACGACGTCTTCGCCGAGATCCTGGCCCAGACCCGCCGGTTCGTCCGCACCGCTGTGGTGCCCCGCGAACAGGAGATCCTCGACACCGATCAGGTGCCCGACGACGTGCGGGCGGCGGCGAAGGACCTCGGCCTGTTCGGCTACGCCATTCCCCAGGAATGGGGTGGGCTGGGCCTGAATCTGGTCCAGGACGTCGAGCTGGCCATGGAACTGGGCTACACCTGCCTGGCGGTCCGGTCGATGTTCGGCACCAACAACGGCATCGCCGGGCAGGTGCTGGTCGGTTTCGGCACCGACGAGCAGCGCGAACGCTGGCTTGCACCCATCGCGTCGGGGGCCGTCGTCGCGTCCTTCGCCCTCACCGAGTCCGGCGCCGGCTCCAACCCAGCGGGCCTGCGAACCAAAGCCGTCCGCGAAGGCGACGACTGGGTGTTGGACGGCCAGAAACGGTTCATCACCAACGCCCCGCTGGCCGATCTGTTCGTGGTGTTCGCCCGCACCCGGCCCGCCGACGCCGACGGCGCCGGTATCGCGGTGTTCCTGGTGCCCGCCGACGCCGCCGGGGTCGAGGTCGGCGCCAAGGACGCAAAAATGGGCCAGGAAGGCGCCTGGACGGCCGATGTCAGCTTCTCGCAGGTGCGACTGCCCGCCGCGGCCCTGGTCGGCGGCAGCGAGGACATCGGCTACCGGGCGGCGATGACGTCGCTGGCACGCGGCCGCATCCACATCGCCGCGCTGGCGGTGGGGGCCGCCCAGCGCGCCCTCGACGAGTCGGTCAGCTATGCCGCCACCGCGACCCAGGGCGGCACCGTCATCGGCGATTTCCAGCTAGTTCAGGCAATGCTCGCCGACCAGCAGACCGGTGTGCTTGCCGGGCGGGCGCTGGTGCGTGACGCGGCCCGCCAATGGGTCGACAACGAGGATCGCCGGATCGCGCCTTCGGTGGCGAAACTGTTCTGCACCGAGATGGCCGGCAATGTCGCCGACCTGGCGGTGCAGGTACACGGGGGCAGCGGCTACATCCGCGGCGTTCCGGTGGAGCGCATCTACCGTGAGGTGCGACTGCTGCGGCTCTACGAAGGAACCAGCGAAATTCAGCGCCTAATCATCGGATCCAACCTCGTGAAAAGGGCCAAGTCCCAACAATAAACATCACGCAACAAGCCGTTTCACCAGGGGAATTCACCATGTTGATCGGAATCAGGGCCCGCCGCAACCACTCTCGATTGGCGCCTGCAGGGCTTCTACCTGCGGTTCATCGATGAAAAACGCTGTCGCAGGTGCATTTTGACCGTTCTACCTGGCGTTTTCCATTGCGGCGTAAGACAAAACAACTCTGTCTTGAAAAGTGATGCCTGACACAGATTTTGGCACCCCGCGTCCACCGTTGTTAACGTGCTTCCTCATGTTTGGACTCGAAGCACTGATGGCCCTGATCCACCAGGTCTCGGGCACCCCGTACATCCCCGGCGGCAACAGCCCCGCCGGCACGGACTGCTCCGGTCTGGCCTCATGGGTGTCCAACGTCGCCAGCGGCCGCCCGGCCTTCAGCGGCCGGTTCCACACCTCCAACGAGGAGTCGGCTCTGCTGGCCCGCGGCTTCAAGTACGGCACCGCTCCCGGCGCCCTGGTGGTGGGCTGGAACAGCTACCACACCGCAGTGACCCTGCCCGACGGCACTCCGGTGTCCAGTGGCGAGTCCGGCGGCGTCAGGATCGGCGGCGGCGGTGCCTACCAGCGTCAGTTCACCCGCCACATGTACCTGCCGATGGACCCCGAGGCCCCCGCCGAGGAAGCACCGGCCGAAGCCCCCGTCGAGTTCGCTGCTCTGGTGGAGCCCGCTCCGGCCCCTGAGGCTGAGCCGATGGCCGTCGAGTTCGCTGCCCCGATCGAGGCACCTATCGAGGCTCCGGCCGAGGCGCCGTTCGAGGCTCCGGCCGAAGCACCCGTCGAGGCGCCGGTTGAGGCTCCGGTTGAGGCGGCTCCCGCCGAGGAAGCTCCGGCCGACCCTGCTCCGGCGCCCGCCGACCGCGAAGCTGCGCCTGCGTAACGGCTCCTAACCGATTCTGGGAGGCTCACCGCGGCGGCGGGCCAGCAACCACGCCACGCCCTGCCCCTCGCCGTGCGCGATCAGTTCGAGGCCGGCGAATGCGGCCGTCAGCTCGCCCGGGGCCGCCCGGAAGCGTCCTGCGGTGCCCCCGACCTGACTGAGCGCGCTGAGTGCCAGCAATCCGCCGGGAGCCAGCCGCTGCGTCATCGGCGCATCCAGCCGCCGGTCCCGGAATCGCGCGCAGTACACCACCTCGGCGGGCAGCCCGGCGGGCAGCCCGGCGTCGAGGTCGGCGACCTCGAACAGACAGCGGTGCGCGACGCCGCTGCGCTGCGCCAGATCACGAGCCTGCTCGATGACGACTGCGGAGACGTCGTAGCCACGGACGGTAAGTCCCCGCTGGGCCAGCCAGACGGCGGCCGCGCCCTGACCGCAGGCGACGTCGATCGCGTGCCCGGAACTGGGGAACGCGTCCTGATGCGCGGCGAACACCGCGTCCATCCCGATCGCTGAGGGCGCTGCCCGGTCGGTGTACTTGGCGTCCCAACGGGCGCGGTCGCCATCGCTCATCCGGGCCTCACCAGCAGGACGGTACCGCGTGCATACTGCGGTGATGAAACTTCGCCCGTCGACGGTGCTGCTGCTGTTCACCGTGGGAGCGGCCGCCGGTCTGATCGGAGACCATTCCCACGTCGTCACCGGAACCACCGAGTACCTGCACGGCCGCACACGGGTGGCCGTTCGTGTGGAGCAGTCCGCTCAATTTTCCGATCATGGTCGGCGCTGCGACGGTGATCCTGGCGGAGTTGCGCCTGCACCTGCCTTCGGTTCGCACCGACGTCACCGCGCGCCAATCCGTGGCCGGTATCGCCGCAGTTCTGGGCAGCTACGTCGTCACCGCGTTGCTGCACACCGGCCCGGTCGTTCCCGTCACGACGTTGATCTGCGCGTTCGCCGCGCTCACCTACTGCGCGCTGGGTGACCGGCCGGCGATCATCTGCGGTGCACTGGCGGCGATTTCGGGTCCGGTCGCCGAGATGGCAGTGGCCGCAGCCGGGCAGTTCCGGTACGCGCCCGGCTCCGACGGACTGTTCGGCGTGGCTCCCTGGCTAGTTCCGCTGTATTTCGCGTTCGGTGTCGTTGCGGCATTGCTCGGCGAATTGCTCTGCGCTTCAGCACGATCGGAGTCGTGAGGCCCACGGCATGGATATCTATCTCAGCGGCTACGCGGCGAAGACGTGCGCCCGGGTCACTCACAACAAGTTCGGCCCGGCAACCCTGGAGCCGGTAGCCGTCCCACCGGATCTATTGGCGTTGCGTGAGGTCGGAATCGCTTTCGAGGCTTCGATTTTCGATGAGCTCCGGTACTGCCTCCCGGAATCCGGGCAGCTGCTGATCGTGGACCCCGACATTGGGTCCAGCCAACGGCAGCGGGCGACCGTCGCAGCAATGGACGCCGGTGTCGCGGTTATCGCCGGCGGATGCCTGCCGAGTATCGGCGGCCGGTCCGGGCAGCCCGACGTGCTCATCCGGAGTGAGGCAGGCTATCTGCCGGTCGACGTCAAGGGCCACCGCACACTGGCCACGACGAAGAAGGGAGCAGTGGAACTGTCGCCGTTGGCCGCACCGGCTCAGCCATTGGCGCACAACGGATTCAGCAATCACGCGGCGCGGTGGCGCGACGATGCCATGCAGCTGGCGCATTACACCCGGATGTTGCAGGAGCTGGGATATCACACCGGTGCGCACCGCGGCGGGATCATCGGCACCTCGGACCTGACCGGGCTCATCGGTGATCCACACGGCATCACCTGGTATGACCTGGACGCCGAGACCATCCTCAGCTACTCCGATGCCGAACCGTCGTACCGCGCGAAGCGCTCCGTCATGGAGTACTACGACCACGAGTTCGCGTTCCGGCTCGCGGTGGCCCAGGCCGCAGCGTCTGGACGGGAACTGGTGCGGCCCTATCGTATCGAGGCCTGCAACACCTGCGAGTGGTTCGACCACTGCGCCGAGGTAGCCGGCGACAACGACGCGTCGTTCACCCTCGACGCGGGCCATCTCAACGTCCGGGAGTGGCAGTATCTGTACGACCACTGCGGCGACGGGGCGACACTGACCGTCACGCAACTGGCCGAGGCCCAGCCCGACGCCGAGGCGTTCGCCATCCAGTCCGTGGGCACCCAGAAGCCGGCAGGCCGGCTTGCCAATGCGATCCGGCGATCCCGGATGGCCTGCGCCGGAGCCGATGTCGAGCCCCGCGGTCCCGATCTCCCGGTGGTGCCGTCGGCCGACATCGAGGTCGACTTCGACATCGAGTGGGACGGCGACCAACGTGTCTATCAATGGGGCCTGCGCATCCGGGACGGTCAGGACGACACCACCGCCCGTTACGAACCGGTCATCTCCTTCGAGGCGCTCGACGACGCCGGCGAAGCCGCACTGGCCACCGAATTCTCCTCCCGCATATGGGGGTTACGCACCCAGGCGCAACGTGAGGGCAGGACGCTGCGGGTCTTCCACTGGAGCCATCCGGAAGTCTCGATCACCCGCAGGTTCGCCGACGCCAGCGCCGCACTGGACGGACTCACCTTCGACCTGCTCAAGTGGTTCGACGCCACGTATTTCGCCCGTACCCGGTCGTCGATCAAACTGGTCGCCGGCTATTTCGACTTCCATTGGGACGTCGACGATCCGGGCGGTCTGATGTCGCAGAGTTCGATCGAGGCCGCTCGTGGACATGGACCGCAGGCCGACGCTGCGCGCCGGTGGTGTCTGGCCTACAACGAGTGTGACGTCGCCGCGCAGGCCGCGATCCGAGACGGGTTGCGCCGCTTGGCGCGCTGATCCTGCTCAGCCCTGTTGCGCCACCGACGGGCAGATGTTCGAGTGCGCCGCCGCCACCACCGTTTCGGCGGTCGGTTTGGCGATCTGAAGATACGCCGTGACCTGGTCGGTGATGAGGCTGGTCGGGTATTTGGGGAACTCCAGGCAGGCGGTCCGACCGGCGGCCAGCCGGCGCGCTTCGCTGCCGGGCGCGAACAGTCCGCGGATGGAGTTGAGGTAGGCCATCTCGGCCGGGCTCGGGTAGGTCGACTTCTGGTCGTTGCACAACAGGATGTCCGGGCTGTTGCCGCAGTAGTCGGGGTCGCGCGGATTCAGCGGGTCGGCGTGAGCCGATGACGCTGAACCGAGGAGCCCTGCCAGCACGCTTGCGGCCAGGGCCATCGCCACGGCGGTTGATTTCACGTCCAGCGCCTTTCTCTTTTCGCCGCTGACGCTAGCAGTAGCATCGCCGTTATGACATGGATCGCGCCGGCGGGAGCCGCCTGGACGGCCGCGGCGGTCGCTGCGTTGCTGGGTGCCTCACCGGCCCACGCCGACGACGCCTCCTTCATGAAGTACCTCAATTCACACGGGTACACCGCCCGCTATGCCGGTGACGAGCCGATATCGGAGCCCAGCGTGCGCGCGCTGGGACACATGATCTGCGAGAACCTGCATGTCGGCCGCAGTGTGGAGGCCCAGCTGCCGCATTATCCGGCGTGGCCGCAGTTCACTCTGATCGCCGACGGCGCACGCGCGGAACTGTGCCCGGGCTCCTGACGCCGCCGGTACAGCCAATTCCGAGTCCCATTCATTAAGGTGCTTGGGGTGAAGTGGGGGAAGATCGCCCGGATCTGCGGTCGCGGCCTCGCCATCGTGGCGTCGCTGGCGGTCTCCGCGGCACTGATCTACGCCCAGGACAAGAACGACGCCAAGCCCAAACCTACCGAGACCGCCCAGGCGGCACCGCCGAGCGCAGCACCGACGTCGGCGCCGCCCGCCGGCACGATGCGCGTCGCCAACCCCGCCGAGGTCGCCGCGCTGGCCGCCAGCGTTCCGATGCCCAGTGAGGGCCAACAGTTCGCGTTCCCGCTGCCGGCCGGGGTGGCCGCCGAGAACGGACTGCAGGTCAAGACCATCTGGGCGGCCCGCACCATCGGGGTGCTGTTCCAAGAGATCACGACCATCTACGGCTACCGCCAGGACCCGCTCAAGTGGCATCCCGACGGGCTGGCCATCGATGTGATGATCCCCGACTATCACAGCGACGCCGGAATTCAGCTGGGCGACCAGATCGCCGGATATGCCTTGGCCAACGCCAAGCGCTGGGGCGTCAACCACGTGATCTGGCGGCAGAAGATCTACCCCGGCGTCGGCGGCGGAAATTGGACCTCGGACTATGGCAACGAGACCGCCAATCACTACGACCACGTCCACATCGCTACCGATGGCGGCGGCTACCCGACCGGGAATGAGACCTATTTCATCGCCTCGATGACGCCGACACCCACGGCCTGAGACACCCATTTGATCGAACGCGTGTTCTAATGACTTCCATGACCACATTCGCCACCGAAGCCCTGCTCGCCACCGACTACGTGCCCGCCGACCCGGCCGCAGAGACGTTTGCGTCCGATGCCCCGCAGAGCCCGGCTCCGGAGTCCAAGGCGCCCGCCAAGAAGGCGGCCGGTAAGAAGGCCAAGACCCTCGAACTGACGCTGACTGTGACCGGTACCGCCGACGGCGAATGGCACGCCGAGATCAAGCAGGGCAGCAGCTACCTGGTCCGGGGTCTGGCGGTCGCCGCGGCCGCGGTGTCGCGGGCCGCCAAGGAACTGCACGAGGACCTGTTCACACCGATCGAGGCGTTGATGGACGAGGCGCGCTCGCAGCAGGCCGCGCGGATCGCCGTGCTGGAAGCCGAACTCGAGGCGGCGCGCAAAGTTCTCGCCGACCTGGACTGAGGGAGCCACGATGACCGGTCGATTCTTACCAGACGAAGACCGACCGCGAGATACCCGTGGCGATCTGCGAGCTGACCGGCTGAGCCGGCCTCAGCGGCCCAGTACGGCGACGACCTTCTTGGCGGTCGACTTGGCCGAGCCCGGGTTCTGTCCCGTCACCAGCCGTCCGTCGGCGACGACGCGCCGCGCTGCTTAATCTGCGCCTCGACGTTGTAGGGCACCAGTTTGTCGACGCGGGCCAGGACCTCCTCCGATCAGAAGAACCCGGTCAACGTGGTAGGCGTGCGTCAGCTCCGAGCGCCACAGTCCGGTCGGCTCGGATGGGTCAGCATAGTGCGAGACGTTGGACACGACGTTGAGATGCGCTTGGTCATCCGCCAAGCATCACCCCGCGGACCCGGTTGCGCCAGCAGCCGACGTCCCGGTGACCGGGCCGAGGCGCACCGGCTGCTCGACTCGTCGGGGGAGGTCGGGAAGACGCTGTTGAAGGTGCGCGAGGCGTGATCGTCGCGGAAGTCACTACGTGACAGCGCGGAACGCCATGGTGAAGGCTGCGGCAAGACTGGCCACGTAGTCACTTTCCAGCTGATCGCTGTGCTGCCGCTTGATCCAGGACGGATGCTCGGTGAACAGCAACTTCGGACCCGCGTTGTCGATCACGTCCAGGTCCAGGGACTGACAGGGGCGTTCCAACTTCTGCGCCTGCCGGTCGTACAACCTCTCCAGAGCGTGCTTGGCGTCTTGGCCCAGTCCGATGACCAACCTGGGCCGAACGATCTTCAACTCAAGGTTCAGGTAGGGACTGCAATTGCTGACCCAGGTGTCCAGCGATTCGCGATTCTGCGGTGGGTGGCAATGAACGACGTTGGTGATAAAGACATCCCGCTTCTCGATGCGCGCGCGCTCAAAGCTCTGATCCAGCAGCTGCCCGGAGCCTCCGGTGAAGGGAATCTGCGAATCCATGCACAGCTTGCCGCACAAGCTCTGACCGACCAGGGCCACCGGTGAGTCCACCGCCCCGTAGCCGGGTGCGGATTCGGTCTCACCGGCGATGTTCAAGCCCGGGCAGAGCCTGCACACCTTGATCGCCGCTGCCAGGACAGCCATGTGCCTACGCCGGTCGTCAACGCTGGGTGCGTTCATGCTCGACAGCATAGGAGCAGGCTCTGACGACTCGCGGGGCTTCGCGCTGCTGGGCATCCTGCTGCTGGACGTCGCCGTCGCAGTCACCATCGCCGCGTTCTGGAAAGTCCATCGCACCGCCGCACTCATGCTGCTGCCGTACCTCGCATGGATCCTGTTCGCGACAGTGCTCAACTACTCGGTGTGGTCGCTGAACAGCTGACGTGCACCGCCCTGTGTTGGCATGTCATCGCGAACCCCCGACCCAGCCGAAGAACTCGTCCGCGGTGAACACCGGTTTCCCGTATTCCTGAGCCTTGCGGGCTTTCCCGGACTGGGTTCCGGCTTCGGCGATGACCAGTACCTCGCAACGGGTCTTGGTCACCGAGCGCACCGGTGCCAGTCCGGCCCGGGCGGCCAGCCGCTCCATCTCGTCGCGTTCCACCACGCGGCCTTGGCCGTCGACCGCGGTACCGGTGAAGCAGATGCGGGCACCGGGAACAAGGATCGTGTCGATGTTCTGGTCGGTTTGCGGTGCCTGAGCCAGCGCGATGTCCAACTCACCGACGCCCAATGCCTGCAACGCATCTCGTAGGCGCGCCTGCACCTGGTCGGGGATGCGGGTCCGGGACGCCGCCAGCATCAATTGGTCGGCTGCGCTCTGGCGTGCCGCGTGCTCCCAATCCGTCTCACCAGAGCAGGCAACGCTATCGGCGGGCGTGATGCCCAGCAGGATGGATCCGAGACCGCGGCTGATCCGCAGCAATGCGGACAGGGCCGGCAGGTGCGCTGCCGTCGGGGTCTCGACCTCGTGGTCGCGACTGACCAGGATCCCCGAAAGCGCGTCGGTCTCGTCGGGCTCGTCGAATGGTGTTGAGCCGGCCGTCAGATCGACGGCACCGAGAGCATCGAGTGCGGATCTGGCCCGCTGCAGCGCCGTGTCGCCGGTCACGGTCGTGCCCCGCAGCTCGATCCCCAGCGGCATGGGAATGACCTGACCCAACCGTTTGAGTTCGAAGTCGAGCAACCCCAGCGTCTCGTCGACCTTCACGCCGACCGGCGTGCACCCGGCCAGCATCGGCGCAATGACCGACCAGGCCTCCCGCAGTGTGGGCGCCAGCAGCACGTCCGCCACCCCGATCCGGTAAGCCTGGCGGGCGTCGGCCAGATCACGCTGCGGATTGATGAGCGTCGACACAGCGGTGCCGTCATCGAACGCCACCGCCAACTCCACCGGACGCGGCCGGGACATCCGGCCCTCATCGCCCACGGTGAGCAGTCCGATCGCACAGAACCGTCGAGAGCCTCCGGTGGCGGCCGAGGCGCGCAGGAACCGGGCGATCCGGCGGTCCACTTTCAGATCTTTCGGCAGCACAGGGCGTTTGAGCACCAGCCCAGCCAACGACGTGCACCGGCTCAGTGCCACGTACAGCTGGCCCGTGGAGAACATCCCACCCGACAGGTCCACCACCAGCCGGTCGAGGGTCTGGCCCTGGCTCTTGTGAATGGTAATGGCCCAGGCCAGCTTGAACGGCAGCTGGGTGAAGGTGCCGACAACCTCGCGGCGCAGGGATCCGCCGTCGACTACCGGGCGGGTGGCCTCCCAGGTGAACGGGGCGACCTCGGCGGCGTCCCCATCGGGGAACTCGACGTCGACCACCGCCCCGTGCCGGTTGTAGCCCACCCCCACCACGCGGCCAATGGAACCGTTCACCCAGCGCTCCGCCTGATCGTTGTTGAGCATCATCACCTGGGCCCCGACCTTGAACCGCAACTCGTCTTCGAGCGGCTTGTCGAACAACGACAGGTCACCGGATTCGGTGGCGCGATGCACCATCTCCTCGCCGGGTAACCGTTCGAGCTGCTGGCGGTTGCGGGCCGTGACCAGCCTGTTGGTGGGAGCCAATGTCAACCAGAACTCGTCGTCGGGCGGTACGAAGTCGGCGTCCACCCGGGAATCCAGATGCTGCCGGGCGTGTCCGAGCAAGACGCCTTCGCGAATCTCGTTGAGAATCGCGGTCATCCGATCGTCACCGAGCTGACGGAACACCGTCGTCAGCGAGACGCTCGGGAAGTCCTCACGGTTGAAAGCGTTCGCCGAAAAGAAGTACGGGGTGTCGTACGTCGTTGAAAAATATTGCTGCTCACCGTCAGTCACCACCGGCGGCAGCTGGTACAGGTCGCCGACCAAGACGACTTGCACACCACCGAACGCATTTCCCGGCTCCGGGCCGAACCGTCGCAACGCCGACGCGATCATGTCGAACACGTCCGCGCGCACCATCGACGCCTCGTCGATGATCAGCGTTTGCAGCCTGCCCAACGTCTTGGTGAAGCGTCCGGGCCGATAATCGCCACCGGTGACATCGGACAGCGTTGTGGTGGGCCGAAATCCGAACAGCCGGTGGATGGTGTGGCCGTCGACGTTGAGGGCAGCGATACCGGTCGGTGCGACGACCACGACGTTGCGTTCGGTGTCGGCCATGAAATGGCGGATGAGCGTCGACTTGCCGGTGCCGGCCTTACCTGTCAGGAACAGGTTCCGGCCGGCCGCCAGCAGTCCCAACGCTTCTCGGAACTCGTCGGTCAGCACGACCGTGTTGCTCGCTACCACGGTTGGACCCTACCGAGTGAAAATGCGGTCGAGTTGTTGGTCGATCACGGCGCCTATTCCCCGGCGGACGTGCCCGCCAGTGCATCCAGTACCCGATCGATGAACCGGTCGGCGTTACCCCGAAGGCCGTCGTTCGTGTATTGGGTCGTGTCGACCACAATCGGATTCCCCGATGCGAAGTGCACCATCACTGCGCGCCGGTACGTTCGCTCCCCGAAAGCGTCCGCCGATCCACAGGCTTTGACGTCGACTCCAATGACCTGGCTCAACGGCCGGATCAGCGCATCCAGATTCTGCTCCTCCGCGGCGTCTGCGATGTAGTCCAGCAGTCCGATCGCGTGCCGGTCGATCCACACCAGACGGCACTGCTGATCAGGCAGCTTCTCGCGAGCGAAGCCTTCAACCGGCCATCTCCCGACCAGCACCCCGATCTGCTCAACCACGACCCTGGGCGGCCGCGACCAGTCCGGGAATACATCCCTGGCGATCTGCCGGAGCCGGTCTTCTTTCGTCACGAACGACAAGTTTGCCCCGCAATGCGCCATGGCGCAGTCCGCCACGCGGTCCTGGGACAGGCAGCAGCGGTCGGTCCACGTCGGCAGCCACTGTCGCAGCTGCCGGTTCAGGCGCCCGAGCGCGGCATCTACGTGCGACGAAACGCCTGCAATACTCGCTCCAACCATCTCGGTCGAGGTCGCAGAGGCGGTATTGGCTCTGGATCAGCCAGGAAGCGGTTCGCCGTTTCGGTGAGCACGCGTGCCCGCCGACGTAGCTGTACTTCTCGGCCCTGTCTCTCCTCTTCAGGGGCGCTCTCGATGTCTAGCGACGCAGTTCGAGTGGACACGGTGCGGACGGCCGCATGGATCTTCCCCGCGTGGTTCAGCACGGACGACTTCGTGGAGGAAGCTGGTGTCGTCGTGGTGGCAGAGATAGCTCAGAGTGCGCCAATTGCCGGGTTGGTCCAGCTGGGCAATCTTCTCCGCCGTCAAGTCTTGGCGCCACTTCCGCTCAACGTCGGGCGGGACCGCGTACTGACGGTAGTAACGTGACCGATCAGCCCGTCACCTGGGCGCGGCGGGACATCGCCAGTCCCGCGGCGGCAGCGTTGGCGAGCAGGGCGCTGGGCGGGAACTGACCGCTTCAGCCATACCGCCCGGACTACCCCAGACTGGTCCTCGAAGTAGATGTGCCCCTTCGGATCCAGTCGCTGCACCTCACCACGCCGCGACGAGAATCCATTGCAGTACTGCACAGATATGTATAGAGTTGCAGAATGTCCCCGACAGTGAACGTGCCCGTGTCCCTCGCGGCGCGCAAGGGTGTCTCCGCCCTCGCTGAGCTGAGCGAGGACAACCGTGTGGCCCTGACCAGTCACGGTCGGGTGGTCGCCGTGGTGGATTCCCCCGCCCGCGTCGATGCCGAGGTGCGCGAGGTCCGCGAAGCCGCTTGGGCCGTCGCGGAGTCCGCCGCAGACCTGGTTGCGCAGCGGTCTCGCCGGTACAGCCTGGACGAGCTGTGCGCGAAGGTTGGTGTCGACGCCCACCGTGTGCGGCAGCGCGCGGAGCAACTGCGCGCCGGGTCGGATGCGCGGTAACCAGCGGCCGCCCGACGATCAGGCCGAGATCGTCTTCTCCGAGGACTTTCTGCTGTACTTGGACGAGCTGACACTCGATGAGCGGGAGTCGGTGATCACCGAGGTGGTGACTCTTTGTGAGAACCCAATCGGCAAGCACCCTCTGAGCAACCGGTCGGCCGCCGACCGCCTCGCGGGCCTGAACACCGTGGAGGTGCTCAGCCGCAAGCACCGCGTCGTCTTCGCCGCACGCCTCGAGCAGGGTGTCGGGCTCATCGAGGTGATCTGCGCCGGCCCGCGCACCGCGAACGCGGTCTATGACGTCGCGAACGCCCTGGTGCGGTCGGGGCGGCTCACCGAAGAAGAGGCCACCCAGCTCTGGGACGCTCTCGCCCTGCTCGACGTCATCGCCGAGAAGGTGGGCCTCAACGGCTGGGACTACGCGCCCCCACCCGCTGAGGCAGACCTGGTTCGGGCACTGGTGCAACTGGGACTGCTCCCCGAAGAACTCGCCGCAGTGGTGTCGCGCGCCGAAGCCGAAGCCGCGATGCGAGACGGTTACGACGAGTCCGGCCAGCCCGACCAGTACAACGCCCTGGCCGCGGTCATGCGCGCCGCACGCACCCGATCGGATTACGCGGACGCCACCGACATCCTCAAGCGCCGCACCGAAAAACGCTGCGGCGCCGCGATGCCACGGGCACGGACCACCTGCATCCGTCGGATTGGTCACCCGGGACCGCACCGCGCGACGGGATGAGTCCGCTCCACCGTCGCGACTGGCACCAGAGCGCCGCGCCATCCGTTCAGCCCAGCCGATTCTCAAGGCCAGAAGCGCCCCCTGGTTCACCGGAAACAGCAGGACAGCGTCGCCAGCACCCCCGAGTGGTTGTCATCTCGGGTACGCATGCTGAAGAAATTTCCGTATCTTCGCAAGTCAATACCCATTTTCCTAAGTCGGGCTGACAGGATTTGAACCTGCGACCACTTGACCCCCAGGAAGTAGCGGTAACGCGTTTTCCCAGGTCGCCGGCGGCCGTGTCCCCCCAGGTGCGGTGCGTGACGTTCATGGATGCGCAGGTCGTTCGGTATCGCGCATGACGTGTGGTCCCTGGGTGGTCCCGCACCCCAGGGGCCGGGTTGCCGTGCTCTTCGCCGCCCAAATTCCAGCGGCCGTTGTCCTGCGATCCGGCCGTGCGGCTCTGACGGAGACGCGGTATTGTTCGAACATCCCGAAATTTATTTCGTTTTGGTTGGATAGGAGCCCGGAGTGAGCGCAGAGGTGGTCGAGGCGGCAACGTTCGTCCCGGAAGGGCGTGACGAGATGGCCCTCGTCGTCGGGTTCCTCGCCGCTCATGAGCGGGTGCGCGGGTCGGCCGCCTCGCCTCGTTATGCGCTCGTTGGGGTCGACGAGCACGACCGGATCGACCTACCGCCGACAGTGCATCAAGCGCTGAAAAAAGTGGTGGCCGCACTCCATGCCGGCAAGGCCGTCACCATCGCGCCACAGACGATGAAGCTGACCACCCAACAAGCCGCAGACCTGTTGGGAGTCAGCCGCCCGACGGTGGTCCGCCTGATCACCGACGGTACGTTGCCGGCTGAGCGGATCGGCAATCGCCATCGACTGTTGCTCGACGACGTTCTCACCTACCGCGAGCAACGTCGCAATCGCCAGTATGAGGCGCTGGCGGCCACCGCGGTCGACATCGACGCTGACGACGACCCGGAAGTAATTCGCCAGCAGCTGCGTGAGGCGCGCCGAGTCGTCGCCGGGCGGCGGCGAGCCAACGCCACCACGCGCTGACAACATCGAAAAATGTTCGCTGCGCTGTTGGACACCTCAGTGCTGTGGCCAAGCCTGCAGCGGGATTTCCTGCTGTCGCTCGCAGTCGAGGGGTTGTACCGACCGCTGTGGTCAACAGCGATCCTCGATGAATTGCGTTACCACGAAGCGCAGAAGCTCATCGGCCGCGGTCACGACCCAGCTCCCGCGGCACGGCGAGCGCAACACCTGGTCGATCGCATGAGCACAGCTTTCGATGACGCCATCGTGGTGAACTGGGAAAGCCTAGAAGGCACGTTTGGGCTGCCCGACATCGATGACGAACACGTTGTTGCCGCTGCACTGGTTGGCGGAGCGGAGGTGATCGTCACCAATAATTTGAAGGACTTTCCCCCGTCAAAGATCCCCAAACTACTCACGGTGATCTCACCGGCTCAGTTCGCCGGCGACACCGTCGCGGTGTCCCCCGACGTCGCCTATCGAGCAGTGATTGCGATGGCTTCCAGATTCGTTCGGCCTTCGTCCAGTGTCGACGAGATCCTCGACCACCTCGTGGCACGCTACGCCATGTTCGAGGCCGTCGAACTCATCCGCAGCGTCATGTAGCCGCTATTCAAGGAGGAGTGATCGTTAGCGGTATCGAGAATTTCCCCGGCGAGTTGGACACGCTGCGCGCCGACAATGTGCGTCTGCGGCGTCTTCTTCAGCTGAGTGAGGAACAGGCACGTGCCGCCGCCAGCGACCAGGCGACGCTAACGGGAGCGCCGACCTCACCGGTGACAATGGGTTCCAGCTCTGCCGATAAGGTGCGGTTCTTCTTCGATCTGTTCCGTTGTCGCACCGATGTTTACGCACTGCGCTGGGAGAATCGACGAGATGGCCGCTCGGGCTGGATGCCGGCGATCAAAGGCTACTGGCGCAAGGGGATGAATCGGGCCGACGCGCCGTATCTCCCACTGACGCCCGAGGTTGTCGATGCGCATCTGCGTGGTGAGGCACATATCGGTTTGTATCCGCTCAGCGATGATGACACCTGTTGGTGGGTCGCGGCGGACTTCGACAAGCAAGCCGCGATGCTTGACGCGCTCGCCTACATGAAAGCAGCACGGTCCTATGGGATTCCGGCCGCACTGGAGGTATCGCAATCCGGACGCGGCGCTCATGTGTGGATCTTCTTCGCTCATGAGATCTCGGCATCGGTAGCTCGCAGCATCGCCACAAGTCTGCTGGGTGAGGCATTCCGCCTGCGTGGCAGCATGCAACTGAGCAGCTATGACCGCTTGTTCCCGTCCCAGGATGTGCACACCGGACGTGGGGTGGGCAATCTGATCGCCGCCCCGATGAACGGCAAGCGCCGCCAACACGGCACTACCGTCTTCCTCGATCCGGCCACCCTGGAGCCCTACGAGGATCAGTGGGCCTACCTGTCCAGCATCGCCCGATTGTCCACCAAAGACGTGACCGCGTTGGCGCGCCAACTTCCCGCCCCACAGATCGGCCACCATGTCCGGCGTCTGCAACTACCGACGTCGTCGCGCATCATCCCACGACCGGCGGCAATCGTGCGGGCAGAGTTCAGCTCACGACTCACCCTGACCGCCAACGATCTGGGCCCGGCGATGATCTCGGCCGTCAAACACGCCGCATCGATACGCAACCCGGAATTCGATGCGCGCCAACGCGCCCGCCGCAGCACCTGGGACACACCACGATTCCTCTACAGCTACGACGAAACCGCTGACGGAGACCTTGTCCTGCCCCGTGGCCTGCATCCCCTGCTGAATGATCTCGTCGCATCGGCCGACAGCACGTTGCATGTGGACGACAAACGTGTTCTTGGCGAACCCCACCACCTCACCTGCAGTACGCCGCTGCGAACGTCCCAGACCGCCGCATTGCACCAGCTCCTCGAACAAGACACCAGTGTTCTCGTCGCGCCACCGGGTACCGGCAAGACAGTCATCGCTTGCGCGGCAATCGAATCGCGATC
This sequence comes from Mycobacterium zoologicum, assembly GCF_020181635.2. NCBI lineage: Bacteria > Bacillati > Actinomycetota > Actinomycetes > Mycobacteriales > Mycobacteriaceae > Mycobacterium > Mycobacterium zoologicum. The sequence continues at coordinate 23,005 of NZ_JAYJJS010000014.1, read as the reverse complement.
TACCTCGACACTGGTATTGGTCGATCGCAAAGCCCTCGCCGACCAATGGCGCGACCGCATCAGCAGGCACCTCGGTTTCAAGTGCGGTCAAATCGGCGGCGGACGGTCGAAAGCCACCGGCATCCTCGACATCGCCCTGCTGCCAACACTCGCTCGCCGCGACAACGTCAAAGACATCACCGCCGACTACGGATTCGTCATCGTCGACGAATGCCACCACGTCGCCGCCAGCGCATTCTTCGGCGTCCTGACCCGCATCTCCGCACGGTACTGGCTCGGCTTGACCGCCACGCCGGAACGCCGCGACGGACTCGAAGACCTGATCTATCACCAACTCGGATCCCACCACGTGGCCATCGAGCCACCCAAGACCGGACAACTCCCCGTCGACGATTCCGACCTACTGACACCCCACCCGGTTCTGCACCTGCACCCAACCCCATTCCACTACAGCGGCGACGCCGACCCCACCGCACCCGGTGGAATGGCTGAGATCTACCGCGCCCTCGTCGCCGACCAGGCTCGACTTGAGCAGATCGTCGACGACGTGCGGGCTGCCGCCGAAACCGGGGCCAACATCCTGGTGCTCACCACCTGGGTCAAGCATCTCAACGCCATCACCGACCAACTACGCACCGCGGGAAGGGCTGTCACCGTTCTGTGCGGCGGCATGAAGGCTCGTGAACGCCGCCAGATCACCGACCAACTCGCCAACCACACGCCCGATTCGGACCCACTCCTGATCGTCGGCACCAGCTCGTTCATCGGCGAAGGCTTCGACTGCCCAGCCCTTGACACGCTGTTCCTGGCCGCCCCAATCACCTTCAAGAACCGGCTCGTGCAATACATCGGTCGCATCACCCGCCCCTACCCCTCGAAAACCACCGCAACCGTGCACGACTACCACGACGAGCTCACTCCCGTCATCGCCTCATCACTGAAGAAACGAGCGCCCGGCTACCTCAAGATGGGCTTCCCCGACCCACGCAAGATGATCCGATGAAACTACGGCTACCCCACTTGACCAGCGGTCAATTTCGGCAGCAAGAGGGCCGTCCGGGTGAGCCGTATAACGTGCACAGGCTCGCATAGCGTGCATAACGTGCGGTCTGGATGCCAGAAACTCCCAGGCACAAGCCAACCGAGGGCATCGCCAACACCACTGTGGTCCCAAGCGCGGCCACCACCGCAGGCGCCCATCACGGACTAATCGCAACATAACCGCAGTTCAGATCGCATTTTCCTAAGTCGGGCTGACAGGATTTGAACCTGCGACCACTTGACCCCCAGTCAAGTGCGCTACCAAACTGCGCCACAGCCCGCCGCCGCCGGATCAACCGGCAGCAGGTCGAAAGCCTACCGCAACGAACCGGGCGCCCCGAACCCGCGTGAGGCCCCCGGCGAGCCCGCCCATAACCGCGTAGGCTCGCCACGCGAGTTCGTCCCATCAGCGCCACGAGCCCCAGGAACCGCCTAACTCATGCAGATCCCGTTCGCCGAAGCCCTACTGGGCATGGTCGACCGTCGCCCGGACCCGATGATGATCACCGAGCCCCTGGTCGACGACGCCGAGGTGGTCGACGTCGTCGACACCGGCGACACCGTGCTGCTGCTGCAGAAGATGGAGAACCGGCTGGTCCGGCACTCGCTGCGCAAGCCCGAGGTGCTCAGCGCCGAGCAGCTGCGCCGGCTTCGCTACCTGTTGAACTTCGCGCGCCTCGGGGACTTCGAGCCGGGCGCGGCCGGCCCCGGCGGCACCCGCGGGCGTGGCGACGTCTCGGTCGGCGCCGAGCTGGCGCCGTGGCGGGCCAAGGTGGCCGAGGCCCTGCAGGGTCCGCTGCGCGCCGAACGCGACCCGGTGATCGCGCTGACCGCCGCCCGTGACGCGCTGGGCAACCTGGCCGCCGAACAGGACGAGCAGCGCCGGCAGCTGGCCGAGCGGCACGCAGGCGACTTCTCGCTTGCTGAACTCGACGCCGAGGTCGGCTACAAGAAGCTGGTCACGGTGCTCGGCGGCGGTGGCGGTTCGGGCTTCGTATACGTCGGCGGCATGCAGGCGCTGTTGGAGTCCGGCTCCACACCGGACTACCTGATCGGCTCGTCGTTCGGCTCGATCCTGGGTTCGGTGGTGGGCCGCATCCGGCCGGTGCCCATCGACGACTACGTCGAGTGGGCCAAGACGGTGTCGTTCCGCGCCATCCTGGGGCCCGAGCGTCTCACCCGCCGCCACGGCCTGACCGGGGCGTTCGCGCTGAACTTCGACAAGTTCGCCGACGCGATGTTCCGCCGCGAGGACGGCGAGCCGATGCGGATGTCGGATCTGGCCATTCCGTTCGACGCCGTGGTCGCCGGAGTGCGCCGGCAGCCGTTCGCGGCGCTGCCGTCGCGCTACCGCAACCAGAGCCTGGCCGCATTGAATCTGCGGTCTATCCCGTATCTGCCGATCGGTGTCGGCCCCCAGATCGCGACGCGGCTGTGGCAGACCGCCGCGTTCATCGATCCGCGGGTGGTCACCCCGCTGGTCATCGGCGGCGACAACCCCGACCGCGACGTCAACGTCGTCGACGCCGCGTCGTTCTCCTCGGCGATCCCCGGGGTGCTGCACCACGAGACCAAGGATCCGGCCATGGAGCCGCTGTTCGACGCGCTGCTGGCCGACAACGACGTCGCAGCCCTGGTGGACGGCGGCGCGGCCAGCAATGTGCCGGTCGAGCTGGCCTGGAAGCGCGTGCGCGACGGCCGGTTGGGCACCCGCAACGCGTGCTATCTCGCCTTCGACTGCTTCCATCCGCAGTGGGATCCCAAGCACCTGTGGCTGGTTCCGATCACCCAGGCCATCCAGTTGCAGATGGTGCGCAACGCCCCCTACGCCGATCATCTGGTCCGGTTCTCCCCGACCCTGTCGCCGGTGAACCTGGCACCGTCGGCGGCGACCATCGACCGAGCCTGCCAGTGGGGACGCGCCAGCGTCGAGCCCGCCGTTCCGGTGGTTTCAGCACTGCTGCAACCGATTTGGTGGGAAGGCGACAAGCCCGCGACCGCAGCTCCGAAGGCCGCCGTGGACACCAAGCCCACGCATCCCAGTGCGGCGTCGATGAGTTCGGTGATGGCCGCGGCGTTTCGGGCACCCCGCGGCCGGTTGCAGCGCTGGCGCAACCGGGGAATCTGACCGCGGCGAGGGCACACCCGGGCTATACCGAGAGCAGCCGGTAGAGCCCGATCAGGCCGACCACGATGATCACCGCCCGCAGCGCATTCGGTGACAGCCGGCGCCCGTAGTGCCCACCCAGGTATCCGCCGATCAGTGAGCCGATCGCGATCAATCCGGCTGCGGGCCAACTGATCCGGTCGAACGCCGTCAGAATGTAGGCACCCGCGGCGACGACGTTGACGATCAGCACAAGCAGGTTCTTCGCCGCGTTCATCCGCTGCATGGACTCGGGCAGGAGTACGCCCATGACGCCGATCAGCAGAATTCCTTGGGCCGCAGCAAAATAGCCGCCGTACACTCCGACGGCAAACGTACCGAGCGCCAACGCGACCATGCGGCCATTGCTGAGCTGGTCAACGGCGCGGCCCTGCGCCGCCGCCCGGCGCTGTGCCAGCGACTGAATCTTCGGGCCGATCACCACCAGAGCCAGGGCACCGATCAACAGCGCCGGGACGATTCGGTTGAAGACACTCTCGGGCAGGTGCAACAGCAGATACGCCCCGAGCAGCGCGCCGAGCAGCGAACCCGGGACCTGCCAGCGCAGCCGGTGCCACTGGCCACCCAGTTCACGACGGTATGCCCAGGTGCTGGAGATACCGCCGGCCACCAGGCCGATCGAGTTCGAGATGGTCGCGGTCAGTGGTGCGAAACCCAGTGTCACCAGCGTCGGAAAGGTGATCAGCGTGCCCGAGCCGACCAGTGAGTTGATCGCCCCGGCACCCACCCCGGCCAGGATGATCAACACCATCTGCGAGACCGGCACGTGCAGCACCCTACGCTGGTCGTGACAAAGACCGGCTCAGGGCGGAGTGGTGAGGCGATGATGGGCGCACGGGTTCTGTTGGCAATCGGTGCTGCGTTGATCGCGGTCGGGTTCGCCCCGGCCGCCCAGGCCGAGCCCGCGGTGCCCTCGGGCCAGTACGCGTTCAGTGCCCAGCACGGGCCCTCGCAGCGAACGGCCACGTGGACGTTCACCCCGTGCGGCCCGACCTGCACCAGCCTTGACGGGGAACGCTGGCTGCAGAACGGCGAGTTTCATCTCAACGGCGGCCGGTGGGAGTACAGCGGGCAGGGCAGCATGGAGTGCCCGGTGGACCACACACCGCTGCCGACCTCGAAGACGGTCAGCTTCGACGCGGCGACCCTGGCCGGCACCTGGACCACCACGACGCTGCAGCCCTGCGGTCGCGGGCCGGCCGGCGGAGTGGTCGGCCAGTGGGACTTTCAGCTGACCAAGACCGGTTAGCGCTTGGGGCCGCGCTTCTCGCGCACCCGCACGTTGATCCGGATCGGGCTGCCCTCAAAACCGAAGGTCTCCCGCAGCCGCCGCTCCAGGAACCTGCGGTAGCCGGCCTCCAAGAACCCCGAGGTGAATAACACGAACGTCGGCGGACGCGACGCGGCCTGGGTGGCGAACAGGATCCGCGGGATCCGGCCGCCGCGGGCCGGTGGCGGCGTCGCCGAGACGACCTCCTTGAGCCACGAGTTGAGCTGGCCGGTCGAGATCCGGGTATCCCAGGATGCCAGTGAGGTCTCCAGGGCGGGCACCAACTTCTGGACCGCGCGACCGGTTTTCGCCGAGATGTTCACCCGCGGCGCCCACGCCAGCCGGGCCATGTCCCGGTCGATCTCCTTGTCCAGCAGGTAGCGCCGGTCCTCATCGACCAGGTCCCATTTGTTGTAGGCCAGCACCACCGCCCGTCCTGCCTCGACCACCATCGAGATCACCCGCTGGTCCTGCTCGGTCAGCGGCAGCGACGAATCGACCAGCACGATCACCACCTCGGCGGCGTCGATCGCGCCGTGGGTGCGCACCGAGGCGTAGAACTCATGTCCGCTGGCCTGGCCGACCTTGCGGCGCAGCCCCGCGGTGTCGACGAAACGCCAGATCTTGCCGTCCATCTCGATCAGCGAGTCGACCGGGTCGACGGTGGTGCCCGCAACGTCGTGCACCACCGAGCGCTCGTCGCCGGCGAGCCGGTTGAGCAGCGAACTCTTGCCTACGTTGGGCTTGCCGACCAGAGCCACCCGTCTTGGACCGCCTCCGCCGCCGGCGATTTCGGCCACCTCGGGCAGTTTGGCGATCACCTCGTCGAGCAGGTCGGCTACGCCGCGGCCGTGCAGCGCACTGACCGTGAACGGCTCCCCCAGCCCCAGTGACCACAGTGCGGCCGCGTCGGCTTCGGCGCGTTCACTGTCGACCTTGTTGGCAGCCAAAAACACCGGCTTGCCGGATCGGCGCAGAATCTTGGCGGCGGCCTCGTCGCCGGCGGTGGCGCCCACCACCGCGTCCACCACCAGGATCACCGCGTCGGCGGTGCGCATCGCCACCGCCGCCTGCTCGGCGACCAACTGCTGCAAGCCCTTTGCGTCCGGTTCCCAGCCGCCGGTGTCCTGCACCACGAAGCGGCGGCCGGTCCACAGCGCGTCGTAGGACACCCGGTCACGGGTTACCCCGGGCAGGTCCTGCACCACCGCCTCGCGGCGGCCCAGGATCCGGTTGACCAGCGTCGACTTGCCGACGTTGGGACGGCCCACCACGGCCACCACCGGCGGCGGCCCGGCATCTTCGGCGAGATCGTCGAAGCCGCCGTCTTCGCCTATCTCCCAGTCGCTTTCATCCGACCAGGTGCCGTCACTCATCGGACCACCCCGCAACGCTGCTCGACCAATTCCCGCAGGTGGTCCACCACCTGCTCCTGGTTCATCTCTCCGGTGTCCACGATCACCGCGTCATCGGCCGGACGCAGTGGCGACATCGCCCGGGTGGAGTCCAGCTCGTCGCGCCGCAGCACATCGGCCAGCACCCCGGCGTAGTCGTCACCCAGCCCCGAGGCCACGTTCTGGTCGTTGCGCCGCCGCGCCCGGGTCTCCGGCGAGGCGGTCAGGAAGATCTTCACATCCGCGTCGGGCAGCACCACGGTGCCGATGTCGCGACCCTCGGCCACCACCCCGCGGCCCTGCGACGCCAGTTGCCGCTGCAGTGCCACCAACCGGGTGCGCACCGCCGGAATCGCGGAGACGCCCGACACCGCGCGGGTCACCTCGTCGCTGCGGATCTCTCGCGAAACATCTTCTCCGCCAAGGTATGCGCGATCGCCTGAGGGCAGCGAGTCCACCGAGACCTCGGCGGCGTCGGCTACCCGGGCGATACCGGCGGCATCATCCAGATCGACACCGGCCCGCAGCACCGCCAGCGTCACCGCCCGATACATCGCCCCGGTGTCCAGATAGCGCGAACCCAGCACCTTCGCCAGGCCCCGCGATACCGAGGACTTCCCGGTTCCGGCCGGACCGTCGATGGCGACCACCACACCGTCGTTCACAGCCCGACCGCCGCATACAGTTCGCCGATCTCCTTGCGGCTCAACGCCCGGATGCTGCCGGGTCGCTGCTCCCCCAGCGCTACCGCACCGATGTCCGTGCGCACCAGCTCCTGAACGGGGAACCCGACCGCTGCCAGCATCCGGCGTACGATCCGCTTGCGTCCCTCATGCAGGGTCACCCGCACCAGGGTCTTGCCGGGAACGGCGTCGACCACCGCGAAGTCGTCGACCTTCGCCGGCCCGTCGTCGAGTTCGACTCCCTCGCGCAGCTTCTTGCCAAGGCCACGCGGAACCGATCCCAGCACGGTCGCGACGTAGGTCTTGGGTACCTGGTAGGACGGGTGCATCAGCCGGTGTGCCAGCTCACCATCGTTGGTCAAAAGGATCAGGCCTTCGGTGTCGGCGTCGAGCCGCCCGACGTGAAACAGCTTGGTGTCGCCACGAACCCGGTGCTCCACGTAGTCGCCGATGCACGGCCGGCCAAGGTCGTCCGACATCGTCGAGTGCACGCCGCGGGGCTTGTTCAGCGCCAGATATACCCGGGTGTCGTCGACGGTCACCCGCGCGCCGTCCACCCGGATCACCGATTCGCTCGGGTCCACCCGGGTGCCCAGTTCGGTGACGATCCGGCCGTCGACCTCGACTCGGCCGTCGCGGATCATCTTCTCGGCTACGCGGCGTGAGGCGACACCGGCCTGCGAGAGCACCTTCTGCAGGCGCACTCCCTCGGTGTCCGGCTCGAACTCGGAGAAAGCCATCAGTCGTGGTCCACATCGAAGGTCAGCGGCTGATCGCTCGATGGCGCACCACCGCCGAGTTTCATGAATCGCGGTTCGCTGTCCAAAGATTCGCTCAAGTCGTCGATCACGTCGACGTCGGGCAGCAGCGGCGCGATGTCGGGGAGGTCGGTCAGCGACGACAGGCCCAGCCGCTCCAGGAACAACTCGGTGGTGGCGAACGTCACCGCGCCGGTGTCGGAGTCGGCGCCGGCTTCGATGATCAGCCCACGCGCCACAAGCGTGCGCATCACCGCGTCCACGTTCACCCCGCGCACGGCGCTGACCCTCGCACGCGTCACCGGCTGGCGATACGCCACCACTGCAAGGGTTTCCAGCGCGGCGCGGGTCAGCTTGGAGCGTGCCCCGTCGAGAAGCAGACGCTCGACATACGGGGCGAAGCGGGCGCGGGTGTAGAGCCGCCAGCCGCCGCCGGCCTCACGCAGGTCCATTCCGCTGTCACGTTCGGTGAACTCGTCGGCCATCGCCCGCAGCTTGGCGGTGATCCGGTACACCGGCTGGTCGGTGGCCACCGCCAGCGCGTCGACGGGCACCGGGGTGTCCACCACCAGCAACAGTGCCTCCAGCACCCCACCCAGCTCGGAGTCCTCCAGCTCGGGCGCCAGGGCGACGTCGATACCCAGATCGGAACTCGGCACCGAAACCTCGTCGATCTCGGGTTCGGGCATGTGGTCAGTCATCAATTCGTCTCGCACTACTCGGCCGGCTCTGCTGTCGCCAGGTCTACCAATTCACCCGTGGTCGGCCGCTCGCCGGTCCACGACACCTGGAGCACACCAAGTGGTTCTGACTGGTCAAATGCTACCGCCCGCGCTCGATACAGTTCGAGCAGCGCCAGGAAGCGGCCGACGATCTCGATCGGCACCTCGCAGTCGGCGACCAGTTCGGTGAACGACGCCCACTGGCCACTGCCGCGGGCCTCCAGCATCCTCAGCAGTACGCCGGCCTGCTCCGGCACCGACACCATCACCTGATGCAGGTGATCGGTGCCCACGATCGGGACCGGTCGCGGGGTGAACGCGGCCGCCGCGATCTGGGCGAATGTGTCGGCGTCCACGCCCAGCATCACCTCGGGCAGCAGGTTGGCGAAGCCGTCCTCCAGTGCCACCGCCCGCGGGTAGCTGCGCAGCGCGGTGGCTTCCAGCTCGGCGAACATCTGCGCGACGTGCTTGAACGCCCGGTACTGCAGCAGCCGGGCGAACAGCAGGTCGCGCACCTCCAACAGCGCCAGGTCCTCTTCGTCGTCTACCTGCCCGGCCGGCAGCAGCCGGGCCGCCTTCAGGTCGAGCAGGGTCGCGGCGATCACCAGGAACGCGGTGGTCTCCTCCAGCTCCAGCTGTGAGCCGACGTCGCGGGTGTAGGCGATAAAGTCGTCGGTGACCTGGTGCAACGCCACCTCGGTAACGTCGAGGCGGTGCGCGAAGATCAGCTGCAGCAACAGGTCGAACGGACCCTCGAAGTTGGTCAGTCGAACCTGAAAACCGTTATTGGCGCTGGATGCCTCGGTGTCTGTACTCACGCGCCGAATCGGTCGATGACTTCGCGGGCGAGTGCGCGATAGGCCTGCGCACCGCCGGATTTCGGGGCCCAGCTGGTGATCGGTTCCCCGGCCACAGTGGTCTCGGGGAAACGGACGGTCCGGGTGATCACGGTGTCGAACACCAGGTCGCCGAAGCGCTCCACCACCCGTGCCATCACCTCGCGGGAGTTGACGGTGCGCGGGTCGTAGCGGGTCAACAGGATGCCGCTGATCTCCAGCTTCGGGTTGAGCCGGTCGCGGACCTTCTCGACGGTGTCGGTGAGCAGCGCCAGCCCGCGCAGCGAGAAGTATTCGCACTCGGTGGGGATCACCACGCCGTCGGCGCAGGCCAGACCGTTGACGGTGAGCAGGCCCAGCGACGGCTGGCAGTCCACCAGCAGATAGTCGTAGTTGTCCAGCACCGGCCGCAGTGCCCGCGTCAGTGCGTGCTCGCGCCCGACCTCGTTGACCAGCTGGATCTCGGCCGCCGACAGGTCGATGTTGGAGGGCACCAGGTCCAGGTTCTCCACCTTGGTCGGCATCAGCACGCTCTCGATCGACACCCGCGGCTCCACCAGCAGGTTGTGCACGGTGTGCGCCAGCTCGTAGTGCGGCACGCCCAGGCCCGCCGACAGCGCGCCCTGCGGATCCAGGTCCACCAGCAACACCTTGCGGCCGTATTCGGCCAGCGCGGCACCCAGATTGATAGTGGAGGTGGTCTTGCCGACGCCGCCCTTCTGGTTGCACATCGCGATGACCTTGGCGGGACCGTGCGTCGTGCGGGGCTGGGGTTCGGGAATGTCGCGCGGCGGACGCCCGGTCAGGCCGACGCCGAGGGTCTCGTCGTCGCTCATGGCCGGTGCGGCGCTGTGGTGGCGGACATCCGCAGAAGTCTAACGGGTGACCACCGCCCACACGGGCGACATCGGCAGTCCATCGGGCAGGTGTGCGCCCTAAACTTCCGCCATGAGCCTCAAGCGACGCCTCCCGTTCCTGCGCTGGTCGGTCCTACGGATGGCCACCGGCGCCCGCAACATCACCACGACGGGCCAGATCGGTGACGGCCGAGAGGCCGCCGCCGTCGACTACGTGCTGGCCCATGCGCGTGCCGGTGATGTCGATGACGTGCTGGCCCGCATCGACGAGTTCGCCTACTCCAAGTCGTTGCTGATCAACGTCGGCGACGAGAAGGGCGCCCTGCTCGACGCCGCGGTACGACGGGCCGACCCGGCCCGGGTGCTGGAGCTGGGCACCTACTGCGGCTACAGCGCGCTGCGGATCGCGCGTGCCGCACCCGCCGCCCGGGTGTATTCGGTCGAGCTGGCCGAGGCCAACGCCGCCAACGCCCGGCGGATCTGGGAACACGCCGGGGTGGCCGACCGGGTCACCTGCGTGGTGGGCACCATCGGTGACGGTGGGCGCACCCTGGACGCGCTGGCCACCCAGCACGGATTCACCGCCGGCACACTGGATTTCATGTTCCTCGATCACGACAAGGACGCGTATCTGGCGGACCTGCGCAGTGTTCTCGACCGGGGCTGGCTGCGGCGCGGGGCGATCGTGGTCGCCGACAACGTCAAGGTTCCCGGCGCGCCGCGCTACCGGGAGTACATGCACGCCGAGCAGGGGTCACGGTGGGACACCGTCGAGCACAAGACGCATGTGGAGTATCAGAGCCTGGTGACCGACCTGGTGCTCGAGTCGGAGTTCCTGGGCTGATCCCCCATCCCCCCTGCCATCCCCCCTGCGCGAGCGTGCACAAGAGCCCACCGCCACCTGGGATTTTGGCGGACGCTTCTGCACGCTCGCGCCAAGGAGATGTGCTACCGCGCGCGGGGGTGGGCGCCGGCCCACACCTCGCGCAGCGCGTTGACGGTCACCAGGGTGTAGATCTGCGTGGTGGTCACCGAGGCGTGCCCGAGAAGTTCCTGCACCACCCGAACGTCGGCCCCGCCGTCGAGCAGATGCGTGGCGAACGAGTGCCGCAGCGTGTGTGGCGACACCTTCGCGGTGATCCCGGCTCGCTCGGCGGCGTCGTGCAACACCTGCCAGGCGCTCTGTCGTGACAGCCGGCCGCCCCGGGCGTTGAGGAAGACCGCCGGAGTGCCGCGGCCCCGGCCCGCCAGGCCCGGGCGGCCCCGCACCAGGTAGGCGTCCAGTGCGGCGACCGCGGGCCGGCCCACCGGCACCAGGCGCTGCTTGCCGCCCTTGCCGCGCAACAACACCGATCGGTCCCGCATATCCACGTCATCGATATCCAGTCCGACGGCCTCAGAGATCCGGGATCCGGTGGAATACAACAACTCCAGCAGGGCGCGGTTACGCAACGTCAGCGGCCCGTCGGCCTCGCTGGGGGTACCGCCCGCTTGCGGGTGAGCGCCTCCGGCGCCGGCCAGCAGCGCCGAGACCTCGTCGACGGTCAGGCTTTTGGGCAGCCGTCGCCCGGGTGTGGGCGGCTTGACCCCATTCGCCACGTCGGTCGGCGTCAGACCCTCGGCGACGGCGAACCGGTGCAGACCGCGCACCGCGACCAACGCTCGACCCGTCGAGACCGCCGACAGCGCCGGCACCCCGGTGTCCGGGTCACCCCGGCGCAACGCCACCACGAAGTCGGTGACGTCGTGTTCACCGACGGCGGCCAGGTCTTCGATACCGCGGGCCAGCAGGTACTCGCTGTAGCGGCGCAGATCCCGCCGGTAGGAGCTGAGCGTGTTGGCCGCGACGCCGCGCTCGATGGTCAGATGGTCCAGGTAACCCTGCAGTTGCCCGGGCAGCGCACCCACCGGCCGGGTCGCGGCGGTCATGGCCGGCTCTGGCTCTGCCGGGCAACGAACGCGGTCGGCTTGTCGGTCCACTCGGCGTCCACCGGACGCGTCGTGCCCAGGCCCTGACAATGGGCAAAGGCGGCCAGAATCCCCGCCACCGCAATCCCATTGACGATCTCGCCACTGAACACCATGGCGACCGCGTCGGCGATCGGATACCAGTGCAGGGTGAGGTCGGCCTCTTCGTCGTGGGCCTCCGGCCGTTCCACCTCGGTCAGTCCGGTCGCCAGGAACACTCGCACGGATTCGTCGCAGAAACCCGGCGTGGTGTCCAGATCGACCAGCACCCGCCAGCTGCTCGCCGTCAGACCGGCCTCTTCGAGCAGTTCGCGGCCGGCGGTCAGCTGCGGCGGCTCGCCCTCGACGTCGAGCAGCCCCGCAGGCAGCTCCCACAGCCGCCGCCCGAGCGGTTGACGGTACTGGTAGACCAGCGGGATCCTGCCGTCCGGGCTCACCGAATCCATCGCCACCACCGCGACGGCACCGTAGAGCTCGACCACGTCGCGGATCGCCGTCACGCCGCGCGGCATGAGCACCTCGTCACGGCGAACCGCAAAGATCTTGCCGCTGTGCAGCAGCTGCGTCGAGGTGGTCTCGAAGACGTGCTCAGCCACGGGTGGCGTGTTCCGGCAGGTATTCGCTGTCGTGGGCATGGTCGGGGATCTCCACCGGCAGCCGTTCGGCGGCCTTGTATTCCATTGCCGCACCGACGAATGCGGCGAACAACGGATGCGCCCGGGTGGGCCGGCTCTTGAGCTCCGGGTGGGCCTGAGTGCCCACCAGGAACGGATGGACGTCGCGGGGGTATTCGACGAACTCAACCAGCTTGCCGTCCGGCGAGGTACCCGAGAAGCGCAGCCCGCTCTGGGCGATACGGTCCCGGTAGGCGTTGTTGACCTCGAAGCGATGGCGGTGCCGCTCGGAGACGTGAGTCGACTGGTATGCCTCAGCCACAATCGAATCCTCTTCCAGTACAGCGGGATAAGCACCCAGCCGCATGGTGCCGCCCAGGTCGGCCGTACCGGCGATGGCGTCCTGCTGATCGGCCATGGTCGCGATCACCGGGTCCGGGGTGTCCGGGTCGAACTCCGCGGAGCTGGCCTTCTCGATCCCGGCGACCCGGGCCGCCTCGATCACGATGCACTGCAGGCCTAGGCACAACCCCAGCACCGGCAACGCATGGGTGCGGGCGTAGGCGATGGCGCCGATCTTGCCCTCGATGCCGCGGATGCCGAACCCGCCCGGGATCAGCACACCGTGCATCTCCCCCAGTGCGGCGGCCGCGCCGGCCGGGGTCTCACACGCGTCGGAGGCCACCCAGTGGATCTCCACCTTCGCGTAGTGGGTGAAACCGCCGGCTCGCAGCGCCTCGGTCACCGACAGATAGGCGTCAGACAGGTCGATGTACTTGCCCACCAAGGCAATTCGCACGGTCTCATGCGGTTCGTGAACGCGGCGGAGCAGTTCGTCCCACTCCGTCCAGTCCACATCCTTGAACGGCAGGTTGAGTCGGCGCACCACGTAGGCGTCCAGTTCCTCGCGGTGCAGCACCTTGGGAATGTCATAGATCGACGGCGCGTCCGGAGTGGAGATCACCCCGTCGACGTCGACGTCGCACATCAGCGCGATCTTGTTCTTCAGCGCCTCTGGCACCTCGCGGTCACACCGCAGGATCAGCGCGTCGGGGGTGATACCGATGCTGCGCAGCGCGGCCACCGAGTGCTGGGTCGGCTTGGTCTTGAGCTCGCCGGACGGGGCCAGGTACGGCACCAGCGACACGTGCAGGAAGAACACGTTGTCCCGGCCCACGTCGTGGCGGACCTGCCGGGCGGCCTCCAGGAAGGGCTGCGACTCGATGTCGCCGACGGTACCGCCGATCTCGGTGATCACCACGTCGGGACGCCGGCCGTCGATATCGGGAGCCGACATCGCCAGAATGCGCCGCTTGATCTCGTCGGTGATGTGCGGGATCACCTGCACGGTGTCGCCGAGGTACTCGCCGCGGCGTTCCTTGGCGATCACCGTCGAATACACCTGTCCCGTGGTCACATTCGCCGACCCGGACAGGTCGCGGTCCAGGAACCGTTCGTAGTGACCGACGTCGAGGTCGGTCTCGGCGCCGTCCTCGGTGACGAAGACCTCACCGTGTTGGAACGGATTCATCGTCCCGGGGTCGACGTTGAGATAAGGGTCGAGCTTCTGCATCGTGACCTGCAGCCCGCGGGAGATCAACAACTGTCCCAGGCTGCTCGCGGTCAACCCCTTACCCAGTGACGACGCGACTCCGCCGGTGACGAAGAGATGCTTCGGCTCAGTTTGGGGATGCTTGCGCAATGGTGGCAAAACCAACCTCCGTGACGACGGCGCAGGATCTTGAGGGCCTGCCGACCCACGGAATCTCACCCTAACATCGACTTGGCCAAGCGTGCCCAGACACGCCCGGCCACGCCCGCCGGCGCTACTGCGCGAGGGTGACCGAACCGGCCCCGTGGCCGATGCCGTACTGGCCGGGGTGGCCGCCCTCGATCAGTGTGCTCACCGCCAGCACGGTGGTGATCCGGCCCGACTCGACGTCGACGTCGTCGATCGTGCTGATCGCCCCGGATATGTCCGCGTTGGCGCGGGCCACCGCAACCGCCGCGGTGCCTGCCGCGCAGCCGTCGCGCCCCGCCAGCACGGTCGCCGAGCCGTGCGGGGCCAGTGCCGAGGCGAATTGGGCGACGCTCACCCCGCTGGAGCCCGCGTCCTCGGCCAACCCGCCGCCGGTGATCACCACCGCCGCGTTGGCCGCACCGACGTGCTCGTAGCTGATGAAACCGGTGTCGCGCAATGCGGCCAGCACCGTCTCGCGCTGGCTGTCGTCGGCCGGTGCGATGGTCGGGTTGCGGTTGATCAGCACCGCCAGACCGAGCAGATCGGCGGCCTGAGCCCCTTGGTCGATGAGCTTGGCGTTGAGTTGGCCGCCGGCCGGGACGATCCCGGACTCCAGCACCACGCGCAGTTTCTCCTCGGCGTTGCCGTCGACGAACTGCGGTGTCAACGCCACGGTTCCGGCGACGGTGCCGCCGGCCAGCCCAATCGTCCGTGTCACCGCCTCGACGTCGTCGTCGGCGGCATCGGGAGTGCGGAAGATCACCGCGGACTTGCCGCGCAGTGTGTCGCGCACCATCCGGGGCGCCATCTGGGCGTCGAAAGTGTTTGCGTGGCTGAGGCGTTCGTTCAGCGAGCTCTGCTGTTCGTGCAGTGCGTCGATCTGTGCACGCAAATCCCGTTTGTCGGACTGCATGCCGGCCAGCACCGGCCGGGACAGCAGTCCGGAGCCGGCGATCAGGCCGAGCACCAGCGCCAAAAGCACTGCGGTCAGCGACAACGCGTGATGACGAGGGGTGATCATTGCGGTGTGCGCCCCAATCCGTTTAGGTCACCCAGTGCCGCAGCCACTGCACCAGGTGATGCCAGTAATTGCTGAGCCAGTCCAGAACCACGGCGTCGGTCTGCGACACCCACAGCGCGACGATGACCGCCACCAGCATCGACAGCACCAGCAGCGCGATCGCGCCGGCAGAGACCCGGTTGCGGTACAGGGTTGCCACCGCGCGGGCGTCCACCAGCTTCTCGCCGACCTTGAGCCGGGTCAGGAACATCGACGGGTTCGTCATCTGGCGGGTCCGGTCGAAGAACGTCTCGATGTTGGCGGTGTGCCCGGCCGTCACCAGCAGTGCGGCGCCGTGGTGGTCGGCCAGCAGCAACGCGAGATCCATGGCCGATCCGGCGGCCGGGAAGGTCATCGCACCGACACCGAGGTCCTGGATGCGCTCCAGGCCCGGCGCGTGGCCGTCGGCGTCGGCCGGCAGGACCACCTGCGACCCGCAGCGCAGCACCTCGGCACTCATCTGGTCCGGGTCACCGACGATCAGCTGCGGACGGTATCCGGCCTTGCGCAGCACGTCGGCACCGGACCCGATGCCGATCAGCACGGGCTGGTACTCCTTGATGAACGGCTTGAGCCGCTTGAGGTCGTCAGCGGCGTCGGTCTCGTCGCCGACGAGCACCACGTGGCGACGACGCAGGTCGACGTCGATCTCGGGGATGCCGATCCCGTCGATCAGCAGCGGGCTCTCGCTGCGAATGAACTCAATGGTGTTGCCGGCGAAAGACTCCAGGTGTGCGACGAGCCCGGTCTTGGCGTCCTGCATCATGTCGGCGATCTCGACGTCGTTGCGTTCGACACCGCGGGCCAGCCTGCGATCCCCGGAGTAGACGGCGCCGTTGTGCAGCCGGACCTTGGCTCCGTCGCGGATCTTCTTGAACACCGTGGGGCCGGCTTCGTCGATCAGGGTGACACCGTTGGCGACGAGCACCTCGGGCCCCAGGTTGGGGTAGCGGCCGGAGATGGATGCCGAGGCGTTGACGACGCCGGCGATGTCGGCCTCCACCAGCGCGTCGGCGGTGATGCGGTCCAGGTCGAGGATGTCGAGGACGACGATGTCGCCGGGGCCGACCCGGCGCAGCAACCGGTCGATGTCGTGGTCGACCCGGGCGGTACCGACGACACCAGGCCGAGCGGTGTTACGAGACAGCAACGCAGGCATCTTCATGGGCGCGATTGTGTCCGGCAAATCCGCTGAACAACGGGAGGCGCGCCGTAACAATTGTCCCTTTAGTTATAAACAGTCACACCAGTCACAGGCTCATTCGGGTTTCTCGCGCTCCTCGCGGGCCGCTCCCAGCAACTCTCGGGCGTGCGCCCGGCCGCTGTCGGAATCCCCCAGCCCCGCCAACATCCGGGCCAGTTCGGCGACCCGGCCATCGTCATCGAGGCGACGCACCCCGCTGGCGCCGTTGCCGCCGGCGTCCACGGAAAGGTGCGCGTCGGCGTAAGCCGCGACCTGCGGCAGGTGAGTCACCACGATCACCTGATGGGTGCGCGCCAGGCGGGCCAGCCGGCGGCCGATCTGCACCGCCGCCCGGCCGCCGACGCCGGCGTCGACCTCGTCGAAAACCATGGTGGTGCCCGCCGAATCCCGCGACGAGGTGGCCAGCACCACCTCCAGCGCCAGCATCACCCGAGACAGCTCGCCCCCGGATGCGCTCTTGGCCAACGGCAGCACGGTCATCCCCCGGTGCGCGGCCAGCCCAAACTCGACGTCGTCGATGCCGTCGGCACCGGCGTGCACGGTCTGCCCCGACGGCAACCGCAGGGCCGCCGGGTCGTCTTCGGCCACCGCGCTGGTGCGGACTTCGATGCTGAATTCGGCGTCGGCCATCGCCAGTCCGGACAACTCCTTGCTGACCGCCTTCGCCAGCCCGCCCGCCGCCTTCGACCGCGCCGCGCTGAGCTCGGTGGCGGTCGCCACCACCTGCCCGGTCAGCTCGTCCACGCGCCGCGCCAGCCCTGCCAATGCTTCTTCGGAGACGTCGAGCTGGGCCATCCGGTCGCGGGACTGCGCCGCCCAGGCCAGCACCCCGTCGATGTCGGAGGCGTACTTGCGGGTCAGCGTGCGCAGCTCGGCCTGCCGGGCCAGCTTGGCGTCCAGCGCGTCGGCGCCGGTGGGCAGACCGTCGAGGTAGCCGCCCAGCTCGCGGGCCACGTCGCCGACCACGGTGAGTGCCTCGGTGAGCTGTTCGCCCAGCTCCTGCAACGCGGTGTCGTCGGTGGTGGTCAGCGCCGTCTTCGCCTGCCCCAGCCGGTCGGTGGCCGAGCTTGCCGCATCCGCCATCGCGTCGTCGGCCCCGGTCAGCGCGGCCCGCGCGCCGGACGCCGCCGCCCGCAGCGCGTCCAGCTCGGAGAGCCGGCGGATGTCGGTGCTCAGCGCGTCGTCTTCGCCGGGCTGCGGGTCTACGGCGTCGATCTCACGCAGCGCGAACGTCAGCCGGTCCGCCTCCTGGGCCATTTCCCGGGCCCGGTCCCGGCGCTCGATGAGTTGCCGGCGCGCTTCCTGCCAGGCCTCCCGCGCGGCGCGGTAGCGCTCCAGCCGGGCGCCGACGGCGGCGAACCGGTCCAGTGCGCCGCGCTGCTCCTCCGGGCGCATCAGCCGCAGCTGGTCGTTCTGGCCGTGCAGCGTCAGCAGCCCACCGGTGAAGCCACTCAACGATTTTGCGGGCACCCCGCGACCACCCAGATAGGCCCGCGACGGCCCGTCCCGGCTGACCGAGCGAGCCGCGATTACGGTGCCGTCCTCATCGCGGTCGGCACCGGCGGAATCAAGGATCTCGTCGATCTCGGCGGCGGTGGCCGCGGCCAGATCGGCGGTGCAGAACCTGCCCTCCACCACGGCGCGGGCCGCACCGGAGCGCACCCGGTTCGCGTCGGCACGGGCGCCGCCGAGCAGGTGCAGCCCGGTCACCACCATGGTCTTGCCGGTGCCGGTCTCACCGGTCAGCACGGTCAACCCGCGGTCGAACTCCGCGGTGGCGGCGCTGATCGCCCCCAATGATTCGATTCGGATCTCGGTGAGCACCCGGCCGGCGCCCCTACTGCCCGCGCCAGCCGGTGACCGGCAGCCGGAACTTGCGCACCAGCCGGTCGGTGAACGGCGAGCGGCCCACCCGCGCCCATTTCACCGGAGTGGTGCCGCGCTGCACCTCCAGGCGCCCGCCGGCCGGCACCAGCATCTTGCGGCGGCCGTCGCAGAACACCATCGCCTCATGCCCGTCGCTTTCGACTTCGATCGCGATCGTGGACTCCGGGCTGGTGACCATCGGCCGGGCGAACAGCGCGTGTGCGTTGTTGGGCACCACCAGAATGGCGTCCAAGTCCGGCCAGAGCACCGGCCCGCCGGCGGAGAACGCATACGCGGTGGATCCGGTGGGCGTGGACACCAGCACGCCGTCGCAGCCGAACGTCGACACCGGCCGGCCGTCCACTTCGACGACGACGCCGAGCACACCCAGTCGCGGGCCCTTCTCCATGCTGGCCTCGTTGAGCGCCCAGCCGTTGCCGATGACCTCGCCGTCGGCGCGCACCACCACGTCGAGGGTCATCCGGTCCTCGACCCGGTAGTCGCGGGCGATGATGTGGTCCAGCACCCGGTCGATGCTGTCGGCTTCGGCCTCGGCCAGAAATCCGATCCGCCCGAGGTTGACGCCCAGCACCGGGATGTCGGCGTTGCGGGCCAGTTCGGCGGCCCGCAGGAAGGTGCCGTCACCGCCGAGCACCAGCACCAGCTCGCAGTCTTCGGCTGCCCGGGTGTCCGAGTCGGCCAGGTGGATGTCGTCGGGGTGCAGCGCGCCCTTGTCGACGGCCTCCGACGTGAGCACCCGCAGCGCGATGCCGTGGTCGTCGAGAACCTTCGCGACCCGGCGGGCGGTGTCGGTGGCCTCTTCACGCCCGGTGTGCACCACCAGCAGAACGGTGCGCTGTGGGTTCCCGGTGCTCACTGCGGCCCCCTCGTGACGGCGTCTTCGACGGCGGTGCGCAGGGCGTCGCCGGTCAGGGCGGCGGTGGTGCGCAGATGCAGAAAGTATTCGACGTTGCCCGACGGCCCGGGCAGTGGGCTGGCCGTGACGGCCACGGTGCCCCACCCGAGTTCGGCGGCCCGGTGCGCCACCGACAGGACCGCGTCGGCGCGCAGGCCGGGGTCGGACACCACCCCGCCGGCGCCCACCTGTTGTCGTCCCACCTCGAACTGCGGCTTCACCATTGGAACGATATCGGCGCGGGTTGACGCGCAACCAGTCAGCGCGGGCAACACGGTGGACAGCGAGATGAACGACAGGTCGGCGACGATCAGATCCGCCGGCCCACCGGCGGCTTCGGGAGTCAGGCTGCGCACGTTGGTGCGCTCGACGACGACCACCCGCGGATCGGTGCGCAACGACCAGGCCAGCTGCCCGTAGCCGACGTCGACCGCGACCACCCGCGCCGCACCTCGGTCGAGCAGCACCTCGGTGAAGCCGCCGGTCGAGGCGCCGGCGTCCAGGCACGTCCGGTCGGCAACGGAGATCTCGAAGGCGTCCAGCGCGCCGATCAGCTTGTGCGCCCCGCGTGACACCCAGCTGCGTTCACCGTCGTCAGCGACCGCGAGTGCGGCGGTGATCGCTACGGCGGTAGCCGGTTTCACCGCGCGGATGCCGTCGATGGTGACCCGGCCGGCGTCGATCAATTCCGCGGCCTGCTGACGCGAGCGGGCCAGTCCTCGCCGGACCAGTTCGGCGTCAACACGAGCGCGCCGAGACATGACTGCACTCAGCCTTTCTCCGCCGACTCCAGCGCCCTGACCAACACCTGGTGGGCCTCCTCAAGCTGCTGCGCCAAGGCGTTGAGGTCGCTGTGCGCCGACAACTCGGCCAGCTCCGCCTCGCCGGGCAGTGCGGCCAACACGGCCGCGATGCGGGCCCGGACCTCGTCGATGTCACTGTTCATGGGTGTCACTCACGCTAGTCGATGTCCGTCACGGCCAGGCGCCGAGCAGCGACCAGCGCTGCAGGGCCGCCTCGGCGGTCTCGTCGGCGGATTCCACGCTGAAGGCACGTCCCGCCAGCTCGGCGTCGGCGACCGCGGCCGCCAGCGCACGCACAATGGACAGGCCGTCGTCGTCGGTGTCGGGTTGCGCGGCGGCGACGGTGAAGGTGGTGCCCGCAAGGCTGAGCTGCCACTGCGGCTGCGGTCCGATCGCCAGCCGATCGGCCTCGACCTGCAGCGCCCTCAGGTCGTGGCCGATGTAGATCGGACGCTGCTCGGCCACCGCGCCGACGGCATCGCGCGCCGAGTTGACGCCGGTGAGCACCATCAGGCTGGGCAGCGCCGCGGCATTGGCGGCGGCGATGTCGGTGTCGAGCCGGTCCCCGACCACCAACGGCGCGTAGAACTCACCGCGGGCCAGCGCATCGATGAACAACGCCGGCCCCGGTTTGCCGGCCACCCGGGGTTCGGTGTCGGTCGCGGTACGCAGGGCCGCGACCAGAGATCCGTTGCCGGGCAACAGTCCCCGCTCCGAGGGCAGGGTCTTGTCGACGTTGGTGGTCAGCCACAGCGCCCCGGCCCTGATAGCCAGTGCGGCCTCGGCAAGATCGGCCCAGCCGACCTCGGTGGACAGTCCCTGAACCACCGCCGCCGGCTCATCGGAGGCCAGCCGCACCGGCTGCAGGCCGACCAGGGCGATCTCTGCGGCCAGTGATTCGGTGCCCACCACCAGAACTCGTGATCCCGCGGGCAGTTCCTGGGCCAGCTGGTGCGCGGCGAGCTGCGCGCTGGTGGCGACGTCGTCGGCCGTGGCGTTGAAACCCAGCTCGGTCAGATGTGCGGCGACCTCCGCCGGGCTGCGCGACGAATTGTTGGTGATGAACAGCCCGCGGCTCTGCACCTGCGCCAGGGTGTCCACGGCGCCGTCGGTGGGTTGGCCGCCGCGAAACACGGTGCCATCGAGATCCAATAGCAGACAGTCGTATTCGTCGGCCAGCGTGCCGCTGCCGCCCATTTCGGCGATGCGCTCCTCGACGTCGGTGACCCCGTCGGTGTCGGCGGCCGCCGCCTTGAGGAACCACTCCAGGGCCTCGTCGCCGCGGCCGAGCGCCACCAGGGTCTCGGCGTGCGCGTAGTGCAGCCGGGCCACCGTCGACCCGGTCCGGTCGGGGTCACTCGACCCGGCCGAGAGCACGGTGAGCGCCTGCTCGAGCTGACCGAGGTCGGCGCGGGCGCCGGCGACGACAATCCTCAGCTCGTCGGCCTCGTCACCGTCGAGTTCGGCGGCCTCCGGCCCGGCGGCCAGTTCGATCGCGCGTTGCGGGCGGCCCAGGCCGCGCTCGCAGTCCGCGATCAGCGGCAGCAGCGGGGACTTGCTGCCCATCCGGCGTGCGGCGCGCAGCTCGGCCAAGGCCTGAGTCCAGTCGCCGCACTGATATGCGGCAATCCCGACGGCTTCGCGCACCGCGGTGATCCGGGTGGACCGCGACCGGGCCGCCCGAGCGTGCTTCAACGCAGCCTGCGGATCTTCGTCGAGCAGATTGCCGGCTGCCACCAGGTGGCAGGCCACAGCGTCGGCAGTGGCCTTGCTCAACGTGCTCAGTTCCCGGCGCACCTCGGGAGCCAGTTGCTTGGGCTCGATGCCCTCGGGCAACGGCGGATCGTCGTAGCGCTGGGCGGCATGCTCGCCGGCCGACCGCGCCGGCCGGGAATCACCGTCGTGCTCGCGCCGGGGCGCGGGACGACGATCCCGCTCCGGACCGGCACCCCGAGGCGTCCGACGCTGATCACCGCTGGGTGCACGCCGCTGGTCGCCACCTGTGCGTCTTTGCTGCGGACCGCGCTGGCCGCTTCCGGTACCACCCCGCGACTGACCACGCCCGCCGCTTGCTCTGTTGTCGACCACGGAAACCTTTCGCCCGTAAAACCTCGTGTAAGGATACGGCCCGCCGCCGACGACGATCGCATCCGCGTACCCGCCTCTCAGGCCCAAATGCAAGGGAAATCCCTGTATCCCGGAGACCTTTAACGGACCTAGCGTCAGTGCTATGAAGAGCCCCGCGATCATCACCGCGGCGGCACTGATGGTCAG
The DNA here is from genome assembly GCF_020181635.2 of Mycobacterium zoologicum. Lineage (NCBI taxonomy): Bacteria > Bacillati > Actinomycetota > Actinomycetes > Mycobacteriales > Mycobacteriaceae > Mycobacterium > Mycobacterium zoologicum. The sequence continues at coordinate 831 of NZ_JAYJJS010000014.1, read as the reverse complement.
CGCGGCCATAGCAACGGTCTCCGACGCGACGGCACAGCCCCTCAGCGGCATCTTCACCGCAAAGATGATCGACGGCGGCGATATGTACCAGCGCGGCAGCACGACGACGTTCACGATGACGCCCTGCGGCCGGGACTGCACACACCTCGATACCGGCAAGGGAACACGCAGCGACCTTCGGCTTCGCGGCACTGCCTGGAGCGGGCCGTTCGGCGTCTCAGCCAGCACCGGGGCGCCCTGCACGGCTGTCCTCGACGGCTTCTCGCTGGTGCTGACGGAGCACTGCCCGGGCCTGCGCGATGTGGTCATCCGGCTGGCCAAGCTCGACTGAACGGGAAAAAGAAGTGCAGCAGTAAGGAATAAAAGTGCCTGTGCCCCCCAATTTTTGTTGGGGGGCACAGGGCTTTATGTTGTGTTCGGCGGTGTCCTACTTTTCCACCCGTGTGGGCAGTATCATCGGCGCTGACAGGCTTAGCTTCCGGGTTCGGGATGGGACCGGGCGTTTCCCTGTCGCTGTGGCCGCCGTAACTCTATTTTTTTGTGGTGGGTGCGGCTGGTTGGCCGGCACCCGGTGTCACCAAAGAGTGTGTTTGGTGGTGGGGTGTGGATATGAGTCTTGTGTGTGGTTGCGAGACAACACGTTTTTTGTTTGTTGTGTGTTGTAAGTTTTCGGCCGGTTAGTGCCAGTTCCCTGCACACCTTGCGGTGCTTCCAGGTCTGGTCTATCGATCCCGTGGTCTGCGGGGGGCCTTATCCCTCTAAAAGGGTGAGAATCCTGGTCTTGGAGTAGGTTTCCCGCTTAGATGCTTTCAGCGGTTATCCTGTCCGAAC
>NZ_JAYJJS010000013.1:0-125894 GCF_020181635.2 Mycobacterium zoologicum | reverse complement strand
TGGGCGGCGAGGGCCAGCGCGCGGGCCGCGGTGTGGCAGGCCGGCGCCGCGCCTGGCAGCGAGGGCTGGCTGCACATCGACGTCGATGCCACGCTGACCCTGGACCACTCCGACAACAAGGTCGGCGCCGCCTGCACCTGGAAGAAGACGTTCGGCTATCACCCGCTGCTGGCGTTTTTGGACCGCCCCGAGATCTCCGGCGGGGAAGCCCTGGCCGGGATGCTGCGCAACGGCAACGCCGGCTCCAACACCGCCTCTGACCACATCATCTTGCTGGACCGGGCCTTGGCAGCGCTGCCCGCGCGGTGGCGACCTGACCCTGCCCATCCCAGCGAGGCGAGCACACCCCGGGTCCTGATCCGCAGTGACACCGCCGGAGCCACCCACGGCTTCGCTGATGCCTGCCGAGCCGCGGCAGTGGGGTTTTCCTTCGGCTACCCCGTTGATGCGCGGGTGCAAGACGCCGTGGACACCCTCAACCTTGGTGATTGCTGGTACCCGGCGATCGACACCGCTGGTGGCATCCGTGAGGGCGCCTGGGTCGCCGAAGCCACCGACCTGGTCAACCTTGCCTCCTGGCCACCGGGAACCCGGCTGATCCTGCGCAAAGAACGACCCCACCCGGGAGCGCAGTTGCGGTTCACCGACGCCGACGGCATGCGCGTCACCGCGTTCATCACCGACACCGAACCCGGCGCCATCGCCGGCCAAGTCGCCGGTCTGGAGTTGCGGCACCGTCAGCACGCCCGCGTCGAAGACCGCATCCGTGAACTCAAAGCCACCGGGCTACGCAACCTGCCGTGCCACTCTTTTTGGGCCAATGCCGCCTGGCTAGAAGTCGCGCTGGCCGCCGCTGACCTGGTCACCTGGGCCAAACTCATCGGCTTCGGCGACCAACCCGGCCTGGCCCGCGCCGAAATCGCCACATTCCGCTACCGAGTCCTGCACGTCGCAGCCCGCATCACCCGCTCAGCCCGCCAACTGCGACTGCGCATCGACACCACCTGGCGTTGGGCCAGCGCCATCGCCACCGCCTGGCAACGCATCCGCTCAGCCTTCACCTAACCGGCTGACCTCACCAGCCCCATCGACGACGAAAGGCCAACGGCCCCAAAGGACGCCCGCCCAACCCGGCGACACGGGCCGACCGGCCACGCCCACCACGCAAAACCACCACCGGACAACACAATCCAGCACCAGACCCGGCCCACATCAAGTCCTACGAAAAATCGAGGCTCGTGTGTCGCGATCGCACTCGGGTCCGGTATTCGCCGAGCGCTTGGGCCACAACCCAATCACGCTAACTACCCGCGCACCCCCGCACCGACTGATCTGTCCGGAACGTGGTTCGACCACTATGTGCACTTCGACGGCGACACGATCGAGAACGGGATGGCGGCGCACCTGCCGCGGGTCGCCGCCGAGTCCACCGAGTTGCCCTATGGCAGCACGATCCGGCTGACCACCGCGGAAACCACCGGCGACACCGCTGGGCGCGAGTCCGCGCTGACGGTTCCACCGCCCCATCATCTATGGCCGTACCGGCTATGACGGCTCGTCTTCGGCGAGGGCGTCGTCATCTTCAGCCAGACGGTGCAGGATTCGTTCGCTGAGGGCGGCCAGCATGCCGAGCTCAGCCGGGGTGAGCAGGTCGACGAAGTTCCGGCGGACGTCCGCCACGTGCCCCGGCGCGGCCTTCTCGATGGCGGCACGGCCTGCCGGCATCAGCCGGACCATGGTGCTGCGGGCGTCATCGGGGTTGGGCTCTCGACTGATCAGACCGTCCTTCTGCATGCGCCGCACCTGGTGGGAGACACGACTTTTCTCCCAGTCCAACATGTTGCACAGCGCGTGGGCCGGCATGCGCTCCCCATCGTGACCGGAGAGCACCGCCAGAATCTCGTAGTCGGCGCCGGAAAGGCCCGATACCTGTAGGCCCCGATTCAGGTGCGCGACGAGCTTCTGGTGCGCGTGTATGAACGCCCGCCAGGCGCGGTCCTCACGAGGGCTCAGCCATTTCGGTTCCATATGCACTCACACCTCCTGCATTTGTTGACGTATCAACCAATTAGATTTAAGGTTGAATCGTCAACCTTTTCCATCCTAAGTCAAGACAGGACACATCATGAGCAACATCAGCATCATCGGCACCGGGAACATGGCCCGCGCCATCGGCGAGCTGGCCGTAGCAGGCGGCAACACCGTCGAAATCATCGGCCGCGATCAGACCAAGGCCGCCGACCTGGCCAAAGCGCTCAGCGGCCGCACAACGACGGGAAGGTTCGGCGCAGTCCCGGCCGGAGACATCGTCATCGCAGCCCTGTTGTACACCAATGTCGTTCCGGTCGTTGCCCATTACGGCGAAGCCCTCGCGGGCAAGGTCATCGTCGATATCAGCAACCCCTTCAATTCCACGGCCGACGGGTTGGCCATCCCCGAGGACACCTCGATCGCGCAGGAAGTCGCCAAGACGGCCCCAGTCAGCGCCAGTGTGGTGAAGGCGTTCAACACCATCTTCGGCGTTGTCCTATCCCAGGGCCGGCCGCTCGACGTCTTCATCGCAGGCGACGACGCGCGCGCCAAGGCGGCCGTGGCGGAGTTCATCGAGACCCTCGATCTGCGCCCGCTCGACGTCGGCGATTTGAACATGGCGCACTGGCTGGAAGGAACGGGCCTGGTCGTGATGGGTCTGGCCCGCCACGGGGTCGGACACTTCGACTTCGCCCTCGGCGCCACCACTGCCGCCTGAATCGCAGCACCGCCGGTCCAAACCCTGAACGGATAGGGGTGTCGTACGCCCAATTGGTGGTTGATGCATCACCGAAAGGATCGTCATGAAGCCGAGGACCTTGGCTACGACACGCTGTGGGTCGGCGATCGTCTGGTCACGCCTGTCGATATGCACAGCACCTAGCCCGGCTTCTGACCACCGATTGATCGAGCTCAATCGCCGAGGTCGCGATCAGACGTAGGCTCGATGGGGAGATGACTCGACCTGGCCTGCACCCCCGCACGTCGGCGCCCGCGTTCCTCGACCGCAGCGACGCCGGACGGCGACTGGCCGAGTGCCTGTCCGAATACTTGCCCGATTTGAAAGACACCGCCACCCTCGTGCTGGGCCTGGCGCGCGGCGGAGTTCCGGTCGGTTGGGAGGTCGCCGCGACGCTGCGGGCGCCGCTGGACGTGTTCATGGTCCGCAAGCTAGGCGTGCCGAGGTGGCCGGAGCTGGCGATGGGCGCACTGGCCGGCGGCGGACATGTCGTGGTGAACAACGACGTCGTCGCCGACCTGCGGATCAGCGACGAGGAGCTGCGCTCGGCGATCGAATGCGAACAGGCCGAGTTGCACCGGCGGGAGGTCGCCTATCGGGGCGGACGGCCCGCCGCCGAGCTGCACGGTCGGGTGGTGATCATCGTCGACGACGGCATCGCCACCGGTGCGAGCATGCTGGTGGCGGTGCGGGCGGTGCAGGCAACCGAACCCGCCGCGACCGTGGTGGCCGTGCCGGTAGGCCCGCAGTCCGCCTGCCGCAAGCTCGCCCAGGAGGCCGACGACGTGGTGTGCGCGACGACGCCCACGGCATTCGACACCGTCGGACGCCATTACCGCGATTTTCACCAGATCAGCGACGACGAGGTCCGTAACCTACTGGCCACCCCGCCCCCGCCGGGCCTGCCGCTGGATTAGTCGGCGGAGTCGACTTCGAAGCCCCCACCGATGGCCTCGCCGAGCGTGGCCGGGACGGCCTCCTCCTCGGAGGTCTCCGCCGCAACGGCGACCTCGTCGGCGGCGTCTGCGTCATCAAGGGCCCCGGGGGTGCCGTCGGCGGCGGTGTCGACGGCAGCGACCGCCTCGTCGGCCTCAACGGCAACGTCGACATCGTCGTCGTCATCGACGGCTGCGGGCGCTTCGGCAGTGCCGGCGGCCACCGCCCCGGCAGCCACCCCGGCTGCCTGACGGCGACGCTCCCGCAACGCATCGACGATCAACAGCAGCACACCCAGCAAGCTCGCGCCGATACACACCCACGCCACCAGTGCATTACTGGTAACCACGGCAAATACCAACGCAGCTAGTCCGATAGCGGCCAATACCAACGCGATGATCAGCATCGATTCACCTCCCCGACCAGCACACTACCCGCGATCACCGCTCGGGGATCTGATTTATGCCCTTAGTTGGTGCCGCGATTGAAATGGTTGAACCCGCCGCCGTCGCCGGCCGCACTGGTGTCGACCGGCGCCGCCGAGCCCCGCTGGCCCAACTCCTCAAGCTGGGATTCCAGATAGGTCTTGAGCCTGGTGCGGTATTCGCGCTCAAAGGTCCGCAGCTGCTCCAGCCGGCCCTCCAACACGGTGCGCTGCTGGTTGATGGTGCCCATGATCTCCGAATGCTTGCGCTCTGCGTCCGCCTGCAGCGCGTCGGCCTTCTCCTGGGCCTGACGCAACTGGGTCTCCGAGCGGGTCTGGGCGTCGGTCAGCATGGCATCTGCGCGCTGGCGAGCCTCGGCCACGGTGGTCTCCGCGGTGTGGCGGGCCTCGCTGACGATCTGGTCGGCGTTGGCGCGGGCGTCGGCCATCAGCTTCTCGGACTCGGCACGCGCGGTGCCCGTCAACCGGTCCGCGGTGTCCTGCGCCAGGCTCAGCACGCGCGCCGCCTTGAGGTGCTGATCATCGGTCGACGGCTCCGAGGCCGACGGCGGCGCCACTGCGGCGACCGGCGCCGACGGCGGCGCCACCGGCTCGGGGGCGGGCTCGTAGACCGGGATCGGGGGCTGCTGCTGTTGCTGAGCCGCGCCGCCGGCCCGGGCCGCAGCCAGGTCCTGGTCGAGCTCACTGACCCGCTGGCGCAGGTCGGCGTTCTCCTCGATGAGCCGAGTCAGCTCCGTCTCCACCAGGTCGAGGAACGCGTCGACCTCGTCCTCGTTGTAGCCGCGCTTGCCGATCGGCGGTTTACTGAATGCGACGTTGTGCACGTCGGCAGGTGTTAGTGGCATCTGCTGCCCCCTCAAGTCAGGTAGGTAGTACCGATCGCACAACAGTACGTCGACCGGGAATAACGTTAGCCGTGTCGTAACTGCCGTCCATCCTGTCACATCAGACGCGGGTGCCCGGCAATGAGAATGATATTAAGAGCGAATTTCAAAATGACGCCACCGAAATCACGTTGTGGCAAACATCGACCGTGACGACGATCACCGAATCGTCGCCGGTAAGGGCGCACACCCGCCGTCCAAGCCGGCTCACGACGTACCGGCGCAATATTCGGCCGGCTCGTCGTCACGGGATAGGCCGACGACGCGGCAGCAAAGTGCCCCCGGCGCCCACTCCACCCGACCCGCCACCGCGGCGGACGAAGCCGTATTATTCACAAGCGTTAGCCGTATTTATTGAACGCCCGCCGGCCGGCGCGCCGCCGCAGGGAACCACCAACCGGAAGGACACCCCAGGATGACAACCAACGATGTGGTCATGGCGACCAGCGCGGCGGACTCGACAGCGGTCGAAGACGTGCGCTCCCGCTACGCCGAGCTGCTCGGTCGGCAGGCGGCACTGGGTGCGGCGGTGTTCACCGCCATCGGCTCGGCCGGCCCTGCCTTCGACGACGCCCACCGTGCGGTGCAGGAGTTCATCGAGACCGGCCTACGGCCGCAACTGCGTGCCGCGGTCGAGCTGATCTACCCCGCGTCGGTGCGGGTCGAGCGGGCTCGGCTGCTGATCGAGGGGCTGCTCGGCGAGACCCAGCTGATCGAGCAGGCCGCAGCGCGAGTCGCCCGCGACACCGACCGGGTGCAGATCGCCGCGCACACCGAAGCGCTGCGGGTGCTGCTGGAGGCGTTGTTCGGCAAGATCGCCGACCTGCTGCTGCCCGCCCTGGCCGAGACCAGCGGGGTGTCGCTGGCCGACCTGGCCGGCCAGCTGCCCGGCATCGGCTCGCCGGCGTCGCAGCAGGCACAGGCCGCGCACGACCACGGCGGGTGCACCTGCGGTGAAGAGGACGAGGCGATGCCCGAGCTCGATGTGCGCGAGATTCCGCACGCGATCCGGCACGCCACGGTGTTCGGTGCCTTCGATGCCGTCCCGGTCGGCGGTTCGCTGATGCTGGTGGCGCCGCACGACCCGATTCCACTGTTGCACCAGCTCGCCGAGCGCAGCGGTGGCCGGATCGCGGTCGGCTACGAAGAGCGCGGGCCGGAGGCCTGGCGACTGCGCCTGACCCGGGTCTGACCCGGCAGGCGGCGCCTCTCAAGCGGTGTCTTTCAAGCGGCGTGCTGCAGCGCCATCTCCATACCGACGAACGCGATCAGTAACAGCACCATGATCGACAGATCGATGCGCACCGCACCGATCGTGAGCTGAGGTATGAGGCGGCGCAGCAGCAACACCGGCGGATCGGTGATGCTCATGATCAGCTCCAGGATCACCACGGTGATGCCAGTCGGATGCCAGTCCCGGCTGAACGAGCGGATGAACTCGATGACGATCCGGGCGATCAGCAGCAGCCAGAAGAGAAACAGGGCGACACCGAGAATGGTGAAGAACAGCGCCAACGGAATTCGACCTTACTGACGAGGGTGTGTCCGCATCAGCATCGCTGACCGGTACGGCCGTGGACCAGCCTACCGATACGCGTAGAAGCCGGTCTCGGCGATGCGGCGGCGCTCCTCGGGAGAGACGTCGACGTCGGCCGGCGAGAGCAGGAAGACCTTGGTCGCGACCTTGTCGAACGACCCGCGCAGAGCGAACGCCAGGCCGGCGGCGAAGTCGACGAGCCGCTTGGCGTCGGCGTTGTCCATAGACACCAGATCCATGATCACCGGGGTGCCGTCGCGGAACCGCTCACCGATGGTGCGGGCCTCGCTGTAGTCCTTGGGCCGCAGCGTGGTGATCTTCGACAGCGGGCTGCTCTCGTCGAACATCTGCGCCATGCGGCGCGGGTCCATGGCCAGGGCGCCGCGGGTCGACCCCCCGCCACGCAGGGAGGAGAAGCGGGAGCGCTCGAATTCGCGGGGACGCTCGAATTCGCGGCCGCGGTAACGGCCCTCGTCCTCGTAGCCGCCCCGGTAGCCGCCCGGGGCGTCGTCGTAGTCGCGGTCCTCGAAGCGGTCGTCGTAGCGACCCTCCCCGCGGCCGGCCGCTCGGTCGAACACGTCCTCGGAGAACCGCTCGCCCCGGGGCGCGTACTCGCGCGAGTCGCCGTCGTCGTAGTAGTCGTCGTCGTAGTCCTCCATTGGAGCCATCCCGAAGTAGGCCTTGACCTTGTGGAGTGTGCTCATCCTATGGACCCTTCTAGGCTGATGACCGTGATAAAGGTGTGACTGAAGTGACTAGTAATGGTGACGGTAACGGCCGCGGGCTCGTTGACTCGGCACCGACACGCGGACAGACGCAGTCGTTTTCACCGGTCGCGTCGGCGTAAACGACCGTCGGCTCATTCCAGCCACACCAGCGAGGCGAGCCGGCCGGTGCGCCCGTCCCGTCGATGACTGAACAGCTTCGGGTCGGCGGCCGTGCAGCGCGGATCGACGTCGATGGCCTGCACCCCCAACCCCGTTAGCTGCCGGGCGATTCCGGCGCGCAGATCCAGACCCGGCGTGCCGCCCGAGGTCTGGGTGCGACTGCCCGGCAGTGCCGCCTCGACCTCCTCGGCCATCGCCGCCGGCACCTCGTAGTGCAGCCCGCTGACCGCCGGGCCCAGCAGCACCGAGATGTCGCCGGCGTGCGCACCCGCGGTCAGCATCGCCTCCAGCGTTCGAACCACCACGCCGTTCTGGGCGCCGACCCGGCCGGCGTGTACCGCCGCGATCACCCCGGCACGCGAATCGGCCATCAGCACCGGAACGCAGTCGGCGGTCACCACCACCATCGCCAGCCGGGGCACCGTGGTGACCAGAGCGTCGACGCCCTGCTCACCGCCGACGACGCCGGCCTGCGGACCGTCTACCACCGCGACGCGGTCGCTGTGCACCTGGTTCATCCAGACCAGGCGGTCGGGACCCAGACCGGTGGCCTTGGCCAGCCGTGATCTGTTGGCCGCCACCGCTATTGGGTCGTCGCCGACGTGATCACCGAGGTTGAAACTGTCGAACGGAGCCTTCGACACCCCACCGGTGCGGGTGGTCGTCACCCGCCGGACACGAAAGGCCATCTAGTGGCGCATGAACGGCGGGACGTCGACGTCGTCGTCGTCATCGCCGTCGTCACGGCCTCCGCCGACGCTGACCGTGGCACCGTTGGTGGGCGCGGGCATGCTGACCGCTTCGACCGGGTCGAACAGCGAAGAGGTGACCTTGCCGGCCTGGCCAGGGGCCATCGCGTGCCGAGCCTGGCCGGGCGCGCTGGTCACCGGCTTGCGGCCCGAACCGACCGAGTCGAAGCCCGCCGCGATCACCGTCACCCGCACCTCGTCGCCGAGCGAGTCGTCGATCACAGTGCCGAAGATGATGTTGGCCTCGGGGTGCGCCGCCTCCTGGACCAGCGAGGCGGCCTCGTTGATCTCGAACAGGCCCAGGTCGCTGCCGCCGGCAACCGACATCAGCACGCCCTGGGCCCCCTCCATCGATGCCTCCAGCAGCGGCGAGTTGATCGCCACCTCGGCGGCCTTGAGGGCCCGGCCGTCGCCGCGCGCCGACCCGATGCCCATCAGAGCGGTGCCCGCACCGCTCATGATGCCCTTGACGTCGGCAAAGTCGACGTTGATCAGGCCCGGGGTGGTGATCAGGTCGGTGATGCCCTGGACACCGTTGAGCAGCACCTCATCGGCGCTGCGGAACGCGTCCATCAGCGAGACCTCGGCGTCGCCCATCTGCAGGAGCCGGTCGTTGGGGATCACGATCAGGGTGTCGCAGCTCTCCCGCAACGAGTTGATGCCGTTCTCGGCCTGGTTGCTGCGCCGCTTGCCCTCGAAGGAGAACGGCCGGGTGACCACGCCGACGGTCAACGCACCGAGCTTGCGCGCGATGGTCGCGACCACCGGGGCACCACCTGTCCCGGTGCCGCCGCCCTCGCCGGCGGTGACGAATACCATGTCGGCGCCGCGCAGCAGCTCCTCGATCTCGTCCTTGGCGTCTTCGGCGGCGCGCCGTCCGACTTCGGGGTCGGCGCCGGCGCCGAGGCCGCGCGTGGAGTCACGGCCGACGTCGAGCTTGACGTCGGCGTCGCTCATCAGCAGAGCCTGCGCATCGGTGTTGATCGCGATGAACTCAACGCCCTTGAGGCCCTGCTCGATCATCCGGTTGACGGCATTGACGCCGCCACCACCGATACCCACGACTTTGATGACGGCCAGATAGTTGTGCGGTGGGGTCATCGTTCGTCTTCCTCCCTGGTGGGATTGGATTCCTCTCTGGGGTCAAGTCCTGCCACGCAAGCCCCTGGCAAACCCTCAACCTCAACCATAGGCTTAGAGTTATGTCAAGTTGTTCCGCGCAACCGCCACAGTAGGGCCGCCGTCACCGTGGTCGGCGCCGACGCGCCGAGACATGCCCGCGAATTTTCCGGGAGCCGATAGCTGCTGTCTCCTGATCTCCGCCGGGACGGAATCTCGCGACACCCTCACCGCGTGTCGCGTCGTGAGATTCCGCCTCGGCGCCGAGGCAGGGCTACCGGGCTAGCGGACGGTCGGCAGATCCGGACTCGACACGTCATAGGTGTGGCCGGGCTGGGTGAGCAGCGCCGCCAGCTTCTGCGCCTTTTCGGGGGTACGGTCCGTGTTGCCCCAGACCACCACCCGGCCGTCGGCCAACGTCAGCGTGATCGATGCGACCGACGGGGCAGCCACCCGACCGATCTGCCCGGCGACCTCCGGCGCCAGGGCCGTCATCACCTGCAGCGCCGCGCGGCTGGCCGGGTCGCTCGGGCCGGGGTTGTCGACGTCGAACACCGGCAGCCCCGGCGGTGGCGGCGCCGTCGCGAAGTCGACCCCGTCGCGGTCGAACAGGTGCGGCCCGTCCGGGTAGTCCTTGAACACCACGGCGACGCGCTCGATCACCGCGATTCCCAACGCCGACGGGTATTGCCGCTGCACCCGGGTGCTGGCCACCCGCCGGATCGTCGCGACCCGCTCGGCGACCGCACCGGTGTCGATCTGCAACAGCGGAGTCCCCAGTTGCACGTCGGCGACGGCCACCACCTCGTCGCGGGACAGTGCCGCAAGTCCGGTGACCTCGATGTCGCGCACCGACATCGCCGGGGTGAAGTACAGGATCAGCCCCAGGCCGACGACGCCCAGCATCGCCAGAATCATGGCCAGCACCATCTTCAGGCCCCGAATGGTGCCCCGCGGAAGACGTTTCGCCGGTTCGCCCGCATTCGCGCGGATGCGCCGCTTGGCTTCCCGCCGGGCCTGCTCGATGGCCTCCGCGCGGGCTTGCGCGGCTCGCCGCTCGGCCCGCTCCCGTCGAGCCCGCCGCCGCGGTCCCTCTTCGTCGGCCTGCTCCCCCGCCGCTTCATCCCCCGCCGCCGGCTCGCCCTCGGCGTCGGCCTGCTGCTCCTCGGCAGACCCCTGGGGCGCCGGCTCTTCTGGTACGGCGTCTGGGTCTTCGGGCGGCGTGCTCACAACACGCTCGGGCGGCCGGGCGGCGTCCGGTTGGCCCGCACCCGCAGCGCGGTCACGATCTCCGGGCCCAACACCGTGACGTCGCCGGCACCCATCGTGACGATCACGTCACCGGGACCGGCCGCCGCTGCCACCGCGTCGGGCACCGCGGCGAAATCCGGCAGATAGTGCACCGGCACGGTCACGTGCTCGACGACACTGGCCCCGCTGACTCCCGGCAACGGCTGCTCGCGAGCGCCGTAGACGTCGAGCACGAACACCTCGTCGGCACCGTCAAGAGCGCGGCCGAAGTCAGCGGCGAAAGTCTTTGTCCGCGAGTACAGATGCGGTTGGAACACCACCAGGCTACGCCCGGTGCCACCCTCGTTGAGCAGAGCCCGCACCGCGTGCAGCGTCGCGGCGATCTCGGTGGGATGGTGCGCGTAGTCGTCGAAGACCCGCACCGACCCACCCGACCCCACCAACTCGAAGCGTCGGCGCACCCCGTCGAACCCGGCCAGACCGTCGAGCACCGCATCCAGTGGCGCGCCGACCTCGATTGCCGCCAGCAGCGCCCCCAGCGCATTGAGCGCCATGTGTCGGCCGGGAACCGAAAGTCGCATGGTCCGCGGCTGATCCGCGCCGGTCAGGGCGATCTCGGCGACCGCACCGGTGCCGTGCTGCTCCCAGCTCAGCATTGTTGCGGCAAGCTCACCTCGCCCAGGTCCGGCGGTACCGTAGCGCAACACCCGGATACCCTGTGCCGCAGTACGATCGGCCAGCTCCGCGGACCCGGCGTCGTCGACACACACCACCGCGGCCCCACCCGGCGCGATACGTTCCACGAACGCGTCGAACACCTGGGTGTAGGCCTCGGCGCTGCCGAAGAAATCCAGGTGGTCGGCTTCGATGTTGGTCACCACCGCCACATTCGGCGTGTACTCCAACAGTGAGCCGTCGCTCTCGTCGGCCTCGGCGACAAACAGCGGGCCGCTGCCGTGGTGGGCGTTGGTTCCGGCTCCCGAACCGGCAGAGCCCAATTCGCCGCCGACCGCGAAGGAAGGGTCCAGCCCGCAGTGCTGCAGTGCCACCACCAGCATTGAGGTGGTGGTGGTCTTGCCGTGTGTGCCGGTGATCATCAAGCTGGTGCGCCCGGCCATCAGCTTGGCCAGCACCGCCGGGCGCAGCACCACCGGGATGCCGCGCCGGCGCGCCTCGACGAGTTCGGGGTTGGTCTTGGGGATCGCCGCATGCGTGGTGACCACGGTGGTGACCCCGCCGGGCAACAGGTCCAGTGCCGAGGCGTCGTGGCCGATACGGACCTGAGCGCCGCGGGCCCGCAGCGCGTGAATCCCACGGGACTCCTTGGCATCTGAGCCCGACACCAGGCCGCCGCGGTCCAGCAGGATGCGGGCGATGCCGGACATGCCTGCTCCCCCGATGCCGACCATGTGCACCCGGCTCAGTTCCGGCGGCAGCTGCTGGGCACTCATGCCGCTCACTGGCCGCCCCTCGCTGCGCTCGCGACTTCCAGCGCGACGGAAGCCACCCGCAGAGCGGCCTCGGGGTGCCCGGCCCGGGCGGCGGCGGTGGTCATGGCCGCCAGCCGGGGTTCGTCGGTGAGCAGCCCGGCCACCGTGTCGGCCACGAATTCCGGTGTGAGCGCAGCATCGTCGACGAGCAGGCCACCACCGGCGTCGACCACCGGCAGCGCGTTGAGCCGTTGTTCGCCGTTGCCGATCGGCAGCGGCACGTAGACCGCCGGCAGGCCCACTGCCGAGACCTCGGCGACCGTCATCGCCCCGGACCGGCAGATCGCCAGGTCGGCGGCCGCATACGCCAGGTCCATCCGGTCCAGATACGGCACCGCGACGTAGGGCGGGTCACCTGCGGCCGGCTTCGGCAATTCCAGGGTGTTCTTGGGCCCGTGTGCGTGCAGCACCGAAACGCCTGCGGCCGCAAGTTGTTTGGCCGCACCCGACACCGCCTGGTTGATCGAGCGGGCGCCTTGCGAGCCGCCGAACACCAGCAGCACCCGGGCATCGTCGGCGAAGCCGAACTCAGCGCGGGCCTCCGCTCGCAGTGCCGCGCGGTCCAGGGAGGTGATGGCCGCCCGAACCGGCACCCCGACCACCTCCGGATCGGCCAGCCCGCAGTCCCCGACCGCCGAGAGCACCCGCTGAGCGCCCCGAACGCCGACCCGGTTGGCCAGCCCGGCACGGGCGTTGGCCTCGTGGATCACCACCGGCACGCGGCGGCCTACGCCGCGGGCGGCCAGGTAGGCCGGCAGCGCTACGTAGCCGCCGAATCCGATCACCACGTCGGCCTGCACGGCGCGCAGCAGCGCCCGGGTCTGCCGCACGGCACGCACCACCCGCAGTGGCAGCCGGAACAGGTCGGCGTTGATCTTGCGGGGCAACGGCACCGGGGTGATCAATTCCAGGTCGTAGCCGCGCGCCGGCACCAGTCGGGTCTCCAGGCCCCGGGCGGTGCCCAAGGCGGTGATCCGCACGTGGGGGTCCAGGGTGCGCAACGCGTCGGCGACGGCCATCGCAGGCTCGACATGGCCGGCGGTACCACCGCCGGCCAGGACCACCGATATCGGCGCGCCGCAGGCCGGCGTGCTGACCGAGTCGTTCACTGCGCTAACGCTGACCTTCCAGTGCGCGAGCGCGTCCACCGGTGGGACGCGAGCCGACGCGACGCCGGCCGCCACCATTTTGCCCTGCGCGCTCGGCGCCACGAGGCACCGCCCGCTTGGTCGCCTTGGCGGTGCCGCGCTGCCCGGCCGAACGCGCCGGCGGCCGCTTACCGCCGCGCTGCTTTCCCTCCGACTGTGGCCGGGACCGCAGCCGGTCGCGCAGTGCCTCGACCCGGGTCGGCGCGTAGGGCTCGGGCAGCGGCAGCCGCAGAATCCGGTTCATCCGGTCGTCCCGGCCGGCCCGCAGCGCCGCGACCGCCTCCGGCTCGTGGCGCGCCGCATTGGCCATGATGCCGATCATGAACAGCGTTGTGGCCGTTGACGTTCCGCCGGCAGAGATCAACGGCAGCTGGATTCCGGTGACCGGCAGCAGCCCGATCACATAGCCGACGTTGATGAACGACTGGCCGATCACCCACATGGTGGTGGTGGCCGTCAGCAGCCGCAGGAACGGGTCGGCGGAGCGACGGGCGATACGCATGCCGGTGTAGGCGAACAGCCCGAACAGCGCCAGCAGCCCGAACCCGCCGATGAACCCCAGCTCCTCACCGATGATCGCGAAGATGAAGTCGTTGTGCGCGTTGGGCAGGTAGTTCCACTTGGCCGTGCCCTGGCCCAGACCGTCGCCGAAGATACCCCCGTTGGCCAGCGCGAACTTCGCCTGGCGCGCCTGATAGCCGGCGCCCAGCAGATCGGAGTCGGGGTCGAGCCACGACCGCACCCGGTCGGAACGGTAACCCTCGGTGACGGCCATGATCGCGGCGGCGGCGACGATCGCGGCCAGCGACGTGCCGAACACCCGCAACGGCAGCCCGGCGTACCACAGCAACGCCAGCAGGATGATGCCCAGCGAGACGGTCTGCCCCAGGTCGGGCTGGATCACGATCAGCACCAGTGCGACCCCGGCCGCCGGCACCAGCGGGACCAGCATCTCGCTCAGGGTGGCTCGATCCATGCGCCGGCTGGCCAACAGGTGCGCGCCCCAGATGGCGAAGGCGATCTTGGCCAGCTCCGAGGGCTGCATGGAGAAGCCGTAGACGACGAACCAGCCCCGGGAACCGTTGGACAGGGTGCCGATGCCGGGGATGAGCACCAGCACCAGCAGCACGATGGTGAACGCGTAGCCGGCAAAAGCGGTGCGGCGCATGAACCGTACCGGCATGCGCAGGGCCACGTAGCAGCCGAAGAGCCCGATAACCGTCCACAGCACCTGCTTGGCGAAGATCCGCCACGGCGAGCCGTCGACGCCGTAGGACTCCACCCCGGAGGCCGACAGCACCATGATCAGGCCCAGCGTGGTCAGCAGGGCGGCCAAGGCGATGATCAGGTGAAACGATGTCATCGGCCGGCCCAGCCAGGCCCCGACGCGGGTGCGTGGCTCGGATTTGGTGGGCTTGTCGGCGGTGGCCCCGTCGGTGGCGGCGGCTGCGGGATCAGACCGCCGCAGCCGGGCCAACAGGCCGATCACACCGATCCTGCCGCCGCACGCGCGGCGGCCGCGAACGCATCACCCCGGGCGCCGTACCCGGAGAACTGGTCGAAGGAGGCACCCGCCGGGGCCAGCAGCACGGTGTCCCCGGGCTGGGCCAAGTCACGGGCTGCGGCAACCACGGCCGTCATCACCCGCGAGCTCAACGTCTCGTCGGACCCGTCAGCTACTTGTGTCACACAAGTAACTGGAGACACGGCAGTATCACCCATACCAATATCCTCGCCTGTCACAACATGGACGACGGGGACATCCGGCGCGTGTCGTGATAACGCCTTGGCAACCTCGCCTCGATCACGGCCGATCAGCACCGCACCGGCCAGGTGACCGGCGACCGCGGCCACGGTGGCATCGACGGATGCACCCTTGAGCAACCCACCGGCCACCCACACCACCCGCGGATAGGCCAGCACCGACGCCTGGGCGGCATGCGGGTTGGTGGCCTTGGAGTCGTCGACGTAGCTGACACCGTCGGCCACCACCACCAATTCGGCGCGATGCCGCCCGACCTGGAACGACGCCAGCGCATCGGCGACCGCCTCGGCCGGCACGTCCACGGCGCGGGCCAGCGCGGCGGCGGCCAGCGCGTCGAGCACCCCGACCGGCCCGGGCACCGGGATCGACGACACCGGCGCCAGCACCAGGCGGTCCGCGAATGCCCGGTCCACCAGCATGCCGTCGATGACGCCGAGCTCACCGGGCGCCGGCTCGCCGAGCCGGAAACCCACCTGCACCGGCGCGGGCACCGAGCCCAGCAGTGCTGCCGCATGCGCGTCGTCCATCCCGACCACTGCCACCCGGCCGCTCAGCGCGCGCGCCTTGTCGGCGGTGTAGGCGGCCATGCTGCCGTGCCAGTCCAGGTGGTCTTCGGCGATGTTGAGTACCGCGCCGGCCTCCGGCCGCACCGACGGAGCCCAGTGCAGCTGGAAGCTGGACAACTCGACGGCCAGCAGTTCGGCGGGCTCACCGAGGACGTCCAGCACCGGGTCGCCGATGTTGCCGCACAACTGCGCGGTTCGGCCGGCGGCGGTCAGCATGGCGTACAGCATCGAGGTGGTGGTGGTCTTGCCGTTGGTGCCGGTCACCACCAGCCAGCGCCGCGGCGGGCCGTAGTGCCCGGCGGCGTCCAGGCGCCACGCCAGTTCGACATCCCCCCAGACCGGTACCCCGGCCTGGGCCGCCGCGGCCGGCACCGGTGTGTCGGGGGCGAACCCGGGGCTGGTGACCACCACGGCGTAGTCGGTGATCCGCGCCGCGGCCGCAGCCGGGCTCAAGGTGGTGACCTCGGTGAACGAACCCAGGGCGGCGGCGTTGTCGTCGCACAGGCTCAGGTCCACCCCCAGCGGCGCCAGCGCGCTGCATACCGCCCGGCCGGTCACCCCCGCGCCGGTGACGAGCACCCGTGCCCCCGCGGACAGCGGACCCAGCACGTCAGCCTCCGACGGCGGTGAACCACTCGCCGTAGAACATCGAGACACCCAGCCCGCAGGCGATGGCGGTCAGCAGCCAGAACCGGATGATCACCGTGGTCTCGGCCCAGCCCGCCAGCTCGAAGTGGTGATGGAACGGCGCCATCCGGAACACCCGGCGGCCGGTGCTGCGGAACGCCACGATCTGCACCACCACCGAGGTGATCTCGGCGACGAACAGCCCGCCGAGCACCACCGCGAGAATCTCGGTGCGGGTGGTGATCGACAACCCGGCGATGATCCCGCCCAGTGCCAGCGAGCCGGTGTCGCCCATGAAGATCTTCGCCGGCGCGGCGTTCCACCATAGGAATCCGATGCAGGCGCCCGCGGTCGCCGCGGCGATCAGCGCCAGGTCCAGCGGATCGCGGACGTTGTAGCAGCCCAGCTCGGGTGCTATCGCACACGCGTTGCGGTGCTGCATGACGGTGATCAGCACGTAAGCGCCGCTGACCATCGCCATGGACCCCGCCGCCAGCCCGTCGAGGCCGTCGGTGAAGTTCACCGCGTTCGACCAGGCACTGACGATCAGGATGACGAACAGCACGAACACCGCCGCCGGCAACGTGACGGTGGCGATTTCGCGCACGTAGGACAGCTGCTGGGATCCCGGCGTCAGGCCCGAACCGTTGCGGAAGCCGAGTACCAGCAGACCGAACAGGGTGGCCGCGGTGACCTGCCCGACGGTCTTGGCGGTCTTGTTCAGGCCCAGGTTGCGCGACCGGCGGATCTTGATCAGGTCGTCGATGAAGCCCACCACCCCCAACGCGGTGGCCAGGCCCAGCACCAGCAGGCCCGAGGCCGTCGGCCCGGTACCGTAGAACACCAGGCCGGCCAGCTGCGCGGTCAGATAACCCGCCCACAGCCCAGCCACGATCGCAACGCCACCCATCGACGGTGTGCCGCGCTTGCTCTGGTGGCTGGCCGGGCCGTCCTCGCGGATCTCCTGCCCGAACCCCTGCTTGGTGAACAGCCGGATCAGCACCGGGGTCAGCAGGATCGCCACCAACAACGCGACACCGGCCGCGACCAGGATCATTATCATCCGCGATCCCCTCGATCCTCGCTGGTCAGCGCGTCAGCCAGAGCGGTCAGCCCGGCCGAGTTGGACGCCTTGACCAGCACCACGTCGCCGGGTTCGAGTTCGGCACGCAACAGGGCCAGGGCGGCGTCGACGTCGTCTACCGCCGTCGCTTCCGAGCCCCACGACCCCTCCATGACCGCGCCGTGGTGCATCGCGCCCATCGATCTCCCCACTCCGACCACTATCAGACGAGACACATCTAAGCGCACCGCCAGCCGTCCGATGCGGTCATGCTCGGATATCGCGTCCTCGCCCAGCTCAGCCATCTCCCCGAGCACCGCCCAGCTGCGCCGCTCCGTCACCCCCTCGCCGCGGGCGATCCAGACCAGCGCCTGCAATGCCGCGCGCATGGAGTCGGGATTGGCGTTGTAGGCGTCGTCGATAACCGTCACCCCGTCGACGCGGGTGCTGACGTGCATGCGGTGCTGCGACGCCGGTCCGGCAGAGGCCAGGGCGGTGGCCACCTGCTGTGGGGTGGCACCGCATTCCAGCGCGACGGCGGCCGCACACAGCGCGTTGCCGACCTGGTGCTCGCCGGAAACTCCGAGCGCTATCTCGGCCTCACCGCGCGCGCCGGCGTGCAGGGTGAAGCGCGGGCGGGCCAGCTCGTCGAGCGCCACCGGGCCGGCCCACACATCGGCGGGGGCGCGGCTGACTCGCACCACCCGGGCATCGGTCTTGTCGGCCATCGCTGCCACCGCCGAATCGTCGACGTTGAGGATCACCACGCCGGACTCCGGAACAGCTTGGGCGAGTTCGGCTTTGGTGTCGGCTATCGCCTGCCGCGAACCGAACTCACCCAGGTGCGCGGTTCCGACGTTGAGCACCACCGCCACCTGCGGCGGCGCGATGGCCGCCAGCGCGGCGATATTGCCGCGATGCCGCGCCGAGAGTTCCAGCACCAGAAAGTCGGTGTCCTCATCGGCGCGCAGCACCGTCCACGGGTGGCCCAGTTCGTTGTTGAACGAGCCGGGCGGGGCCACCACCTGGCCCAGCGGCGCCAGTACCGCGGCGATCAGGTCCTTGGTGGAGGTCTTGCCCGACGATCCGGTGACGCCGACGATTCTCAGCCCGCGGGCCACCAGCCTGGCGGCCACCGCCGCGGCCAGAGAGGCCAGGGCGGCCAGCACGGCGGCACCGGATCCGGCCTCGTCGTCGTGTTCCAGCGCGCCGGACCGGCTGAAAGATGCGGGTTCGGCTGGATCTACAACGATGGCCGGCACCCCGACCGGGCGCGCGGCAAGCACCGCCACCGCACCGGCGTCCACCGCGGCGGCCGCGTGGTCGTGGCCGTCGGCGCGCGCACCCGGCAGCGCCAGAAACAACGATCCCGGCGTGATCCGGCGGGAATCGAACTCCACCGTGCCGGTGATGTAGGTGTTCGCGGCAGCGTCGGCGGTGACGTCGGCCAACCGGCCACCGACGATATCGGCGATCTCGGTGAGGCTCAGCTCGATCATCCGAGCCGCTCCAGCACCGCGGCGAGTTCGACGCGATCGTCGAACGGTTGGGTCTGCCCGCCGGCGGTCTGCCCGGTCTCATGGCCCTTGCCGGCGATCAGCACCACGTCGCCGGGACGCGCCCAGCCCGCCGCGTACTCGATGGCGGTCCGGCGGTCGCCGATCTCGACCGTCTGCGCCGAACCGGCTTGGGCCCCGGCCAGGATGGTCCGGCGGATGTCGGCGGGGTCCTCGCTGCGCGGGTTGTCGTCGGTGACGACGACCAGGTCGGCGAGTTCCGCGGCGATCTGTCCCATCGGGGTGCGCTTGCCGTGGTCGCGGTCCCCGCCGGCACCGAACACCACGGCCAGCCGACCATCGGTGTCCGCCAGTTCGCCGCGCAGCGTGGTCAACACCGCCTCCAGCGCACCCGGCTTGTGCGCGTAGTCGACCAGCGCCAGGAAACTCTGACCGCGGTCGACGGGCTCCATGCGTCCGGGCACCCGAGCATCGCGCAATCCGGGCGCGGCCTGTTCCGGGGAGACACCGACCGAGTCCAGAATTGCCAGCGCCACAAGGCAGTTGGCGATGTTGTAGTCGCCGGGAAGACCGATGCCGATCAGGTGGTGCACGCCGGCGGGATCGACCACGGTGAACTCTTGAGCAGCCGGCCCCGAACCGGCGTCAACCGATTCCAGGCGCCACTCCGCCGGGCGGCCCGTCGCACTGACGGTCACCGGCGACGCCGCACGCGCGGCCATCGCCGCACCGGCCTCGTCGTCGACACAGACCACCGACACGGCGGCGTGCAACGGCGACGCCGGGTCGAACAGCCGTGCCTTGGCCTCGAAGTAGTCGGCCATGGTCGGGTGGAAGTCCAGGTGGTCGCGGGACAGGTTGGTGAAGCCGCCCACCGCGAACCGCGATCCGTCCACCCGGCCCAGGCTCAGCGCGTGACTCGACACCTCCATGACCGCGGTGTCCACCCCGCGCTGGGCCATCAGCGCCAGCAGCGCCTGCAGCGCCGGGGCCTCCGGGGTGGTCAGCGCACTGGGCAGGTCGACCCCGTCTATCCGGACGCCGACCGTGCCGATCAGCCCGGCGGTGCGGCCGGCGGCGCGCAGCCCGGCCTCGACCAGATAGGCGGTGGTGGTCTTGCCGGATGTTCCGGTGATCCCGATCAGGCCCAGGCGTTCACAGGGGTGCCCGTAAACCGCGGCGGCCAGCTCCCCGAGCACCGCACGCGGGGCCGGGTGCACCACCACGGGTATACCGGGTGCCGTTGCGGCACTCCCGATCTCGGTGACTCCAGCTCCGTCGGAGAGTATCGCCACCGCACCGCGCGCCACCGCATCGGCGACGAACCGCGCGCCGTGGGTCTTGGCGCCGGGCAGCGCGGCGAACAGGTCACCGGGCTGCACGTCCTGAGCCCGCAGGGTCAAACCGGTGATCGGCAGCGGCGGCACCACCTCACCGGTCACCGCGACCGCCCCGATCCGGGCGGCCAGCTCCGGCAACGGCGTGCCTCCACCGACATCTGGGCGCATTGCGGCAGACACCGCCGTCACCTCCGTCCGCTGCGATCAACTCCTCTGGATCGGACCTGAGACTACCCAGCCGGGCGGCAACAACGGCGCAGGCGATCCGACTTTCGGCGCCGGGTCCCCCATTGCCCGGCTCGACCAGTCCGACCGGTTACATCGCCTGCAGGAGCAGCGGTGGTCCCGGATCCGGAGACAGCGGCACATTGTGGCGCTGCAACAGCCAGGCGGCGATGTTGTGGAACAGCGGCGCGGCCGAGGTACCGGGTGAACCGTCAGCGGCCCGGTGCGGGTTGTCCATCATCAGCCCGATCACGTAGCGCGGATTCTCGGCGGGAGCCATCCCGGCGAACGTGATCCAGTAGACGTCGTCGTAGTAGCAGCCGCAACCGGAGTTGATCTGCTGCGCGGTGCCGGTCTTTCCGGCGATCTGGTAACCGTCCACGGCGGCCTGCCAACCGGTGCCCTGCTGGACGCCGGTCGGGTCGCGCTGCACCACCGACCGCAGCATGTTGCGCACGGTCTGAGCCGTCGTGGCGGAGACCACCTGGACGCCTTCGGGCCTCGGCTCCTCGGTGCGGGTGCCGTCGGGGGCGACGGTCGACTTGACGATGCGCGGCGCGATCCGCACCCCGTCGTTGGCGATCGCCTGGTACATGCCGGCCATCTGCAGCAGTGTCATCGAAAGACCTTGACCGATAGGCAGGTTCGCGAACGAGCTGCCCGACCATTGGTCGACCGGCGGCACCAGCCCGGCGCTCTCCCCGGGCAGCCCCACGCCGGTGCGCTGCCCGAGTCCGAACTTCCCCACCATGTCGAACCAGCGCTCCGGCCCCACCCGCTGCGCCAGCATCAGGGTGCCCACGTTGGAGGACTTACCGAAGATCCCGGTGGTGGTGTAGGGCGCGACGCCGTGCTCCCAGGCGTCACCGACGGTGACGTCGGCGACGTTGATGGAGCCGGGAACCTGCAGGACCTCGTCGGGGTTGGACAGGCCGTACTCGATCACCGATGCCGCGGTGACGATCTTGTTCACCGAGCCCGGCTCGAACGGCGTCGACACCGCGAGATTGCCGAGTTGGCGGTCCTCCTGGCGGCCGATGTCCTGCGACGGGTCGAAGGTGTTGTCGCCGGCCATCGCCAGCACCTCACCGGTCTTGGCATCCAGCACCACCGCCGTGACGTTGCGGGAACCTGTGACGTTCTTGGCCTGCTGCACTTGCTGCTGGACATAGAACTGGATGTCGTCATCGAGGGTGAGCTGGACTGTGGACCCATTGACCGCCCGGTGCCGGTTGCGGTAACTGCCCGGAATCACCACTCCGTCGGAGCCGCGGTCGTAGGTGACCGACCCGTCGGTTCCGGCCAGCACGGCGTCCATCGAGTCCTCCAGGCCCAGCAGGCCGTGGCCGTCCCAGTCGATGCCGCCGACGATATTGGCCGCCAGCGACCCGCCTGGATACTGCCGCAGGTCCTGGCGTTCGCTGCCGACCTCCGGGAACTTGTCGCTGATCGCCTCGGCCAGCGCCGGGTCGACGGCGCGGGCCAGATAGACGAACGTCTCTTTGCTGTGCAGCTTCTTGAGCAGCTTCGCGGAGTCGGTCTTGTCGCCGAGTCGCTGGGCGATCTCCTTGGCGATCTCCTGTAGCCGGCGCTCCGGGTCGGGGGCGGCGGCGCTCTTCTTCTTCGCCTCGGCGAGCATCTTGCCCACCTTGATCGGCTGGAAGGTCAGCGCGCGGGCCTCGATGGTGAACGCCAGCTTATCGCCGTTGCGGTCGACGATGTCGCCGCGCATGGCCGGCTCGACATCGGTGACCTTGAGCTGCCCGGCAGCTTCGGCCCGCAGCCCGGAGGCTTCGGGCACCTGCAGATAGAACAGCTGTGCCGCCGCCAGCGCCAGCACCAGCAGGATGACGGCATTGCCGATGCGCTGCCGGAAGGCAAATGACGCGCTGCGCCCGCCCAGTTCGGTCGCCGTGCGGGTACGACGGTCCCGCGCCGAACGCCCCTCTGCCACTGCCCCTTTCGGAGCCTTGGACTGCTTGGGGGCTTTCGCCGAGCCGGGCCGTCTCATCGCAGCGCTCCGGGCGCCGCCGGCACCACCACCGCGTCAGGCGGCCCAGGCAGCGGCTCGGGCGGTAGAACGGCCTCCGGCGGCAGGACGGCCGCGGGCGGCAGAACGGACTCGGGCGGCAGCACCTGCCCCGGCGGCAGAACCGACTCGGGCGGCGACACCGGCCCCGGCAGCACGGCGACCGGCAGGGTGTCCACCCCGGGTCCCGGCGCCGGACCGAGCAGCGGCGTCCCGGACAGGCCGGGAATGGTCAGGGGGGCACCGGGCACACCGGCCGGCGGCATCCCGGCGTCGGGCAGATGCGGAGCCGGCGGCTTGGCGACGGCGACCGGCACCCGAACCGGCACCTCAGCAGGCGTCGGCCGGTCGTCGGGCAGCTTGGTGTTCAGCGGCGGCGGCGGCACACCTTCGGCGGGCTTGGGAACCCCGACGACCACCCAGTTGCCCACCGGGTCCTGGACCAGATGCGCGGTGTCGCGGGTCGGAATCATGCCCAGTTCGCGGGCCGCCTCGGCAAGTGCGGGCGCGGACTCTTTGGTGAGCACGTCGCGTTCGAGGGCTTCCTTCTGCTGCAGCAGAACGCGATTGCGTTCCTTGATGCTGCCCAACTGATAGGAGCGTTCGGCGGCGTCCGTCGAGAGCCACAATGTGATCCCCAGCCCGATGCCGAGCGCACCGATGATCAGCACGACGAACGGGACCTTGGCCGCAAGCGTGCGCGGGCGCAGGTCGACCGAGGCCAGCCGGGTGATCAGGCGTTCACGCAACGGTACGCGTACTACCTTGGGAGCCTTGGCCTTTCGCGCCTTGGCGCGCGCCTTGGCCTGCTTGGTGCTCTTCGGCGGCGCCGGCCGGGCGTCGGGGCGCGGGCCAGCGGTGTTCTGCGGTCCGGACCGCGGCCGGGTTTCGCGGCCCGGCGCGGTGGCCGTCGCGTGCGGCCGGCGGATCCGCCGGTTCGCTGCGGTGTCACCCGCCCGGCGCGACCCGGCGCGGGTTGCGCCCTCGGGACCCCGGCGGCGGTCACCCTGCCGCTGCGCGGGCTTGCGCTTGGTCGCCATCATCTCCCCCTCGGTGCCACGATCAGCCCGGCCTGCACCCGCTGGGCGGCCCGCAGCCGGACCGAACCGGCCCGCGGGTTCCGCTCGATCTCATCCGGTTCAGCCTGCTCGGCGCCACGCGTCAGCGCCGTGAATCTTGCTTCGTCACCAGGCAATTCGACCGGCAGGCCGGCCGGCGTGCGGGACGCGGTCGCCGCGGCGAACACCTGCTTGACGATCCGGTCCTCCAGCGATTGGTAGGCCATCACCGCGATGCGCCCACCCACCACCAGGGCGTTCAGCGCGGCCGGAACCGCAGCGCGCAACGAGTCGAGTTCACCGTTGACGGCGATCCGCAGCGCCTGGAAGGTCCGCTTCGCCGGATGCCCGCCGGTACGCCGAGCCGGCGCCGGAATCGCCTCGTAGAGAAGTGCGGTCAGCTCGCCGGTCGAGGTGAACGGCGTCTGCTCCCGACGGCGGACGATGCGCGTTGCGATCCGGGACGCGAAACGCTCCTCGCCGTAGCGGCGCAGGATGTCGGTGAGCGCAGCCGCGTCATAGGTGTTGAGAATGTCGGCGGCCGTCAGCTCGCCTTGCGGATCCATCCGCATGTCCAACGGGGCGTCGTGGGAGTAGGAGAATCCCCGCTCGACCCGGTCGAGCTGCATCGACGAGACACCCAGATCGAACAGCACGCCGTCGATCGAGCCGGTGGCGGCAAGCCCCGATTCCGTCAGCGCGTTGGCGATCCCGTCGTAGCGGGTGCGCACCGTGGTGAGGCGATCAGCGAAACGCGACAAGCGATTACCGGCGATGTCCAGGGCGGTGGGGTCGCGGTCCAGGCCGATCAGCCGCAGGCCGGGAAAGTCGGCGAGGAATCGTTCGGCGTGCCCGCCGGCGCCCAGTGTGGCGTCCACCAGCGTCGCACCCGATCCGTCGGGAGACACCCGGGTCAATGCGGGAGCCAGCAGCTCGACGCAACGCTCCAGCAGGACCGGCACGTGCCCGAATTCACCCTGCTCGGCCACCGCAACACCTCCCCGTCCGCTCTGGCAGATTCGCCGCAATCTGCCGTCGATCCGCAACGTCCGGCTCCGCCGCGCTTGCGATCGTCGGGCCCCTGCCTCGAGGTCCCTGCCCGACTGCACGAACCTGACGTTGGGGAAGTACGTCAGGGTCGGTTCGGACAGAGGCCACGAGGCACGGGCGGGCGCCTCAGATGATGTCGCTGAGTGCTTCATCGCTGGCCGCGGAGAAGTTCTCTTCATGGGTCTGCTGGTAGTCGTTCCACGCCTGGGCGTCCCAGATCTCGAGATAGTCGACCGATCCGATCACCACGCACTCCTTGGACAGGTTGGCGTAGCGGCGGTGGTCGGCCGACAGCGTGATCCGGCCTTGGCCGTCGGGGTGCTGCTCATCGGTGGCCGCGGCCAGGTTGCGCAGGAAGGCCCGGGCGTCGGGGTTGCTGCGCGATGCGCTGGCCGCCCGGCGCGCCACCTGCTCGAACTCGGCCCGCGGGTACACGGCCAGGCTGTGGTCTTGGCTCTTGGTGACCATCAACCCCCCTGCCAGTGCGTCGCGGAACTTGGCGGGCAGTGTCAGCCGCCCCTTGTCGTCGAGCTTGGGCGTGTAGGTGCCGAGAAACATTGGGCACCTCCCCCTCAAGTCAACAACGTTAGCCCACGATACCCCACTTTGACCCACTACGCACCATTTCTAGGGCACAAGTTGCCCCCGCTCCCCACTCCTGGGCGTTGATACCGGTTTGAGCCGGGCGCAACCAGTGCGTCGACGGCAGAAAACGCCTGGTCGAACCCAGTGGGGAGGAAGTGGGGACGAGTGGGGCCCGACGGTGGGGCCCAGTGGGGCGGGGGTAGGGGGCGCGCCCACCATTGGACCGACCCCCAGAAGCGGGAACGACGCCGAGTGAGCGGTTTTCTCGCCTCGACGGCTGGCATTCCGACGAGAACGCACACTCGCCGGGATGGAGGGGTCGGAGGCGGAGAACGGTGGGGCTCACTGGGAGGCCCCGGTGCCCGGCGCACAGAAAAGGGCAGCCCCGCGGGGCTGCCCTTTCACGTCAAATGTGGGTTACGGCTCGAAACGGCGGCGGAACCGGTCTTCCATGCGACTGGCGAAGGTGCCGCTGCCGCCCTTGACCCGGCGCTGTGGACCGCCGCTGCCCTTCGGCGCGGCCTCGTGGACGGATTGATTCCCGGTGATCGCGAACACCACGCCGGCGAACATGACCACGAAGCCCACCACGCTCACGATCAAGAAACCGGGGTTGACCGTCGCATAGAACGGGATGCCCGAGACCAGCATCAACAAGCCCACCACGAACAGCACCAAGCCCTGCACCCGACGTCGGGTGGTGGGCGTGCGCAATCCGCCCCCGCGAACGCTGGACGCGAACTTCGGGTCCTCCGCATAGAGGGCGCTCTCGATCTCATCGAGCATGCGCTGCTCATGATCGGAGAGTGGCATTCGTCCCTCCTTGTCGACGACCGGTCACAAAAAATCACTGCCCGCCGCGTGGATACGTCATCGATGCGGGCAACTAACACTGATAATACGAGGTCGGCCTGCGTCGTACCACAGGCTTCGTTCAATTGTAGCCGCGCATTCGTGATCATCGACCGGGAGAGGACCCTGCACGTTGCCGAGACTCCTCATCGACCTGCCCCCCGAAGGGATGGCCGAGCGCCTCGGCGAGGCACTGCGCGTGTACGTCACGGCCATGGGGTATCCGCCGGGCACCGAGAACCAGCGGGCCGCGATGTGGCTGGAGCACACCCGCCGGCGCGGCTGGCGGGCGGTGGCCGCCGTGGAGGACACCGATCTACTCGGGGTCGCCTATGGCTACAGCGGGTCATCCGACCAGTGGTGGCAGCAGCAGGTGGTGCTCGGCCTCCGGCGCCGGGGCGTGCCCCAATCCGACATCACCCTGCTGATGACCAACTACTTCGAGCTGACCGAACTGCACGTCATACCTAGTGCACAGGGCGACGGCCTGGGCGAGGCGCTCGCGCGGCGACTGCTGTCGGGGCGGCCGGAGGCCAACGTGCTGCTGTCGACACCGGAGATCAGCGGCGAGCGCAACCGCGCCTGGCGGCTCTACCGCCGGCTGGGATTCGTCGACGTCATCCGTGGCCACAACTTCACCGGAGATCCCCGGCCATTCGCCATCCTGGGCCGAACCCTGCCGCTGGAACAGCCGTCCGCCCCACCGTCAGCGCCTCGCTGAACCGCCGGGTCTGGCACGATGACGTCCGTGCATGTACGGCATTCCCCCACGCCCGTCCGACGGTTCACCGCAACCCGACGACTGCTCGCGATCGCCGGCCTGTTGTTGCTCACGGCGCCGATGACGGTTGGGTGCGTACGGATCAAAGCCAGCATCACCGTCTCCGCCGACGACCAGGTGTCGGGCCAGATCGTCGTCGCCGCGGTACCGCGCAATGACGCCGACACCGGCCCCAAGCTCAGCGCCGACCTGCCGTTCCCGCAGAAGGTCTCGATTTCGAGCTACAAGCGCGACGGCTACGTCGGCTCCCAGGCGGTGTTCTCCGACCTGACCTTCGCCGAACTGCCGCAGCTGGCCGAAATGAACCGCGACGCGGCCGGCGTCAACCTCGCCCTGCGCCGGGCCGGCAACCTGGTGATCCTGGAGGGCCGGGTGGACCTCACCTCACTGAACGACCCGGAGGCCGACGTCGAGCTGACCGTCGCGTTCCCCGGCGAGGTGACCTCCACCAACGGCGAATACATCAATACCGACATGGTGCGCTGGAAACTCAAGCCGGGCGTGGTGAGCACGATGAGCGCCCAGGCCCGCTACACCGATCCCAGCACCCGCTCCTTCGTGCACGCCGCACTGTGGCTGGCGCTGTCCACGCTGGTCGCCGCCGGCGGGGTGGCGCTGATCGCCTGGCTCGGCCGGGATCGTTCGCCCCGGTTGCGCGCCCCGGCCGACGACTAAGGCGACCAGTACTCGAGCATCTGCGCGAACGTGGTGAAGGCCGCCCCGGACACCCCGTAGGTCGCCTCCAGATGAATGCTCAGCGGGAAGCCGAGGTCGGCGACTCCGTCGATCACCCGCTTGTAGAGGTCGAGCATGAGCGTGCGGCGCTGCTCGGGTTCACTGGCGGCGAGCTTCATGACGAACTCCTGCTCGGCGGCCACCGCCGCATTGCCCGGGTCCTGGATCAGCCAGTTGATCAGCCCGACCCGGTTCTCGAACGTCGGCACGAAACCGAACGACAGCAGAATCTCCGGGCGCGCATCGCTGTGCCGGGCGAACTCGGTCAGAAACGGCACGATCGCATCGGAGTACAGCAGCTGGCACAACCCGAACGTCGCGCCGCGCTCGCACTTGAAGTTGAACCGGCCGATCTCCTCGGTGCGGGTGGGGATCAGGATGACGCCGCGGTTGGGCACGTCCGCCCGAAACGTCGCCAACGCATCGGTGGGCGGCACTCCCGAGCCCTCGCCGTCGGCCATGGTCCGGGGCACCCCGACGAACACCACGCCCTCGATGCCGGCGGTGGTCATCTCCCCCAGCCGGGCACGCAGCGTCGTCTCGTCGGAGAACGCGGTGACCTGGGTGCACAACCCAGCCATGTCGGGCAGCTCCGGGGTGATGGCCCGCCAGAAGTCGAGCACGTCGAGCTTGGGCTTCATCTCGATCGGCCGGTCGTCGTCCTCGGCGATCATGCTCGGCATCAGGATGTGCCGGATCCGGCCCTCGATACCGGCCTCGTCGGCGCACCGCAGAACCTTGTGGGCCTCCTCGACGGCGTACCCGAGACCGCGGTCGACATTCGGCGGCACCAGCTCGAGTGCGACGGTGTTCATGGTCACGAGGTTGCTCCTCATCAAAGGGTGGTAGGGCGCCCACTGAAGCAGGAGCGGCGCCGCCGGTCGCCAATCCCCCCCCGGGCGTGGTGGCACACTTTACGCTGAACGCACGCCGGGGCCCGCCCCGGACCGGGCCAAAGAAGAAAGGGGCGCGGCGCTGAGCGACACAGCCGCACCGTCAGCGATCGAGCTGGCCGGCGCCGTCACCGAGCAGTTGCGCTGCTACCTGCGCACACGTCACGACGAGACCGCGTACATGGGCGAGGACTACCACGACCTGGTCACCGGCCTCGAAGAGTTCGTGCTCAGCGGCGGTAAGCGTCTGCGCCCGGCGTTCGCGTACTGGGGCTGGCGCGCGCTCACCGGCCGCGACGCCGACGACGGCGAACTGCTGCTGTTCTCCTCGCTGGAACTGCTGCATGCGTGCGCGCTGGTGCACGACGACGTGATCGACGCCTCGGCGACCCGGCGCGGCAGCCCGACCACCCACCGCAAGTTCGCCGAACTGCACCGCACCCGCCGGTGGCGGGGCTCGGCCGATCAGTTCGGGCTCTCGGCCGCCATTCTGGTGGGTGATCTGGCGCTGGTCTGGGCTGACGACATCGTCGCCGAGGCCGATCTGCCGCCCGCGGCTCGGCGCCGCGTCCGGCGGGTCTGGTCGGACATCCGCACCGAGGTGCTCGGCGGCCAGTACCTCGACATCGTTGCCGAATCCAGCGGAGTCGAGTCGATCGCGTCGGCGATGACGGTCAACACCT
This sequence comes from Mycobacterium zoologicum, assembly GCF_020181635.2. Taxonomy (NCBI): domain Bacteria; kingdom Bacillati; phylum Actinomycetota; class Actinomycetes; order Mycobacteriales; family Mycobacteriaceae; genus Mycobacterium; species Mycobacterium zoologicum. Next base: position 96,909 of record NZ_JAYJJS010000013.1, on the reverse strand, counting down.
ACAAGACCGCCTCATACACCGTGGTGCGCCCACTGCAGCTCGGCGCCGCCGCCGCCGACGACCGGCCCGACATCGCGACCCTGTTCTCAGAACTCGGCACCGATCTGGGCGTGGCGTTCCAACTGCGCGACGACGTGCTGGGGGTGTTCGGTGATCCCGCGGTCACCGGCAAACCGTCCGGCGACGACCTGCGCTCGGGCAAACGCACCGTGCTGGTGGCCGAGGCGGTCACCCGGGCCGACCGATCCGATCCGGCGGCCGCTCAACAGCTGCGCGCCTCGATCGGCACGGCACTGACCGACACCGAGGTCCGGGAGCTCTGCGGCATCTTCGAATCGGTGGGCGCCCTGGCAGCAGTCGAAACCCGGATCGATGAGCTGACGCGCCGTGCCATGGACGCGCTGGCCGCCGCGCCGATCGACGACGCCGCCAAAGCCGGACTGACCGACCTGGCCCGCCGGGTCGCCGACCGAACCGCCTGAACCGCCCCGGAGCCCCCATGCCTGAGACGTCAACGGCTGCAGCCGATCCCATCCGATGGCTGACCCGACTGCGCCGGTTCGCCACCAGCGAGGAAGCCGGCGCGGCCTGGCTCGGCTGCGTGGGCGCAATGCTGATCACGGTCGGCGGGCTCGGCGCCGGCAGCACCCGCGTCCACGATCCGGTGCTGGAGTCGCTGCACCTGTCCTGGCTGCGTTTCGGCCACGGGCTGGTGCTGTCCACGGCACTGTTGTGGACCGGAGTCGCGGTGATGTTGCTGGCCTGGTTCGGCCTGGGCCGACGGGTGATCGACCGCACCGCAAGCGAATACACCCTGATCGTCACCACCGGGTTCTGGTTGGCCCCGCTTCTGCTGTCGGTTCCGGTGTTCAGCCGCGACACCTACTCCTACCTCGCCCAGGGCGCGCTGCTGCGTGACGGCTTCGACCCGTATCAGGTCGGCCCGGTCGCCAACCCCAACTCTCTGCTGGAGAATGTCAGCCCGATCTGGGCGGCCACCACCGCACCGTATGGGCCGGCGTTCATCCTGATCGCCAAACTCGTCACGATGGTGGTGGGCAACAACGTGGTGGTCGGCACCATGGTGTTGCGCCTGTGCATGCTGCCCGGGCTTGCGCTGCTGATGTGGGCCGCGCCGCAGGTGGCCCGGCGAGTCGGGGGCACCGGCCCGGCGGCGCTGTTCCTGGCGGTGCTCAACCCGCTGGTGATCATCCACCTGATGGGCGGGGTCCACAACGAGATGCTGATGGTCGGCCTGATGGTGGCCGGTATCGCCCTGACCCTCATGGACCGCCCACTGGCCGGGGTGGCACTGCTGGCGGTGGCAGCGGCGGTGAAGGCGACGGCGGTGATCGCATTGCCGTTCCTGGTCTGGATATGGATGCGGCGGCTGCATCAACGCCGCGGCTACTCGCCGGTGGCGGCGTTCGCGGCGGCCGCGGCTGCCTCGGCGGTGATCGTCGTCGCCGTCTTCGCGGTGCTGTCGGCGCTGGCCGGGGTGGGCCTGGGCTGGTTGACCGCGCTGCTGGCCGGCAACGTCAAGATCATCAACTGGCTGACCATCCCGACTGCCGTCGCCAACCTCCTGCACGCCTTCCTGACCCCTGTCGGGTCGCTCAACTTCTATGCGGTGCTGCACGTCTCCCGAATCGTCGGGGTCGGGGTGATCGCTGTGGCACTTCCGGTGATCTGGTGGCGATCACGCCGCGACGATCGCGCCGCGGTCTCCGGGATCGCCTGGGCCACGCTGGTGATGGTGTTGTTCGTGCCGGCCGCACTGCCCTGGTATTACACCTGGCCGCTGGCGGTGGCCGCCACCGTAGTTCGCTCATCCGGGGCCATCGCCGCCATCGCCGCGGCCTCGACCTGGATCATGGTGATCTTCAAACCCGACGGTTCACACGGCATGTACGCCTGGCTGCATGTGATCGGCGCGACCGGCTGCGCCGTGTACGCCTGGTACCGGCTGAGGCAGCCGGCCGAAGAACCGGCTGCGGCCTGAACGCCCCTCAGTACGCCATGGCCTGGGCCCGGCGCATAACCTCGCGGGCCTGATGGGCGTGCAGAGCGTCGATCGGGCGGGCGTTGACCACCACCTCTTTGACGCCGTCGTGGGTCAACGACAGCGACGAGTCCGGGGTGAACAGCCAGCGCAGGATCTCCGTCGGGCGGTAGCCGCCGTCGGCCAGCACCGACAACAGCCCGGGCAAACTCTTGACCACATCGCCGTCCTGCGTGAAGAACAGCTGCGGGATCAGCAGCACGCCGTCGCGCCGCACCGCCATCAGGTGGCTTTCGCGCAGGTACTGGTGGACCTTGGTGACCGGTAGCCCGAGCATCTGCGCGACGTGGGGCAGGTCGAATGTCGGTTCGTCGGGCTCGAGGACGTCTTCGGCGGCCGGAATGCTGCTCACGACATGAAGTCTAGAACCGTCGCGCCGGTCGCCGGCGCACCTACCATGACCAGGTGACTGTCACGTGGGGGCCCGACGCGCTGGAAGGCGCGTTGCTGGACGGCAGGTACCGGGTCGGGACCCGGATCGCCACCGGCGGTACCTCCACGGTGTACCGCGGTCTCGACGAACGACTGGACCGCCCGGTGGCGGTGAAGGTGATGGACCTTCGCTACGCCGGCGATCAGCAGTTCCTGACCCGATTCCAGCTGGAGGCACGCGCCGTCGCCCGACTCAAGGATCCGGGCTTGGTCGCGGTCTACGACCAAGGTTTCGGCACACCGCAGGACGCCGGACAACCGTTCCTGGTGATGGAGCTGGTCGAGGGCGGTACCCTGCGCGAGTTGCTCGACGAGCGGGGGCCGATGCCGCCGCACGCCGTCGCGGCGGTGCTGCGGCCGGTGTTGGGGGCGCTGGGAATCGCGCACCGCGCCGAACTGGTTCACCGGGACGTCAAACCGGAGAACATCCTGATCGCGTCCGACGGCCATGTGAAGGTGGTCGACTTCGGGCTGGTCCGTGCCCTCGCCGCAGCCGGGATCACCTCGACGAACGTGATTCTGGGCACGGCCGCCTACCTGTCCCCCGAACAGGTCCGCGACGGCAACGCCGGGCCCGCCAGCGACGTCTACGCCGTCGGCGTGCTCACCTACGAGCTGTTGACCGGCCACACCCCGTTCACCGGCGACTCCCAGCTGGCGGTGGCCTATCAGCGCCTCGATCATGACGTCCCGCCGCCGAGCTCCGTGATCGACGGCGTCCCAACCGAATTCGACGAGCTGGTGGCCCGGGCGACCACGCTCGATCCGGCCGACCGGTACGCCGACGGCCTCGAGATGGCCGACGCGGTCGATGCGATCGCCCACCGGTTGAACCTGCCCGCGTTTCGGGTGCCGGCGCCGCGCAACGGTGCCCAGCACACCACCGTGCTGCCCCGCCAACCGCCGAGCCCGGTGGCGCCGGTCGGCCACACCCTGCAGATGCCCCGCGACGCACGGGACTGGACTGTTGACACTGACACCCGATACGAGTTGGTGACAGGCGAATTCGCCGGGATCGAGCTGGGTCAGTTCATGCTGGAGCGCGCCCATGCGCGGCGCATGACGGTGATCTGGCTGGCCGCGGTGCTGGCACTGACCGGGCTGGTGGCCGCCCTGGGCTGGACCCTGGGCAACAACGTCGGCGCGCTGCTGTAACCCGCTACTCCCCTGGCGCGAGTGCGCACAGTTGTACGCGCCGGGCGGCGTGTCGGTGTGCAAACACGCCCGCTCGCGGTAGGGGGGGAGCTCAGCCGCGCAGCATCTCCGCGACCAGGAAGGCCAACTCCAGGCTCTGCTGGGTGTTGAGCCGCGGGTCGCAGGCGGTCTCGTAGCGACCACCGAGGTCGGCATCCGAAATGTCCTGCGCGCCACCGAGACACTCGGTGACGTCCTCGCCGGTGAACTCCAGGTGGATGCCACCGGGGTGGGTGCCCAGTGCGTGATGAACCTCGAAGAAGCCCTGCACCTCGTCGACGATGCGGTCGAAGTGCCGGGTCTTGTGGCCGGTGGAGGCCTCGTGGGTGTTGCCGTGCATCGGGTCGCACTGCCAGATCACCTGGTGCCCGGTGGCCTGCACCTTCTCGATGATCGGCGGCAGCAGGTCGCGCACTTGGGCGTTACCCATCCGGCCGATCAGCGTCAGGCGGCCGGGCACATTGTGCGGGTCAAGGCGTTCGACGTACTCGACAGCCTGGTCCGGGGTGGTGGTCGGGCCCAGCTTGACGCCGATCGGGTTGGCGATCACCTCGGCGAGCGCGATGTGCGCGTGGTCGAGTTGGCGGGTCCGCTCACCGATCCACAGGTAGTGCGCGGACAGGTCGTAGAGCTGCGGCTTGCCGTCGATGTCGGCCATCCGCAGCATGGCCCGCTCGTAGTCGAGCACCAGCGCCTCGTGGCTGGCGTAGATCTCGGCGGTCTGCAACTCCCGATCCGCCACCCCGCAGGCGTTCATGAACTTCAGGCCGCGGTCGATCTCACCGGCCAGCGCCTCATAGCGGGCGCCGGCCTTCGAGGTGCGGACGAACTCCCGGTTCCAGTCGTGCACCAGTTCCAGCGAAGCCAGCCCCGAGGAGGTCAGGGCGCGGACCAGGTTCATCGCGGCGCTGGCGTTGGCGTAGGCCCGCACCAGCCGGGACGGGTCGTGCTCGCGCAGCGCGGCATCCGGGGCCAGACCGTTGACCATGTCACCGCGGTAGGACTTCAGGCCCAGCGCGTCGATGTCGGCCGAGCGGGGCTTGGCGTACTGACCGGCGATGCGGGCCAGCTTCACCACGGGCATGGACGCGCCGTAGGTCAACACCACCGCCATCTGCAGCAGGGTGCGAATGTTGCCCTTGATGTGCGGCTCGGTGTTGTCGGTGAAGGTCTCGGCGCAGTCACCGCCCTGCAGCAGAAACGCTTCCCCGCGCGCCACCTGTGCCAGCAAGCCCTGCAAGCGGACGACTTCGGATGCCACCGTGATCGGTGGCACGCTCTCCAGCACCGTACGCATCGCCTTGGCCTGGTCGACGGGCCAGCTCGGCTGCTGAACCGCCGGCCGGGCCAGCGCCGCGTCGAGGCGCGCGCGCAGGTCAGCGGGCAGCGGCGGCAGCGGCGGCAGCTCATCGATCGGTACGTCAACGGTCCAATTCACTCGACCATGGTAACCGGGTGCCGACCTGCGTTGATCAGGCCAGTTCAGTCCCGGTGATCAGCTGGAACCGGAGCAACTGGTCGCGGGCGTCCACCAGCGCGTCGTGACTGCCCGCCGAGCGCGGTGGCAGCTTCGGGCGGCCCCGGTCCTCCCAGAGTTGACGCAGCTCATGGGTGAAGCGCGGAATGGGTGCCGGCAGATCCGGCATCGTGCCCCACAACTGGCAGAGCACCACGTGATCGTAGGCGGCGACCCAGGCCCACAATTCGATCGGCTCGCCACGATCCACGCCGAAGAACTCCTCGAGGTCGGCGCGGATCCGGCTGCGCGACCGCCACGCCTTCGACGCCGGGGACGGCAGCTTGGGCAACACGTGAGCAGCCACCCACGGCCCGGCCCGGCCCGGGTCGAATTCGGATGACACCGCGTAGTATTCGCGGCCGTCCTCGGCGACCACGCCGATCGAGATCAGCTCGATGGTGCGGCCGTCCTCGATGAACTCGGTGTCGTAGAAGTACCTCACCGCGGCGGCCCTCCCGGCCGGCGCGGTGGCTGGCGAGGCACCAACGGACCCGACGGCACCGAGAACGGCATCGTCGGCGCCGCCGCCTCCCGAACCGCCCGACTGGGCGCCGGACGGGCCGGCGGGAGGGGGCCGCTTCCGGGCGGCGGCCGACGATCGGGGCCGCGCCGGGTGGACACCAACGGCCGGCCGATCATGATCGGCTCGGTCGGCGCCGCCGCCGCGCGCACCTCACGGTCGAGCTCGGCGTCGACGGTGCGGTCGTCGGGCAGCTGCGGTCGGCCGGCGATGGCGTCCTGCAGCCAGAGCTTGACCTGGATGACGGGGCGGCGCAGCCAGCGTTCGCGCTCCAGCGCTCGGCGCATCCGCTCACTGTTCTTCAGATACCACCACCGGGCCCAGGGCGCGTGCGGCCGGGACATCCGGATGGCACCGATCAGCAGCAGCGGGAAGAAGAACATCCCGATCAGACCCGTCCACACCTTGCCCTTGAGCAGCACCACCACGCCCAGCGGCAGAGCCATTACCAGACCCGCGACCACCCCGACATGGACCAGCGGCGACGAGGTGTCCTGCCATCTCGACAACAGAAACGTCAGCGGGTGAAAACCCAGCACCAGCAGCCCGACCACGGCAGTGGCGGCGAACACGGCGTCCATCGAGGCTCGCCCGTCCTCCTCCCAATACACGTCGGACAGGTGCAGGATCAGCGCGTACTCGTCGAGCACCAAGGCCGCGCCGATGCCGAATCCGATCGCGGCCAGGGAGAACTGTGGCTCATGGCTGTTGGGACCCGCGGCCACCAGCGTCACCCCGGAGATCATCACCAGCACCACCCCGAAAACGACGTGGTGGATGTGTGTCGACCCGATCTGGAAATTGCGCGGCTGCCACCAGCGGGGTGTGTACTCGCTGCGCCCGGAGGTGCTGCGGATGTAGCGCACCACCGTGCGAGTCACCAGAAACGTCACCAGGAACGCGACCAGGCAGGTCAGCAACGGCAGCCTGCCGCGGTCGACGATGTCGTCGCGGAACCATTCGAGCACCTAATGAAACGTACGCGCTCACGGACCGCCACACGCGGATCACCACCGGCATGGCCCGGTAAAACCGACAAAAGCCGGCCACCCGATAGGCTGTGCGGCGACATGACTACATCGCGGCCGTCCGACCCGGGCCGTCCGCACGGGGGCGTCGCCGTTTGGTGGGGCGTCACTGTGTTGGCAATCGCAGCCCTGGGCTACACGACGTGGCAGGCGCTGGGCACCACGCCGTACCACATCGACCTCGACGTCTACCGGATGGCCGCGCAGGCCTGGCGAGACGGCCGCCCGCTCTACGGTGACGACTGGTTCCACACCCAGATCGACGGCACCGTGCTGCCGTTCACCTATCCCCCGATCGCCGCCGTGCTGTTCTCGCCGCTGACCTGGGTGCCGCTGGGTGCGGCCACCGTGGCGCTGACGGTCGGCTCCACGCTGCTGCTGGTGCTGTCGCTCACCATCGTGCTCAGCGGACTGGGTGTGCGCGTCGGCCCGGCCCACGGCGGCGGCCCGCTGTGGTGGCGCCGGGGCGTGCTGGCGGTAGCCATCGTCGCCGCGGCGATCGCGTTCGACGCCGAACCGATCTGGGCCAACTTCGACTTCGGTCAAGTCAACGTGGTGCTGATGACGCTGGTGATCGCCGACTGCGTACCGCGGCGCACCTGGTGGCCGCGCGGTGCCCTGCTGGGGGTGGCGGTGGCGCTGAAGCTGACACCCGCGGTGTTCCTGCTCTACCTGCTGCTGCGACGCGACATGCGTGCCGTGCTGACCACCGTGGCGTCGTTCCTGGCCGCGACCCTGGTGGGCTTCGCACTGGCCACCAGCGACTCCTGGCAGTACTGGACGCACACCGTGCGCAACACCGACCGGATCGGCGGCGCCACGCTCAACACGAATCAGAACCTGGCCGGGGCGCTGGCCCGGCTGTCGCTGAGCGAACAGCAGCGCTCCGTGCTGTGGCTGGTGGGGAGTCTGTTGGTGCTCGCACTGGCGGTGTGGGCGGCCCGCCGGGCACTGGGCTCTCCCTCTGAAGGGGAGCCCATCCTGGCGCTGATCTGCGTGGCACTGTTCGGACTGGTGGTCTCACCGGTGTCGTGGTCACACCACTGGGTGTGGATGCTGCCCACCGTGGTGGTCATCGGCGTCCTGGGGTACCGGCATCGGGCGGTGCTGTTGGGCACACTGAGCGCCCTCGGCGTGGCGCTGATGCTGCGAAGTCCGATCGAGCTGCTGCCCGAGAATCACGAGGCCGGTGCGGCGTGGTGGCGCCAACTGGCCGGCGCATCGTATGTGTGGTGGGCGCTGGCGGTGCTGGTGACGGTCGGCGCGACGATCAAACCCCTCGGCGCCGGGCCTCGTGCGACCCGGGGGGCCGGTGGGACGCAGGATCAGCCGGCTGCGGTCTCCGGAAACCGGGCGACCGGCTGACCTGCTGAGGCAGCCTGGGTCGGGCCGCCGTTTTTGAGGCTGGCAGCGTAGATGTCGACGTATTCCTGACCGGACAACCGCATCAGCTCGTAGATCACCTCATCGGTGACGGCTCGTTCGATGAAGCGGTTGTCGGCCATCCCGTCGAAGCGGGAGAAGTCCATCGGCTCGCCGAACCGGACGGTGACCCGGCCGAACCGCAGCATCTTGGTGCCCGGCGGGTTGACGACGTCGGTGCCGATCATGACGACCGGGATCACCGGTACCCCGGTGTGCAGCGCCAGCCGGGCCAGGCCGGTCTTGCCCTTGTAGAGCCTGCCGTCAGGTGAGCGGGTGCCCTCCGGGTAGATGCCGAGCAGCTTGCCGGCCGACAGGATCCGTGCGGCGGTGGTCAGCGCGGCCTGCGCGGCATCGGAGTCGTTGCGGTCGATCGGGACCTGCCCGACCGCGGTGTAGAACCAGCGGGTGAACCAGCCCTTGATGCCGGTGCCGGTGAAGTATTCCGCCTTGGCCAGGAAGGTGATGCGGCGGCGCACCACCAGCGGCAGATAGAAGCTGTCCATGACGGCCAGGTGATTGCTGGCCAGGATTACCGCGCCCTCGTCAGGGATGTTCTCCAAACCCTCGACTTTGGGACGGCCGATCAGGAGCAGCAGTGGTCCCAGGAGCACGTACTTGAACAGCCAATACCACATCGACTCCTCCCTCCAGCCCATGAGCGCGTGTTCGCGCCAACATTACCGACCCACCGTTTCCGGGGCTACACGGTGAATCGTTCACACCATGGATTCCCCGGAATTCCTCAGCTTGTCCAGGTCTCCACGACGACCGGGATCGGTTGATAGCCCTGCCTGCCCGGCTCATCACCCGAGCCGCCGCCCGGCCCCTCAGGCGGACCGTCCGGCGGCGACGGCCGATCGCCGCCCCCGGTCTCGCCGACCACCGCGCGGATCACGTCGAACAGCGCAACGCTGTTCTCGGCGATGACATTGAGCAGGGGATGCTCCTCGTCGTTCACCAACGCCGCGAGCGCACAGACCGGGCACCACACCTGCTGGCACTTGCCGGGGCCGCCGCTGTCCGCGAGGAGCATCGCCGCCGCCCGCACCGCCGGGTCGAGCCGGTCCAGGATCGCCTGGGCCAGCTTCCGCAGCTCGGGCCACAGCTCGCCCAGATCGGGGTGCGCGCCAGCGTTCACCGTCGCACCTCCTCGCCACTGCTTAGGGGCCACACCGCCGGGTCCGGCCGGAAACGCACCGTAAGTTCACTACCGCGCAGCGTGGCATCCATGACCGTGCATCGCCGCAGTACCGACGCCAGCCGAACCCGTCGTCGGGTACCACCGACACCGATGACCAAGTCGTCGCCCGAGCGCCCCAGACTGAGCGCACCGGAATCAACCTGGGGTAACTCTAGCCGCAACCGGTACACCGCACCCAGTCCGGAACCCGACTCCCGGTCCACGACCGGGCGCACCGGACCCGGTAGCGCCGAGCCGTCCCGGCGGCGGCTGCCGTCGAGCAGGTCGCCCAGCGCCTTCGGGCCGATCGGCTCCCCCGCCAGGTGCGGGACCAGCACCATTGCCACGTCGCCGATGACGCGGTCCAGCTCGTCGAGCACGGTGCGCTGTTCGGCGATCCGCTCGGCGTACCAGTCGAACGCCGGGTGCGCGGGCAGATTGGTGTAGACGTACGAATCATCCTGCAACAAAATCTGATTGACGATCAGATCTTCGACGCGCACCCCGGCCAGCGCGAGCGATCCCAGGGTCCGGACGGCTTCGGCGGCCACCACGCGTTCAGCGGTCAACACCAGGTGCGCACCGACCCGTGCGTCGTCGGCCAGCAGCGCGGCGAGATGCTCGGCGGCTCCACTGATCCGCTCGATCAGCCCGACCAGGGCCGCCGACCGGGCGTCCTCGATGCCGCTGAGCCGGCGGTGCCGCGGCCATGATCGCTCCGCGTAGAGCGCGACAGTGGCGGGCAGCGTCAGCATCCGCATCGCGTCGGCGGTGGACGCGCAGTCGACTACCACCCGGTCCCACTGACCGCTGTCGGCCAACTCGCCGACCTCGTGCAGACCGAGCACCTCCTGCACGCCGGGGAGCGCCGAAAGCTCCTCGGGCGCAACAAGACCCAGATCAGATTCCGGGAGGTTCGCGGCCAGCACCCCGACCACGTCCACCCAGTGCGCCTCCAGCAGCGCCAGGGCGTCCAGCGCCAGCACATCAAGCCGGCCGGCGCTCACGCCGTGCCTATGCGGCGGTCCCAGCTTCGCCTCTCCTTCGTCGAGGATCGCTGAACCGCCGTGCCTATGCGGCGGTCCCAGCTTCGCCTCTCCTTCGTCGAGTAGCACCGGGACGGCATCTCGATCGCCGCTGGGCGATACGGCCACACCGAGCACATCGCCGACCGAATGCGCCTGATCGGTGGAGACCAACAGCACCCGGTCGCCGGCATGCGCCCGCGCGACGGCGGTCGCTGCCGCCAGCGTGGACTTGCCTACGCCGCCCTTACCGACGAACAGGCTGATCCGCGCCGGCCCCGGGGTCACTGGTTGGGTGGGGCTCACTCAGCCTCGGCTCGCTTCTTCAGGTCTTTCAACGCGGTGTCGGTCAGGCGCCGCTCCGCTTTACGCTTGAGCAGACCGATCATCGGGATCATCAGGTCGACCGACAGCTCGTAGACGACTTCGGTACCGGATCCCTTGGGCGACAAGCGATATTCACCGTCGAGCGCCTTCAGCAGCGAACTGGACACCAACGTCCAGCGGACCGAACGGCGGTCGGCCGACCAGTCGTATTCGAGCACCATGGTGTCTTTGAGCACCGCGGCGTCCAGCACGATCCGGGCGATCTTCGGATAGCCGTCGGCGTCGGTTTCGAGCACCTCGGCGTCGGTGTACTCCGAGACCCATTCCGGGTAGGCGCCGATGTCGGCGATCACCTGCATCACCGCGCTCGGATCCGCCGCGATGAAGATCGTCTGCGCTGTCTTGTCCGCCACCTGGTTATTTCCCTACCTCGTTCGCGCCTACCGCCGGTCCCGGCAGAAACGGTACCTCGCTGCGCCCGGTTTCGATCCGGTCAGGCGAGTCAGATCACTGCCAGCGGGGAGACCCCCACCGGACGGGACAGCTCCAGGCGGGATTTGATCTCGAAGGCCATCTTCTTACCCGCCACCCGGCGGCGGTGAACCAGTTTCGGCAGGTTCAGCCGGGCCAGCTGACGGCCGCTGACCCCGGTCGGCTCGGCGTGCAGGAAGTAGTGCAGCAGCACACCGTCGAGCATCTCCTCCAGCCAGATCTCCATGGTGCCAGTCAGCGGCCCACCCACCGTCCAGCGAACGCCCTTGTCGGCACGGTCCTCGACCACGTCCAACTCCAGGTCGGGCCACCACCGCCGCCAGTTGGACCGATCGCCGGCCATGGCACCGACCTGCTCGCCGGATGCGGCGACGAACGTCTCGTCGGCAACCTGGATACTGTTCATCGCCCCAGCTTCACATATGACCGCCCTGCGGCGGTACGCGCCGGGTACCCAGCGTGCCCGCGGTAGTGAACACCGTCACATCAGCCGTAGCTCGCCTACTAGGCTGAGAGGGCAGACAACCGGCAGTCAAGAGAGGTCATCGCAATGCGTGAGTTCAGTGTTCCCGCGCCGTTCACCGTCGAGGAGCACGACAACGTCGCCGCAGTCGTCTTCGAACACGAGCGCGACAACCCCGACCACGTCATCTATCAGCGCCAGGTCGACGGCGCGTGGACCGACGTCACCTGCGCCACCGCTGCCTCGCAGATCCGTTCGGCCGCACTGGGACTGATCGCCCAGGGCGTTGCGGCCGGAGACCGGGTGGTCATCTTCTCGGCCACCCGCTATGAGTGGGCCATCCTGGACTTCGCCATTCTGTCGATCGGGGCGGTCACCGTGCCGATCTACGAAACCTCCTCTGCCGAGCAGGTGCGCTGGGTGATGCAGGACTCCAGTGCGGTCCTGGCATTCGCCGAGACCGACAACCACGCCCAGATGGTCAACGAACTCGCCGGTGACCTGCCCGCGCTGCGGCGGGTGCTGACCATCGACGGCACCGGCGCCAAGGCCCTCGACGAGCTGGCCGACGCCGCGGCCGGCCAGGATCCGGCGCAGGTCACCGCGCGCCTGAGCGCGCTGCGGGCCACCGACCCCGCCACACTGATCTACACCTCCGGTACCACCGGTCGGCCCAAGGGCTGCCAACTCACCCACTCCAACCTGATCTACGAGGTTCGCGGCACCAAGGCCGCGTTGCCCAGCCTGCTCACCGATGGTCAGCGTCTGCTGGTCTTCCTGCCGCTGGCGCACGTGCTGGCGCGGGCGCTGACCCTGGGGGCGTTCGCCAACCGGGTCACCGTCGGATTCACCAGCGACATCAAGAACCTGCTGCCGATGTTCGCGGTGTTCAAGCCGACCGTCGTGGTCTCGGTGCCGCGGGTGTTCGAGAAGGTCTACAACACCGCCGCCCAGAACGCCGCCAGCGACGGCAAGGGCAAGATCTTCGAGATGGCCGCGCAGACCGCGGTGGACTTCAGCGAGGCGCTGGACTCCGGTCGTCCCGGATTGCTGCTGCGCGCCAAGCACGCCCTCTTCGACAAGCTGGTGTATCGCAAGCTGCGGGCCGCGCTGGGCGGCGACTGCCGCGCCTCGGTGTCCGGCGGGGCACCGCTGGGCGAGCGGCTGGGGCACTTCTACCGCGGTGTGGGCCTGTCCATCTACGAGGGGTACGGCCTGACCGAGACCACCGCCGCTGTGACCGTCAACCCGGTCGGCGGCATCAAGGTCGGCACGGTCGGAACGCTGGTGCCGGGCAACAGCATGCGTATCGCCGAGGACGGCGAGCTGCTGGTGCGCGGTGGCGTGGTGTTCGGCGGCTACTGGGGCAACGAGGCGGCCACCGCCGAGGCGTTCACCGACGGGTGGTTCAGGACCGGCGACCTGGCGGCGATCGACGACGAGGGCTATCTGAAGATCACCGGCCGCAAGAAGGAGATCATCGTGACCGCCGGCGGCAAGAACGTCGCGCCCGCGGTGCTCGAGGACCAGCTGCGGGCCCATCCGCTGATCAGCCAGGCGATGGTGGTCGGCGACGCCCGCCCGTTCATCGGGGCGCTGATCACCATCGACCCGGAGGCCATCGAGGGCTGGAAGCAGCGCAACAGCAAAGCCGCCACGGCCAGCGTCGCGGACCTGGCAGGTGACCCGGACCTGCTCGCCGAGGTGGACGCCGCGGTCAAGCAGGCCAACCTGTCGGTGTCGCACGCCGAGTCGATCCGCAAGTTCTCGATCCTGCCGGTCGACTTCACCGAGGCCACCGGCGAGTTGACCCCCACCATGAAGGTGAAGCGCAACGTCGTCGCCGAGAAGTTCGCCGACGCGATCGAGGCCATTTACCGCAAGGATTAGGCGGTTCGGCGAGGCTCGCCGGAGTTGGCCCGCAGGGTCGGCGGAGGCGAGGGGAAGCCGGGACCGCCGCAAGGATTAGGCGTCTCAGGCCTGCAGCAGTTCGGCCATCCGGTCGGCCAGGCCATCCCAGCCCCAGTGGCCGGTCGCCCACTCGCGCCCGGCGTTGCCCATCGCCGCGGCCCGGTCCGGATCGGCGAGCAGCGTGCTGACGGCGTCGGCGATCTGGCTCACCGATCGGCCGTCGACCACCCGCCCGGTCCGGTTGTCCAGCACGGTTTCCGGTGCGCCACCGGAGTCGCCGGCGACCACCGGGACACCGGCCGCCGACGCCTCCAGAAACACGATGCCCAGACCCTCGACATCCATCCCGGAGCCACGGGTGCGGCACGGCATCGCGAAGACGTCGCCGAGCAGGTAGTAGGCCGGCAGTTCGGCGGCCGGCACGCCGCCGGTGAAGGTCACCGAGTCGGCAACCCCGCATTCGGCGGCCAGCTTGTGCAGCCGCTCGGCGTACGGTCCGCCGCCGACGATCACCAGCGCGGCCCCGTCGACACGTTGCCGAATCGCCGGCAGCGCCCGGATCAGCATGTCCTGGCCCTTGCGGGGCACCAGCCGGGACACGCAGACCACCGTGGGCCGCCCGCCCAGCCCGTGGCGTTCGCGCAGGCGCTCGCGGGCGGCCGGGTCGGGACGGAACCGGCCGGTGTCCACCCCGGGCGGCAGGTGCTCCAGCACCGCGTCGGGACCGAACGCCGCGGCGAACCGGCCGCGGGTGTAGTGGCTGACGAAGGTGACGGTGTCGCAGGTGTCGCCGATCCGGCGCAGCACCGACCGGGCGCCCGGCAGCATCGACCACCCGACCTCGTGGCCGTGTGTGCTGGCCACCACTCGGGTGGCTCCGGCCGAGCGTGCCCGCTGCGCCAGCAGCGCCAACGGTGCGGCAGCGCCGAACCAGACCGTGTCGATCACGCCCTCGGCGATGAGCCGGCGCATCCGTGCGTCGACGGCCCGGCCCGGCAGCATCAACGTGCCGGGGTGACGCACCACCTGGTAGCCGGCTGCGTCGGCGGCGGCGTCGAAGTCCTCGGCCCCACGCCATTTCGGGGCGTACACGGTGATCTGGTGACGCCCGCCGGCGGCGATGCGGCACACCAGTTCTTCCAGGTAGCACTGGATGCCGCCGGGCCGCGGCGGAAAATCATTGGTAACCAGCAGGACCCGGCTCACCCGAGGGATGCTAGCGGGTCGGCCTAGCCGATGCGGTCAACCCTGCCACTGCTGCCAGCCGGTGAGCAGGTCGGGCAGACCGACACCGAGCACCAACGGCACGGCGACGGCCGGGGCGACATCGGCGGGGCCGCAGGCGGACAGGTAGAGCTCACGCAGCTTGTCGGCCCCGAAGCGGGCTGCGACGTACCGGGCGAACCCCCAGGCCCGGTCGTAGGCTTCGGCGCGGCGCGGGCCGGGGGCGTCCAGATCTTGGTCGGAGGGCAGCGTCAGCGGGGCCGTCGTGGGCGGCTCCTGGCCGGGGCGGGCCACGAAGTCGGCCACCCCCTCGGTGAGCCAGCGTGGCGCTTCGGCGGCAGTGTCGGCGCGGGCCGCGTAATGAAAAAGCTCGTGAGTCAACACGATTCGCAGCGCGGTGTCGCTCATGGCGGTCGCGCCCGGCGCGAACACCACGCGTTGGCCGCTCACCCGCCGCCGCTCCGGATCGACCCGATCGGCCACCGCGACCGCGGCGACGTCGACCCACTGCGCCACGTCACCGGCTCCCCTACCGGCACCGGCCAGCGCGGCGAACTGCTGGACCGAGCCGGTGGCGGTGATCTCGATTCGATGCGACCAGTCGGTTCCCCAGAATGATTCGACCGCGTCGACGGCCGGTCCGATGTCGGCGGCGATCCGGGCCAGCAGCTGCGCGCCGGCCTGCCCGCCGCGGTTGTCCAGCACGACGCTGCGATGATCGCCGACTGTTAGGGGCGGATCAGCGGCCGGGCCCGGCACGGCCAGCACGACGACGACAGTGATCAGCTCGGCCGTCAGCAGCACGGCCAACAGGCGTCGGATTACGGACCGCTCAGTAACGGCGGGCGTTGTGGATCGGGCCGGACGAGGTCATCGGCACCACCCGGACCGGCTGACCGTAGGTGGACGAATGGATCATCATGCCGTCGCCGACGTAGATCCCCGAGTGGGAGGCATCCGAGTAGAACGTCAGGACGTCGCCGGGCTGCAGATCAGACAGCGACACGGCCTGGCCACCGTTGGCTTGGGCCTGGCTGGAGTGCGGCAGGTTGATCCCGGCCTGGTGGAACGCCCACATCACCAGCCCGGAGCAATCGAACCCGCCGGGTGCGGCGCCACCCCACACGTAAGGCGAACCGACCTGGGTGAGAGCGGCCTGCACGGCCGTCGCGGCCGCGCCGCCACCCCCGCCGCCACCGGGGAAGGCCAGCTCCATCGGCGGTGCCGGGTCTGCCGGGTTTCCGGGGGCCGGCAATCCGAACACCGGGGGCTGTCCCTCGGGGGCCGGTGCTCCCGGGGCGCCCTCGGGGACCGGCCCGGGGGCGGCCATCGCGGCGCGCTGCTGCTGGGTCAGCGCGTAGTACTGGGACTTGACCACCGAGATCTGCAACTGCAGGCGGCTCTGGCGGGCCTGCACTTCGGCGCGCACGGCGGCGGCCTGCTCGGCTGCGGCACGGGCCTCATCGGCGGACTTCGCCGAGGCCTGCTCGGCCTGGTCCGCCTGCTCACTGGCGGCGCGGAAACGGTCCATCTGCACCGACAGGTCACCGGCCACCACGCGCTGCACGGCAAGCTTGTCGATCAGCTGCTGCGGTGACTCCGCGGTCAACATGGCGTCCATACCGCCGACGCGGCCGCCCATATAGGTGGTGGCGGCGAAGCGGTTCACCGCGGACCGGTAGCCGGAAAGTTGGTCGCGGGCAGCGGCCAAGGCGGCCTGGTCATCGTCGTGGGTGCGGTCGGCGGCGCGTTGCGCGGCGAGCTTCTCGTCAAGATTGAGCTGCGCGGTGTGCATCGCCTCGGTGGTCTGCTCGGCCTGCCGGGACAGCTCGCTGAGCTTGGCCATGGCGTCATCGGCCGGATCGGCGTGCACCTGGCCCAGCAGCGAGCCGGTCGCAACAGTGGCGCCGACCAGAAGGCCGGTGGCAACAGCGCGCACAGGACGCCCAAGAGCACACAGGTTCCACTGCATACGTCCGAGCTTCAAGATTGCATCCTTATACACTGCCGAGGATGGACATGGCCGTGCCGCCGCCGAGTACGTAAGAGTCTCGAATAGGTTACGAAATGGCAACGGCGTTGTCCATCACGAGCCGCCTACGTTAGCAGCCAAAATTGCGAGATCTCTAAGAGCGACGCGCCGGTTTCAGGCCACGCCGGAACGCCGTCCCGTTCGCCCGTCGCCACGGATCGGGACCAGGCGCAACCGGGGCGCCATCCCCGCCTCGGCGAGCACGTCGAGCGCCGCCCGCTCGTCTTCGAGCAGCTCGTTCGGCACCCCGATCAACACACTGACCACGCAGTCCCGGCAGGCGGGCCCGCGGACCGCACAGTCGTCGCAGTCGATCACCACCGGTTCCGCACCGGTGGGGCGGCTGCCGTAATGGTCCGAGATCTGTGCCATGGCGATTCCTCTCGATCTGTTGCCGGCACGCTAACCCCGGGTACCGACAACCCTCGGGCGCTCATCTGTCGGTGCCCCGACCTACCGTGCTCGCTATGACCCCCGCCGCGGCCGGACAGCTGAGCTTCGATCACCTCGCCGCGCAGCTGGAATCCGTATCGGAAACCACCCTGCGGGACACCACCTTCGTGGTGGTGGACCTGGAGACCACCGGCGGCCGGGCCTCCCCGACCGGCGATATCGAGCCGGACACCATCACCGAGATCGGCGCGGTCAAGGTGCGCGGTGGGGTGGTCGAAGGCGAGTTCGCCACCCTGGTCGACCCGCAGCGCGGCATCCCGCCCCAGATCGTCCGGCTGACCGGCATCACCACCGCGATGGTGCACGAGGCGCCCCGCATCGACGCCGTGCTGCCGAACTTCCTAGAGTTCGCCGGCTTCGATCGCGGTTCGGTGCTGGTCGCCCACAACGCCGGGTTCGACGTCGGCTTCCTGACCGCGGCCGCGCACCGCTGCGAGACCCCCTGGCCGCGGCCACCGGTGCTGTGCACGGTCCGGCTGGCACGACGGGTGCTCAGCCGCGACGAGGCACCCAGCGTGCGACTGGCCGAGCTGGCCCGATTGTTCGCCGTGCGCACCACCCCGACCCACCGTGCCCTCGACGACGCCCGCGCCACCGTCGACGTGCTGCACGCGCTGATCGAACGGCTGGGCAACCAGCGGGTGCACACCTACGCCGACCTGCGTGCCTACCTGTCGCACGCCACCGCGGCGCAGCGCAGCAAACGCACGCTGGCCGAAGGGCTTCCGCACCGGCCGGGGGTCTATCTGTTCCGCGGCCCCGGCGATGAAGTGCTCTACATCGGTACCGCCACCGACCTGCGCCGCCGGATCGGCGCGTATTTCAACGGGTCCGACCGCCGCAGCCGCATCTCGGAGATGGTTGCCCTGGCAACCCGGATCGACCACGTCGAATGCGCCCACCCCCTGGAGGCCGGGGTGCGGGAGCTGCGCCTGCTGGCCGCGCACGCTCCGCCCTACAACCGCCGGTCGAAGTTCCCACGACGGTGGTGGTGGATCACGTTGTCGCAGGAGGCGTTTCCCCGCCTGACCGTGCTCCGCGCCCCACGACACAACCAGGCGATCGGCCCGTTCCGCTCCCGCGCCGACGCCGCGCAGACCGCCGCCCTACTGGCCAGGTTCACCGGAATCCGCACCTGCACAACACGATTGAGGCAATCGGGTCAGCACAGCTGCCCGCCGCTAGAAGTCAGCCCGTGCCCGGCCACCTCCGGGGCCACCTCAGCCGAATACGCCCAGACCGCCGCACGTGCCGCCGCGCTGATCGACGGCTCGGACAACACCGCCCTGGGCGCGGCCGTAAAACAGGTCACCGCACTGGCCGAACGCGGGCACTACGAGAGTGCCGCACGCCTGCGCGACCAGACCGCCACCGCCATCGAGGTGTTGTGGCGCAGTCAGCGGGCACGGGCACTGGCCGCCCTACCGGAGTTGGTGGCCGCCGCACCCGACGGAGCCGGCGGGTGGCAGTTGGCGGTCATCCGCCACGGCCGGTTGGCCGCGGCCGGCTGCGCCGCACGCGGTGTGCCACCGCTGCCCGTCATCGATGCCATCACCCTCGGCGCCCAGGCGGTGGTGCCCGAATCCGCTCCGTTGGCCGGCGCGCTGGTCGAAGAGACCGGGCTCATCGCCCGCTGGCTGGCCGCACCCGGGGTACGCCTCGTGCGCGTCGAGGCTCCCGCCGAAACCGCCGGCGGTTCAGCAAGGCTCGACGGAGGAGACGCGACGCTGGGGCCGCCGGATCAGCACGGCTGGGCATCGCCGGTGGGCTCGGCCGGTCCGTGGACACCGTGGGCCGCCGTGGCGCGCTCGGCGCGGCTGGCCTCAGACCTGGGCGCCGAATCGGACCCAACGCGCGAGCAGTTGTTCCGCCGCGCCGCTGTCGATGGCCGCCGCGGCACGGGCGAGACCGTCTTCCCAGGCCAGCAGCCATTTGGCGTCGCTGGATAGCCCGGTGTGCGCCACGATGGCCCCGGCGGCATTGAGCACCACGGCATCACGCACCGCGCCCGGGGTGCCGGCTAGAACCGACCTGGCCTCCTCCGCGTTGGCCTGCGCGTCACCACCGAGTAGTTCATTCACCTCGGCGCGGGCAAATCCGAACCCGGCCGGGTCGAAGGTCAGCCGGTCGATGGTGCCGGCCTGCACCCGCCAGATGGTGCTGGTGGTGGTCGTGGTCAGTTCGTCGAGGCCGTCGTCACCGTGCACCACCAGCACGCTGGACCCGCGCGCGGCGAACACCCCGGCCATCACCTCGGCCAGTTCCCCGAACGCGCAGCCGATCAGCCCGGCGCGCGGCCGGGCCGGATTGGTCAGCGGTCCCAGCAGGTTGAACACCGTCGGCACGCCGATCTCACGCCGTGCCACCGAGGCGTTGCGGTAGGACGGCTGGAACTGGGGTGCGAAGCAGAAGCCGATCCCGATCTCGGCGACGCTGCGTGCGACGTCGTCCGGACCCAGGTCGATGCGCACCCCCAGGGCTTCGAGCGTGTCGGCCCCGCCGGACAGCGAACCCGCCGACCGGTTGCCGTGTTTGACCACCGGCACACCGGCCGCGGCCACCACGATCGACGCCATGGTGGACAGGTTGACCGTGTTGGCGCCGTCACCCCCAGTGCCCACCACATCGACGGTGTCGGTGCCGATCGCCTCGGTGGGGACCTTGCGGCCGTGCGCCAGCATCACCTCGGCGAGCTCACCGACCTCGGCCGCGGTCGGACCCTTCATCTGCATCGCGACGCCGAACGCCGCGATCTGCGCCGAGGTGGCGCCGCCGGCCATAATCTGCTCCATCGCCCAGGCCGCCTGGCCCTCGGTCAGATCCGCGCCCGACGTCAGGCGACCCAACACCTGCCGCCACTGCGCGATCTGGGCTTTCGGCTGGACCTCACTAACCGGCTCGACCACGCGCCGATCGTCGCACGCTATGCCCGAGCCGGCCGAGCCGACCCTCGACAGACCACCGGTCACCCTTCGAGAGGTGGGACAACACCAGTTCGGGCGAATTGTCCGCCCCGGGTGGAGTTCTTCAACTACATAGCGTCATACTTGCGGGGTGACGAGCGCCGTTGGTTCTTCGGGTACTGCCATCACGTCGCGTGTGCATTCGCTGAACCGTCCCAACATGGTCAGCGTCGGCACCATCGTGTGGCTTTCCAGCGAATTGATGTTCTTTGCCGGACTGTTCGCGATGTATTTCACAGCACGCGCACAGTCGGGCGGCCAGTGGCCGCCGCCACCAACTGAGCTGAACCTGGCACTTGCGGTCCCGGTGACCCTGGTGCTGATCGCGTCGTCGTTCACCTGCCAGATGGGCGTGTTCGCCGCCGAGCGCGGCGACGTGTTCGGGCTGCGCCGGTGGTACCTGCTGACCTTCCTGATGGGGCTGTTCTTCGTCTGCGGCCAGGCATATGAGTACTCCCACCTGGTTGCGCACGGCACCACCATCCCGTCGAGCGCCTACGGCACCGTGTTCTACCTGACCACCGGGTTCCACGGCCTGCACGTCATCGGCGGTCTGGTCGCCTTCGTCTTCCTGATGCTGCGCACCACGATGAGCAAGTTCACCCCGGCACAGGCCACCGCGTCGATCGTCGTGTCCTATTACTGGCACTTCGTCGACATCGTGTGGATTGCACTGTTCGCCACGATCTACTTCATCCGATGAGCAACCGCCCGACGAACAGGAGTGTCCGGTTGAAGACACTGAAGAAGTGGGCCCGACCTGGCAACAACGACACCGTCGCCCGTCGGCGGTTTCGGCGCCGGCTGTCCGGCGGCCTGATGCTGCTGGTGGCCCTGACCCTGGCCGGCGGGCTGGCCGCGGTCGTGACGCCCACCCCACAGGTGGCCGTCGCCGACGAATCCGCCTCGGGCATCCTGCGTAAGGGCAAGGAGCTGTTCGACACGTCCTGTATCAGCTGCCACGGCGCCAACCTGCAGGGGCTGGACGGCCGCGGGCCGAGCCTGATCGGTGTCGGCGAGGCCGCGGTCTACTTCCAGGTGTCGACCGGGCGGATGCCCGCGGCGCGCGGCGAGGCCCAGGCGCCTCGCAAGGACCCGATCTTCGACGCTGAGCAGACCGACGCGCTGGGCGCCTACGTGGCGGCCCACGGCGGCGGACCGGCCGTGGTCCGCAACGCCGACGGCAGCATCGCGCAGGAATCTCTGCGCGGCGACGACCTGGGCCGTGGTGGCGACCTGTTCCGGCTGAACTGCGCGTCCTGCCACAACTTCACCGGCCGTGGTGGTGCGCTGTCCTCCGGTAAGTACGCGCCCGACCTGGAGCCCGCCAGCGAACAGCAGATCCTGACCGCGATGCTGTCCGGACCGCAGAACATGCCGCGCTTCTCCGACCGGCAGATCTCCATGGAGGAGAAGAAGGACATCATCGGCTACGTCAAGGCCGTCACGGAGGAACGTAACCCGGGCGGCTCGGGACTGGGCGGCTTCGGCCCGGCCCCGGAGGGCATGGTCATGTGGATTATCGGAATGGTCGCGGCCATCGGCGCGGCAATGTGGATCGGGGCCCGTTCATGACCGACAGCACCAAAGACGTTCCCAGCGACGCCGAACTGGCGGAGATGAGCACCAGCGAGCTTCTCGAACTGGGTGGCCGCATCGACGGCGTCAACACCATCTTCAAGGAGCCGCGCTGGCCGGCCGAGGAGACCCGCGCCGAGAAGCGGGCCGAACGTCGGGTTGCCGCTTGGTTTTTGGCGGCCGGCGGCTTCGGATTCGCGCTGCTGCTGATCTTCCTGTTCTGGCCGTGGGAGTACGCGCCCACCAACTCCCCCGACGGGTTGGCCTACTCCCTGGCCACCCCGCTCTACGGGCTGACGTTCGGGCTCTCGGTGCTCTTCATCGGTATCGGCGCGGTGATGTTCGTCAAGAAGTTCATCCCCGAAGAGATCACCATCCAGGAGCGCCACGACGGCAGTTCGGCCGAGGTCGACCGCAAGACGGTTGCCGCGCAGCTCACCGATGCCTTTGAAGGCTCGACGATCGGCCGCCGCAAGCTGCTCGGTGCGTCCCTGGGTATCGGGTTCGGCGCGTTCGGCTTGGGCACCGTGGTGGCCGCTGCTGGCGGGCTGATCAAGAATCCGTGGAAACCGGTCGTGGACACCGCAGAAGGCAAGAAGGCCGTACTGTGGACGTCGGGCTGGACTCCGCGCTACCACGGCGAGACCATCTTCCTGGCCCGGGCCACCGGTCACAGCTCCGAATCGCCGTTCGTCAAGATGCGTCCCCAGGACCTCGACGCCGGCGGCATGGAGACCGTCTTCCCGTGGCGCGAGTCCGACGGCGACGGCACCACTGAGGAATCACGCGAAGCCATCACCGAGATCATGATGGGCGTGCGCAACCCGGTGATGCTGATCCGCATCCGGCCCGACGACATGCCCAAGGTGGTCAAGCGGGCCGGCCAGGAGAGCTTCAACTACGGAGACTTCTTCGCCTACACCAAGATCTGCTCGCACTTGGGTTGCCCCTCTTCGCTTTTCGAGCAGCAGACCTATCGGATTCTGTGCCCGTGTCACCAGTCGCAGTTCGACGCCCTGCACTTCGCCAAGCCGGTCTTCGGCCCCGCGGCGCGTGCACTGGCCCAGCTGCCGATCACCATTGACGCCAACGGGCATCTGGTCGCCAACGGCGACTTCGTCGAACCTGTCGGACCGGCCTTCTGGGAGCGCACCTCATGAGCCCTGCAATCGGCGATCTGCTCGGACGTCAAGCAGACGACATCGATACCCGCTACCACCCGGCGGCCGCGCTGCGTCGGCAGTTCAACAAGGTCTTCCCGACGCACTGGTCGTTCCTGCTCGGTGAGATCGCGCTGTACAGCTTCATCATCCTGCTACTGACCGGTGTCTACCTGACCCTGTTCTTCGACCCGTCGATGGCCGAGGTCATCTACCACGGCGTCTACCAGCCGCTCAACGGCGTGCAGATGTCACGGGCCTACGAGACGGCGCTGAACATCTCCTTCGAGGTGCGCGGCGGCCTCTTCATTCGCCAGGTCCACCACTGGGCGGCCCTGATGTTCGCGGCGTCGATCATGGTGCACCTGGCACGCGTGTTCTTCACCGGCGCGTTCCGCCGCCCGCGTGAGGCCAACTGGGTCATCGGCTCGCTCCTGTTGATCCTGGCCATGTTCGAGGGCTACTTCGGCTACTCACTGCCCGACGACCTGCTGTCCGGCATCGGCCTGCGTGCGGCGCTGTCGTCGATCACGCTGGGTATGCCGGTGATCGGCACCTGGCTGCACTGGGCGCTGTTCGGCGGCGACTTCCCGGGCACCATCCTGATCCCCCGGCTCTACGCACTGCACATCCTGCTGATCCCGGGCATCATCCTGGCCCTGATCGGCGTGCACATGGCGCTGGTGTGGTTCCAGAAGCACACCCAGTTCCCCGGCCCCGGCCGCACCGAGAGCAACGTCGTCGGTGTGCGGGTGCTGCCGGTCTTCGCGATCAAGTCCGGCGCGTTCTTCGCCATGATCTTCGGCATCCTCGGCCTCATGGGCGGGCTGCTGCAGATCAACGCGATCTGGAACCTGGGCCCCTATCGGCCCTCGCAGGTGTCGGCGGGCAGCCAGCCGGACTTCTACATGATGTGGACCGAGGGTCTGGCCCGTCTATGGCCGGCATGGGAGTTTTACTTCTTCGGTCACACCGTGCCCGGCCCGGTCGGTGTCGCGCTGATCATGGGCGGGGTCTTCATCGGCCTGATGGCCTACCCGTTCCTGGAGAAGAAGTTCACCGGGGACTACGCCCACCACAATCTGCTGCAGCGGCCGCGGGACGCTCCGGTCCGCACCGCGATCGGCGCCATGGCGATCAGCTTCTACATGGTGCTGACCCTGGCGGCGATGAACGACATCATCGCGTGGAAGTTCCACATCTCGCTGAACGCCACCACCTGGATCGGCCGCATCGGGATGGTGGTGCTGCCGCCGCTGGTCTACTTCGCCACCTACCGCTGGTGCATCGGGTTGCAGCGCAGTGACCGCGACGTGCTCGAGCACGGTATCGAGACCGGCATCATCAAGCGGCTGCCGCACGGTGCCTACATCGAGCTGCACCAGCCGCTGGGCCCGGTCGACGACCACGGCCACCCGATTCCGTTGGAATACCAGGGAACTCCGCTGCCCAAGAAGATGAACAAGCTCGGCTCGGCCGGTGCCCCCGGCAGCGGCAGCTTCCTCACCGCGGATCCGGTGGACGAGGACGCGTTGCTCAACGAGGCGGCACACGCCGGCGAGAAGCGCGCGCTGACCGCGCTGGCCGAGCACCAGGTCGGCGACACCAACGGCCACCACTAGCAGTTCCGAACCATCGGGCAGCCTGCGCACACAACTGCGCGGGCTGCCCGTTTTGGTTTGTGCCGCACCGGAGTTCGCCCCGGCGTCAGCACCCGATGAGCCTGTAGAACTGTTCGTCGGATGGCTGCGGCACGCCATTGACAGCGGAGTCACCGAACCGCATGCGATGACGGTTTCTACCGGTGTCGGGGAGGCGTCCGTCAGCGCGGGTGCTGATACTTAAAGATGTCGATACGCACGGTTGGCACTTCGCCGTCAGTGCGCTGAGCCGCAAAGGCGTTGAGCTGGCGCGCAATCCCGCGGTGGCACTGACCTTCTACTGGCCCGCGCTGGGCCGCCAGATCAGGGTTGAGGGCCACCGCACGGGCCGATCCCCCGCAGTTGACGGCCGATGACTTCCTGGCACGCTCCGGAGACGCCAGGGCGATGGCGCTCACCGGGCGTCAGAGTCAGCCCTACGCCGACGACGCCGAAGTCGATGCGGCACTGGCCAAGGCCCACCACGAACTCGACCAGTCCCCCGGCCTGGTGCCGGCCGATTGGGTGTCGTATGCGGTGTGGGCCGACACGGTCGAGTTCTGGCAGTCCGACCCGGGGCGCCGGCACCGCCGACTTCGTTACGAACGCGACGATGAGGGCTGGTCGGCGATGCGCCTGTGGCCCTGAAGCGGCTCAGCCGAAACGGGACGGCAAGACCAACACCTCGCCGAGCCTGCGCAGGTACAGCCACGGGATCACGGGCATGGCCACGGTGATGGCCCCGGCTACCCCGTAGCTCACCCAGGACCCGGTGTCCTTGCCCATCGCCATCAGGTAGGTGGCCAGCGCAACCATGGTCAGCGCACTGCCGAGGGCCCCGGCCAGCACCGTGATGCCCCGCAGCAGCACCCGATCCACCTGGGCCTGATTGGGCAGCGCCGCACGCTCGGTGGCGGCCCTGCGGCCAGGAGCGTCGAACCCGCGCTGTGGCAGCGGTCCGCTCCGCCGCGCCGGCGGGGCGCCGTGCGCACCGAAGTCCGTCGCCGGTCGCGCCGCCTCGGCCGCTCGGGCGCGCAGCAGCACCGGGATGGCGGCCAGGATCACCAGCGCCGAGACGCCGATGACGACGTAGAGCAACCCGGTGTGTGACTTCTCGGCCGGTTCGTGAAAGCCGCGTCCCAGGTCCGCCAGCGCCACCGTCGCCGCCACGCCCATGCCCAGCAGTGCCAGCCAGATCGCGGCGCACACCCCGACCAGGATCCGGTCCACCAGCTCCGGGGTGTACCCGGGCCGGACGAAGCGGTCCGCCGTGCCTCGGGCCATCATCCGCAGCTCGCTGCTGGTGCGTCGTTGGTGTTCGATGAGAGCACCGTACCGTCGCTCCTTGTAATCGAACAGTTCAGCTTGCTCAGCCGCAACATGCTGGTCACTTCCACCGAGCCGACCTCCGACAGCGAGATCGGTGTCACCGTCACCGACCAGGGGATGTAGGCGTTACGCAGGGTCCGCCGCTGCCCGGAGGCGTCGACGTAGGTGATCGTGATCTGGTCGAACGGCGCCTTGGTTCCGGTCACCGAGTAGGTCACCTGCAAGGGCTTGGCCTGGGTGGTCGTTGGAGGCTCCGATGTCGTGTTGGATGGTTCTGGGGCCGGCGCCTCCACCGGTGGCGGCGGCTCCTCAGTGGTAGTCGAGGTCTCCACCGGCGGTGGTGGCTCCTCGGAGGTCGTCGACGACGGCGGGGGCGGCGGGCGGGTGGTCGTGCTGGTTCTGGTGATCTCGTCCTGGACCGGCGGCATCAGGTCCCTGGAACTCGTGGTGACGTCTGCGCTCTGGTCATGAAGGTCGGTAGTACGGCTGGCAACCAAATATCCCACAGTCGCCACCAGCGTGACCGCGGCGACGATCACCGCGACACCGACGACCCACGGCCAGCGCGGCGCCTGGGCGTGCAGATCGGAGTCGTCGTGCGCGTCGTAGCTGTCGTAGTCGTAGAGCCGGGGATCGACCGGCACGTAAGGACCGCTGAGGAACTGCTCCGACTCGGGCGCCGAATAGGCCTGCGAGTAGGCGGTGTTGTCGGGAGCCGGGCCGGGATCGGCGGCGATGGCCTCATCGATCCCTGCCACGCTGTCACCGGCCGGTTCCGAGGTGGGTTCCGGAGCCGACTGACCGACTCCGGGGTCCTCGTCTCCAGAGCCCGGTTCCGGGGGATTCGGCCCGCTCATTCCCGCCTATCCTCTTTCAACCGCGGCGCCCACACGCGCCACGATGTGACCTGGCACGGTCGGCGTCGCGACCGCTTCGGGTCATTGTGCACCGGCAACCCTACCCACTTCGGTTGACACGGCGGCGCATGCGGATCGGGGTCAGTGCTTTTCGGGTCCGATGTAGTACTCGAAGACCAGACCGGCCACGCTCGAAAGAATGAACACCACCCCGGCCCCGATCAGCCACGGCAGCCACAGCGCGATCCCGACGGCGGCCACCGAGCCCGAGAGTGCGATCAGGATCGGCCACCAGCTGTGCGGACTGAAGAAGCCGAGTTCCCCTGCGCCGTCACTGATCTCGGCCGCCTCGTAGTCTTCCGGGCGGGTGTCCAGCCGGCGTGCGACGAACCGGAAGAAGGTGGCCACGATCATGGCCATCAGCCCGGTCAGGAACAGTGCGGTGGTGCCGGCCCACTCGACGCCGCCGGTGGCGAACTTCGCGGTCAACGCCGCGTAGATGATTCCGACCACCACGAAGAAGGTGGCCACGAATTCGAACAGCCTGGATTCGATGCGCATGGAGGTGGGTCCCTACTTGTCGCTGACTTGGAGGCCGCGGCGGCTGTCGAACGGACGGGTCGTGGTGGCCAGCGGCGCCTGCCCGATAGCCTCCAACGCCTCAGCGTTGGTCTTGCCCGCCTTGCGCTCGTCGAGGTAGAGCTTGAACTCGGCAGGCGAGACCGCCCGGACCTCGAAGTTCATCATGGCGTGGTAGGTGCCGCACATCTCGGCGCAGTGACCGACGAACGCGCCTTCGGAGTTGATCTTCTCGACCTGGAAGGTGTTCACCTGGTTGTTGCGCTCGGGCCAGGCGATGACGTCACGCTTGAACAGGAAGTCCGGCACCCAGAACGCGTGGATGACGTCGGCGGAGTTCAACACGAACTCGATGCGCTTGCCGGTGGGCAGCACCAGAATCGGGACCTCGCTGGTGGTGCCCAGCGTCTCGATCTTGTCGAAGTTCAGGTAGGTCCGGTCGTCGGGGTTCAGGCCGCGGATCGCTCCGACCCGCTCGTTGCCGTGCTCGTCGACGCCCTCGGGCTTGGAGACCATGTCGGCCTTGCGGGCCGGGTCCGAGCCGTCGTAGCCGCGCAGTGTGCCGTCGTGGAAGTCGACCTTCTGGTAGCCGAACTTCCAGTTCCACTGGAACGCAGTGACGTCGACGACCACCTCGGGGTTGCTCTCCTGGTGCAGCATCTTCTCCTGGACCACCACGGTGAAGTAGAAGATGATCGCCACGGCCAGGAACGGGACGACAGTCAGCCCCAGTTCCAGCGGCATGTTGTAGCCGAACTGACGCGGCAGTTCGGTATCGGTGGCCTTCTTGCGGTGAAAGACCATCGACCAGAAGATCATTCCCCAGACCAGACCGCCGATGATCACCGACGCGATCACCATGCCGATCCACAGCTGGTAGTTGGCCTCGGCCTCCGGCGTGATGCCCTTGGGCCAGCCGAAACCGACCACGTCGGTCCAGTCGAAGCTGCAGCCGCTGAGCGTCACCGCCAGCAGCCCCAGCACGCCGGCTCCCGCCAGCGGTCGAAGCAGACGGCTGAGCGCAACGCCCTGCCCGCGACGTGTCACGTTGGTGCCTCCTCGAGTCACAGAACGGGCCGACTGACCCGGCGGAGCAGTCGAATACTACGCAGCGTAGACCACCCGGATCAGGTTGGTTCGATGTACCTGCCCGTTGGCCGGTGCGGCATACTGAGACCCGATGTGTGGACTGCTGGCCTACGTGCGTGCCCCGGCCGGCACCGCCAACCCGGACTCGAACCGTGCCGACGCGGCTGACGCGATTGCTCAGGCGACTCGCCTGATGCGGCACCGCGGCCCCGACGAACCCGGCGGGAGTTGGGCCGGCGAGCAGGTCGTGTTCGGCTTCAACCGGCTGTCGTTCATCGATATCGCCCACTCCCACCAGCCCATGCAGTGGGGGCCGCCGGATACGCCGGCCCGCTACGAGCTGGTATTCAACGGCGAGATCTACAACTACCTGGAGTTGCGCGAGGAGCTCGCCGCACAGCATGGCGCGGTGTTCGCCACCGACGGCGACGGTGAGGCGATCGTCGCCGGCTACCACTACTGGGGCACCGGGGTGCTGACCCGACTGCGGGGCATGTTCGCCTTCGCGATCTGGGACAACGTGGCCGGCGAGATGTTCTGCGCCCGGGATCCGTTCGGCATCAAGCCGCTGTTCATGGCGACCGGACCGGGCGGCACGGTGGTGGGCAGCGAGAAGAAGTGCCTGCTGGACCTGGCCGAGATGGTCGGCTTCGACACCGGGATCGACGAGCGTGCCGTCCAGCACTACACGGTGCTGCAGTACGTGCCGGAGCCCGAGACCCTGCACCGCGGCATCCGTCGGCTGGAATCGGGCTGCTACGCCCGGATCCGTCCCGGCGGCGCCCCGGCCGTCACCCGCTACTTCACCCCGCGATTCGACGCGGTCCCGATCACCCGCGACACCGAGCAGGCCCGCTACGACGAGATCACCGCGGTGCTGGAGGACTCGGTGGCCAAGCACATGCGGGCCGACGTCACCGTCGGCGCGTTTCTGTCCGGCGGGATCGACTCCACCGCTATCGCCGCGCTGGCGATGCGCCACAACCCGAAGCTGATCACCTTCACCACCGGGTTCGAGCGGGAGGGCTTCTCCGAGATCGACGTGGCGGCGGCGTCGGCCGAGGCGATCGGTGCCCGGCATGTGACCAAGGTGGTCTCCCCCGATGAATTCGTCGCCGCGCTGCCCGAGATCGTCTGGTACCTCGACGAGCCGGTCGCCGACCCGGCATTGGTCCCACTGTTCTTCATCGCCCGCGAAGCCCGCAAGCACGTCAAGGTGGTGTTGAGCGGCGAGGGCGCCGACGAGTTGTTCGGCGGCTACACCATCTACCGCGAGCCGCTGTCACTGCGGCCGTTCGACTACCTGCCCGGGCCGATCCGCCGGTCGGCGGGCAGGGTATCGCGGCTGCTGCCCGAGGGCATGCGCGGCAAGAGCCTGCTGCATCGCGGCTCGCTGACCCTGCAGGAGCGCTACTACGGCAACGCGCGCAGCTTCTCCGACGAGCAGTTGCGGGCCGTGCTGCCCGGCTTCTCGCCCCAGTGGACCCACACCGATGTCACCGCGCCGCTGTACGCCGAATCGGCGGGCTGGGATCCGGTGGCCCGGATGCAGCACATCGACCTGTTCACCTGGCTGCGCGGCGACATCCTGGTCAAGGCGGACAAGATGACGATGGCCAATTCGCTGGAGCTGCGGGTGCCGTTCCTGGACCCGGAGGTGTTCAAGGTGGCCTCGCGGCTGCCGGTGTCGGCCAAGATCACCCGCACCACCACCAAGTACGCGTTGCGGCGGGCGCTGGAGCCGATCATCCCCGCGCATGTGCTGCACCGGCCCAAGCTCGGGTTCCCGGTTCCGCTGCGGCACTGGCTGCGTGAGGGGCCGCTGCTGGAGTGGGCATACGCCACGGTGGACGCCACCGGCGCGGGTCACCTGGTCGATGTCGCCGCGGTGCGCTCGATGCTCGACGAGCACCGCACCGGCGTCGCCGACCACAGTCGTCGCCTGTGGACGGTGCTGATGCTCATGCTGTGGCACGCGATCTTCGTCGAGCACTCGGTGGTGCCGCTGATCAGCGAGCCGGTCTACCCGGTGGAGATTTAACCGCCCGTCCCCCTTCCGCCGAGCGTGCACTAACGTTCGCTCCCACCTGGGGAAATACCGGACGCTTGCGCGCGCTCGCGGGGAGTAAGTGCTACTTGAGGACGGCGCCGATCTCCGCGGCCACATCGTCGCCGTAGGCATCGGCCAACCGGGCCGCCGCGATATTGCGGTCCCACACCCATTCCTGGGTTCCGGTGGACTCCAGCACCAGCACCGCCACCAGCGAGCCAAGCTGCGCGGAGCGCTCCAGGGAAAGCCCGGCGCTGCGTCCGGTGAGGAAACCGGCGCGGAACGCGTCGCCCACCCCGGTCGGGTCGGTCTGAGCCTTCTCCGGGACAACGCCGACGTGGATGCGCGTGCCGTCCGGGTCGATGATGTCGACACCGTCGGCGCCCAGGGTGGTCACCCGAAGGCCGACCTGCTTCATCACGTCGGCCTCGGTCCAGCCGCTCTTGGACAGCAGCAGGTCCCACTCGTAGTCGTTGGTGAACAGGTACGCCGCGCCGTCGATGAGCCGGCGGATCTCCTCACCGGTGAGCCGGGCGAGCTGCTGGGACGGGTCGGCGGCGAACGCCAGGCCCAGCTTGCGGCACTCGTCGGTGTGGCTGAACATCGCCTCGGGGTCGTTGGCGCCGACGATCACCAGCTCCGGCTTGCCGGCGGCCTCGACCAGCTTGGCCAGCGAGATGTTGCGGGCCTCCGACATGGCACCCGGGTAGAAGGACGCGATCTGCGCCATGTCCAGGTCGGTGGTGCACACGAACCGGGCGGTGTGCGCGGTCGTGGAGGTCAGCACGTGGTCACAGTTGACCCGGTGCGAGACCAGCCACTGCCGGTAGTCGGCGAAGTCGGCGCCGGCCGCACCCACCAGGGCGGCATCACCGCCGAGCACCCCGATGGCGTAGGCGATGTTGCCGGCCACCCCACCGCGGTGCACCACCAGGTCGTCGACCAGGAAGCTCAGCGAGACCTTCTGCAGGTGATCGGCGAGCAGTTGCTCGGAGAACCGACCCGGAAAGCGCATCAGATGGTCGGTTGCGATCGAACCCGTCACCGCAATGGTCACCGAAAATTCCCCTTTGTGTCGTCAACGCGGACCTGAATGTGGGTACCCACGGTAGCGGCCCGGTGACCGCCGCCTGCCGTCGGGGACGGCGGCAGGCGGTGTCAGTCGCTCAGTTGAACGAGTCGCCGCACGAGCAGGAGCCGCCTGCGTTGGGGTTCTCGATGGTGAAGCCCTGCTTGTCGATCTGGTCGGCGTAGCCGATCTCGGCACCCTGCAGATACGGCGCGCTCATCCGGTCGACGGCCAGCTTCACACCGTTGAACTCGGTGATCACGTCCCCGTCAAGGGAGCGGTCGTCGAAGAACAGGTTGTAGCGCAGGCCGGCGCAGCCCCCGGGTTGAACCGAGATGCGCAGGGTCAGGTCGTCACGGCCTTCTTGTTGCAGCAGCGACTTCACTTTGGCTGCGGCTTCGTCGGTCAAGATAACGCCACTGTCGGCCTCGGTGGTCGACTGATCCTGAACAGTCATTGCGTCTCCCTATTGCGGTTGATCACGGGGTGGGCATTCCGCGACACAGACGGCCCTCGGACGTTGGGCCCACCGCAACAACGATACCCTGCGCCGACGATTGCCCACCGATCCGCGCGACGTTACGGATCGGCCGGCCGGGTGCCGATCTGCGCCGAGGTCACAGTGGCCAAGCCGATGAGTTGGTTGGCCGCGTCGACCAGGGCCAATCGCACCGAGCCGGCGTAGTCGGCCATGGCACGGGCGACCGCGATCCCGGCCGACAGCAGTGCGGGTTCGTCCAGGCCGATCTGGCCGGCTAGCACCAGTACCGGCAGCTCCCGCTCGCGTCGCCGTGCCGCCTCGGCCAGCGAACCGATGACCTTGCCGTGCAGCGATTGTTCGTCGATACGGCCTTCCCCCGTGACCAGCAGGTCCGCTTCGGCCAGGGCGTCGGCGAGCCCGGTGTGAGCGGCCACGATCTGCGCCCCTGATTCGATCGTGCCGCCCAGCGCCAGCAGGGCCGCCCCGATGCCACCGGCCGCGCCCGCCCCCGATGCGGAACTGACCGGCCAGCCGGCGGTGGCGTCCAGGTCGGTGGCCCACGCCGTCAGCCGGCTTTCCAGTACCGCGACGGTGGCCTCGTCGGCGCCCTTCTGCGGCCCGAACACGCGTGCCGCGCCCCATGGACCCAGCAGCGGGTGTTCTACGTCGCAGGCGGCGATCAGTTCGACGACGGCCAACCGGGACCGCCCGGCTGCCAGGCCGCCCAAGGCCTCGACCATGCCCCTGCCGCCGTCGGTACAGGCGCTGCCGCCCAGTCCCACCACGACCCGCTGCGCCCCGGTCGCCAGCGCGGTGTCGATCAGCTGCCCGACACCGGTGCTGTGCGCCGCGAGCGCGGTCTGCGGCGAGGGCGGCCCGCCGAGCAGCGCCACCCCGCAGGCCTGGGCGCATTCCAGGTAGGCAGTGTGCGATGCGGCGTCCCACACCCACTCGGCGTCGACATACCCCTCCAACGGTCCGCTGACCCGCGCATGCCGCACCTCGCCCAGTTGTTCGGCCAGCACCGAGACGAAACCCGGACCGCCGTCGGACTGCGGCGCGATCATCAACCGGTCGTGTGGCCGACTGCGATGCCAGCCGGTCGAGATGGCGGCGGCGGCCTGCACCGCAGTCAGGGTCTCGCCGAAGCAGTCCGGGGCGATCAGCACCCTCAAGGAGCTCGCAGCAGCTTTGGCGCGAGCACCGACACTGGACCCGTCAGCCATACCGGCAGGGTATAGCCACAGGATCGGCGACGCGGGCAGGGCAAGTAATCTGGCGGGCGTGAAACTGCCGGGCCGTAAAAGAGATGAGGCGGCGTACACCGACTCGCTGGTCGGCGCCGCGCCCTCCGACGGCACCGACACCGACGAAACCGCACCTTCCGGGGTCACCGCGCCCAAGGGACGGCCCACCCCCAAACGCAACGCGGCCGCCAAGCGTCGCGGCCCGGTGGCGCCTGCCCCGATGACGTCCTCGGAGGCCCGGGCCCGCCGCAAGACCCTGGCTGGACCGAAGCTCAGCAAGGAGGAGCGCCGCGCCGCGAGTGCGCTGCGCCGGGAGCGCCAGGCCACCCACCGGGACCGGGTGCTGGCCGGCGAAGAGGCCGCGCTGCAGCCCCGTGACCGGGGTCCGGAGCGCCGGTATGCCCGCAACATCGTCGATGCCCGCTACAACCTGCTGGGCCTGTTCATGCCGGTGATGCTGGGGCTGATGTTCATCATGATCGCCGTCCCGCAGATCCAGTTCTACATCTCCCCGGCGATCATGTTGCTGATGATCCTGATGGCTCTCGACGGAGTGCTGGTGGCCCGCAAAGTCATCAAGCTGATCGACACGAAGTACCCGGAGAACACCGAATCCCGTTGGAAATTCGGGCTTTACGCTGCCGGCCGGGCATCCACGCTGCGCCGGATGCGGGTGCCGCGCCCGCAGGTACGGCGCGGTGAGCGCCTCGACTGAGGGCACCGTGCGTTTCCCGACGGTCACGGCGCCCGATGCGCAGGCGGCCGCCGCCGCGCGGGCCCGTCAGAATCTGCTCACCAAGCCCGCCGGCGCACTGGGACGCCTGGAGGACCTCTCGGTCTGGGTGGCGTCGTGTCAGGGCCAGTGCCCGCCCCAGCAGTTCGAGCGGGTCCGGATCGTGGTGTTCGCCGGCGATCACGGCGTCACCCGGGCACGGGTGTCGGCTTATCCGCCGGAGGTGACCGCGCAGATGGTCGCCAACATCGAGAGTGGCGGAGCGGCCATCAACGCCCTGGCTGCGGTCGGCGATGCGGGCGTCCGGGTGGTCGACATGGCGGTAGACAACGAAACCAACGCTGTCTCCGCTGTCTATAAGGTGCGCCGCGGCAGCGGCGACATCGCACTCGAGGACGCCCTGAGCACCGAGCAGACGCTGGCCGCGGTCGAAGCCGGGCGGCGCATCGCCGACGAGGAGGTCGACGGCGGAGCGGACCTACTCATTCCCGGCGACATGGGAATCGGAAATACCACTGTCGCAACGACGTTGGTCGCCTCCCTGACCGGTGCCGAGCCGGTGGCGGCCGTCGGCCACGGCACCGGGATCGACGACGCCGGCTGGGCGCGAAAGACCGCGGCGGTACGCGATGCGCTGTTCCGGTCCCGATCGCAGCGCTCCGACCCGTTGGGTCTGCTGCGCTGCTGCGGCGGCGCCGACCTGGCCGCGCTGGCCGGCTTCTGCGCCCAGGCCGCCGTCCGGCGCACCCCGGTACTGCTGGACGGCCTGGCGTCGACGGCCGCCGCCCTGGTCGCCGACCAGCTGGCCCCAGGTGCGCGGGCGTGGTGGCAGGCCGGCCACCGCTCCCCCGAGCCGGCGCACGCGCTGGCCTGCACCGCACTGGGACTCGAGCCCATCCTGGACCTGCGGATGCGCCTGGGTGAGGGCTCCGGTGCCGCGGTGGCGCTGCCGGTGCTGCGCGCCGCGGTGGCGACATTGGCTTCTATGGCGACGTTCTCCGAAGCCGGCATATCAGGGCCCGCCGATCGGGCCGGCCAGTGATCGCTTCCCTGGCAG
This sequence comes from Mycobacterium zoologicum, assembly GCF_020181635.2. Taxonomy (NCBI): domain Bacteria; kingdom Bacillati; phylum Actinomycetota; class Actinomycetes; order Mycobacteriales; family Mycobacteriaceae; genus Mycobacterium; species Mycobacterium zoologicum. The sequence goes on along the minus strand of NZ_JAYJJS010000013.1, from coordinate 61,790 downwards.
CGTCTTTCGGGTTCGGAACGATTCTGCCCGTATCAGCTGACCGACCCCTGGGGCGCGGAGCGATGACCGCGTTTCCGGTGGTCGGTGCGGCGCTGGGCGCGCTGGCGGCAGCGGTGGCCTGGGCCGGCGAGCAGGCGTTCGGCCCGGGCAGCCCCCTGGCGGGCCTGCTGGCGGTGGCCGCACTGCTGGCCGCCACCCGAGGCCTGCACATCGACGGGGTGGCCGACACCGCCGACGGACTCGGGTCATATCGTCCCGCGCTCCAGGCCCTGCAGGTGATGCGTGACGGTTCAACCGGACCGTTCGGGGTCGTTGCGGTGGTGCTGGTGATCGGCCTGCAGGCGCTGACGTTCTCGATGCTGAATCCGGCGGGGATCGTGGTCGCGGTCGCCGCGGGCCGGGTGGCGGCGGTGCTGGCCTGTCTGCGTCGGGTTCCCGTGGCTGCGGGCAGCACCCTGGGCGCAGGGGTGGCCGGCAGCCAGCCGGTTGCGGTGGCGGTTGCCTGGGTGCTGGCACTGGCAGTCGCATCGCTGACGGCCGGTCCGGTGCCGTGGCAGGGACCGCTCGCCGTGGTGCTGGCGCTCGGCTGCACCGGGCTGTTCATCGCGCACTGTGTGCGCCGACTGGGCGGCATCACCGGAGACGTGCTGGGCGCCGCCGTCGAGGCGGCGACGACGGTGACGGCCGTCGTACTGGCCGCCGCGCACTGACGAATCCAAAGTGCAGTAGTCGACTACTGCATGCCGTTCTTCTCAGCGGCCTTAGCGTCTGTGCTTATCGGATCGTCAGGCCATGGGAGAGGAGCACTTCATGTCCGGTCTGCGCAGCAGCACGAGTGCCCGCAGCCGCTCCCGGCTGATCGGGCTGGGCAGCACGGTTGGAACGTTCCTTGCGGTCGGGATAAGCCCGCTGCTCAGCGTCTCGACCGCCCACGCCGACCCGCTCATCGACTGGATCGATGAACTGTTCGAAGCTGCCAGTTGGTCACCGGTCGCCGCTGCCGCCGACCCCACGATGGCCCAGTTGTTCGACACCTGGATCTACACCCCGATACACGACGCCGGCCAGGCCTGGCTGGCCACCCAGTCCGGCATGGAGATCAGCACCTGGATCAACAACACCTTCGGCAACGGCCAGATGCTGATCGGCAACGGCGCCGACGGCATCGACGGCAGCACCAACGAAGCAGCCTTAGGTGGCGACGGCGGGCTGTGGTTCGGCGACGGTGGCGACGGCGGTACGACCGCAGCCGGCTGGGGCGGAAACGGCGGCAACGCCGGATTCTTCGGCAACGGTGGCGCCGGCGGCGACGCCGACGGCGAGCGTCAGACTTACACCGCCTACTACGCGGTCGGCGGTAATGGCGGCAACGGCGGCACCTACATGGGTAATGGCGGCGACGGCGGGACCGGCGGAAACGGTATCCACGGCAGCATCGAAGTAGAGGGCAACGGCAACGGTAACGGCGGGCAGGGCGGCAGCGGCGGCTACGCGGTGGGTTGGCTTTTCGGCAACGGTGGCGCCGGCGGCGCCGGTGGGAACGGCTTCGACGAAACGGCGGGCGTCGTCGGCGGCGACGCTGCCAGCGGCGGGCAAGGCGGTTCCACGGCGGCGCTGTTCGGTGACGGCGGCAACGGCGGTGGCGGCGGAAACGGCGGCAACGGTGGCGACGGCGGCAACATCGGCTACGGCGGCGACGCCGGATACAGCGGCAGCGGTGGCAACGGCGGCAGCTCCGCGAATGGTGTCTACGGAAACGGCGGAGCCGGCGGAAACGGCGGCAACGGCGGCAACGGGCTCGGCGGAGGGCACGGCAGCGGTGGCGGCATGGGCGGCAACGGCCATCTCGGCGGAACCGGCGGACGCGGCGGCAACGGCGGCGCCGCCACGGCCGACGGCTACCTCGCCGGCTGGGCCGGCGGGGGCGGTAGCGGCGGTAACGGCGACATCGGCGGGACGGGTGGTGACGGCGGCACCGGTGGAAGCGGGTCCGGAGGCGCACTCGGCAATGTCGGCGGCCCCGGTGGAGGAGGCGGGTACGGCGTCATCGCCGCCGGTGACGGCGGTCGCGGCGGCAACGGCGGCAGCGACGGCAACGGCGTCGCAGGGACCGGCGGCACCGGCGGCACCGGCTCCAGTACCGGCGGAGGCGGCGGTGGCGGCGGAGGTGGCGGCGCCGGCCATGCCGGCGGCAAGGGCGGCGCCGGAGGCACCGGAGGTGACGGTGGCGCCAGCAGTGGACGCGCCTACGACGGAGACCTTGCGGGCATCGGTGGTACAGGCGGACGCGGCGGAACCGGTGGCAGCGCCAGCGGTCTCGGCAGCACCGGCGGCACCGGCGGCGACGGCGGCGACGGCGGCCAGGGCCACATCAGCACCGCAACCGGTACTGCAGGCGGCTACGCCTATGGGGGGACTGGTGGTGGAGGCGGCACCGGTGGCGCTGCGGTCAACGGCGCCACCGGCGGCACCGGCGGTCATGGTGGGCACGGCGGCGATAGCGCCAACGGCAGCACCGGCCTCGTCAGCTCGGACGTCCGCGGTGGCACCGGCGGCACCGGCGGCACCGGCGGCGATGCCGACGGCGCGACGGCTTTCGGCGGCGACGGCGGCGCGGGCGGCACCGGCGGAAATGCGACCACCAGTGCAACCGGCGGCTTCTGGGGCGCCCAGGCCGGCGGTGGCGGCACCGGTGGTGCCGGCGGCGATGCGACCAGCAATGCGGCCGGCGGCGCCAGCGCCATCGGCGGCACCGGCGGCACCGGTGGAACCGGCGGCGATGCAGCCACCAATCCGACCGGCGGCCCGTTGGGCACCGTGGGTGGGTACGGCGGCGACGGCGGCGCGGGTGGCGCTGCGTCAACCACTGCGAGCAGCGGCGATGGCGCCCGAGGTGGCACCGGCGGTGACGGCGGCACCGGCGGGTTCAACGTCTCCCCCTACGGCATCGATGGCCACGGTGAAGGCGGAGTCGGCGGCAATGGCGGCGACGGCATCGGCGGCTTCGGTGCGAACGGCGGCTCAGGTGGACCCGGCGGCGCCGACGGTACAGCCGGTAGCCCCGGGGCGCCCGGCTGACGCCCGCGCACGCGTTGCGATCGGCCGCGCAACATCATCTGAAAAGTTGCATTTCTGTGAATTGTTTTGCTTCTCTCCCACCCGGCGCCTTACCAACAGAGTAGGTTTGTAAAAATGGAACCGGCATTAACAACCGGTAGTCACAGGCGTCGCACGGGAGGGCAGCACCGATGGCTCGGCACCACCGATACAGCAAGCGGAGTCGCGAATCGCGAAAGGCGATGGGCGACGGCTGCGATGACGAACCTGACGTCGAAGCCAAGGACTGGCCTGCCTGGGCAAACGAAGCGAACGAGGCGATGGCCACCGAGGACGGCCCGAGCCCTTCGCCCTGTCACCAAAACTGAGCGGCGCCCGCTCAGTCCAGTCGGGCCATCCAGCCGTGAGTGTCGGCGAAAGTGCCGCGTTGGATTCCGGTCAGAGTGTCCCGCAACGCCATGGTCACCTCACCGGGCCGGCCGTCGGCGACGGTGAAGTCCCCTTCCGCAGACTTGACCTGTGACACCGGCGTGATGACTGCCGCGGTGCCGCACGCAAAAACCTCGGTGATCTCGCCGGTGGCGGCCTTGTCCCGCCACTCGTCGACGTCGATCTTGCGCTCCTCGACGGCGAAACCCGCATCGGTTGCCAACTGCAGCAAAGAATCCCGGGTGATACCGGGCAGCAGCGAGCCGGACAGCTCGGGCGTCACCAGCCGCGCCGACCCGCCGGTGCCGAAGACGAAGAACAGGTTCATCCCGCCCATCTCCTCGACGTAGCGCCGCTCGGCGGCATCCAGCCACACCACCTGGTCGCAACCGTTGTCGGCGGCCTGGGCCTGGGCCACCAGCGACGCGGCGTAGTTGCCACCGAACTTGGCGGCGCCGGTACCGCCCGGGCAGGCCCGCACGTACTCCGTCGACAACCACACGCTCACCGGCTTGATGCCGCCCTTGAAGTACGCGCCGGCCGGTGAGGCCATCACCAGGCAGCGGTACTCGTTGGCGGGGCGCACGCCCAGTCCCGGCTCGGTGGCGAAGATGAACGGCCGCAGGTACAGCGATTCCTCACCCCCGGCGGCCGGCACCCAGGCGGAGTCGACGGCGATGAGCTGCCGCAGCGACGCGATGAACAACTCGTCGGGCAGTTCCGGGATCGCCAGCCGCCGAGCCGACGCCCGCATGCGCGCCGCGTTGGCCTCCGGCCGGAACGACACGATCGAGCCGTCGGTCCAGCGGTAGGCCTTGAGGCCCTCGAACACCTCCTGCGCGTAGTGCAGGACGACCGCTGAGGGGTCCAACTCGATCGGCCCGTAGGGCATCACCCGCGCGTTGTGCCACCCGGCGTCTGCGGTGTAGTCGATGGACACCATGTGGTCGGTGTGGAACTTGCCGAAACCCGGCTCGGCCAAGATGGTTTCGCGTACCTCGTCGGGCGTCGGATTCGCTGTGACCGACACGTGGAAATCGAGGAGGCCGCTTTTCATGCAGCGATTGTATAACCGGTGCGCTAGCGGGTTTTTGCCGTCACGAACGGTGGAGCCACAACCTCGCACTCCACGGCGCGGCCGCGTACGTCGACGGTGACCTGCGCGCCGTCGGAGATACCGGCGTCGGCGTCGATCAGCGCCAGGGCGATCCCGGCCTTGAGCGTCGGCGAGAACGTGCCCGAGGTGGTGATCCCGACCCCGCGGTCACCGCTGAGCACCGCCAGATCGGCCCGCAGCACTCCCCGGCCGGTGACTTGCAGTCCGCGCAGCAATCGTGCCGGGCCGGACGCCTTCTCGGCCAGCAGCGCGTCGCGGCCGAAGAACGCGTCCTTCTTCCAGCCGATCGCCCAGCCGCAGCGGGCCTGCAGCGGCGAGATGTCGAGCGACAGCTCGTGGCCGTGCAGCGGATAGCCCATCTCGGTGCGCAGCGTGTCGCGCGCCCCCAGGCCCGCCAGCTCTCCCCCGAGCCCGGTCACCGCCGCCACCAGCGCGTCGAACACCACACCGGCGGAGTCCCAGGCCGGCAGCAGTTCGTAGCCGTGTTCACCGGTGTAGCCGCTGCGGCACACCCGCACCGGTACGCCCGAATAGGTGGCGTCGGCGAAGCCCATGTAGTCCATCTCGGTCGGCAGGCCCAGACCGGCCAGCACCTCGGTCGATTTCGGGCCCTGCACCGCCAGCACCGCCCGTGAGCGGTGCTCGTCGGTGATGCTCACCCCGGCCGGGGCCGCCGCCTGCAGGGCGGCCACCACCGCGGCGGTGTTGGCGGCGTTGGGCACCAGGAAGATCTCGTCGTCGGAGACGTAGTAGGCGATCAGGTCGTCGATCACGCCACCGGATTCGTTGCAGCACAAGGTGTATTGCGCCTTGCCGGGCCCGATTCGGTTCAGGTCGTTGGTGAGCGTGGCGTTGACGAACTCTGCTGCGCCCGGCCCGGCGACGGTGGCCTTGCCCAGGTGGCTGACGTCGAACAGGCCGACGGTGTCGCGGGTGGCGTTGTGCTCGGCGACCGTGCCGGCATAGGACACCGGCATCAGCCAACCGCCGAACTCGGCGAAGCTGGCGCCCAGCTCGCGGTGACGGTCTTCCAGGGGTCCGTGTTGCAGTTCGCTCACGTGGAGCCACCCTAATCGGCACACTTGTAGGGATGGTTGATTGGGAGGCGCTCGAAGCAGCGGGAATCGCCGACGCGCGCGACCGCGCCGGTCTGGTCGAATACCTGGACGGTCTGGGCTTCACCGCGGAGGACATGGCCGATGCCGAGCGGCAGGGCAGGCTGTTCGGGCTGGCCGGCGACGCGGTGGGGCGCTCGGGTCCGCCGATCCACACGTTGCGGACCGCCGCCGAGGCTCTGGGCATTCCCCTCGTAGAGGTCGAGCGCGCCTGGACGATGCTCGGTCTGAGCGTCGCCGACCCGGACACCGCGGTCCTGAGCCAGGCCGACGTCGACGGGCTCGCGACCTGGGCCGAGATGCGCTCGTTTCTCGGGGAGCCCGTCGACGGCTTCCTGCGGGTATTGGGGGCCACCATGGCCCGGCTGGCCGAGGCCGAGTCGAGCATGATCCGGCTCACCGAGCCCAACGTCTGGCTGGGCCACACCCAAAGCGAGCTCCGCACCGCACGGGCATGGCGGTCGGTCGCGGCGTACATCCCCCGCATCGGCGCGATGATCGACGCCGTCCACCGCCAGCACCAGGTCAGCCACCGGACATTTCTCGAAGGGCTGGCAGGTGGAGCGTCGGCGAGCATCGTGTGCGGCGTGGGGTTCGCCGACCTGACCGGGTTCACCGCACTGACCCAGGTTCTGACCGCCGCGGAGCTGGCGAACCTGCTCACCGAATTCGGCGGCAGCGTCGCCGACGTGGTGCACGCCGATGGCGGACGGGTGGTCAAGTTCATCGGCGACGCGGTGATGTGGGTGAGCTCGACACCGCAGCTGCTGGCCAAGGCCGCCGCCGATCTGGTCGACCATCCGAAGGCGCAGGCGGCCGGGCTTCAGGTGCGGGCCGGCCTGGCCTACGGGGAGGTGCTGGCGATCAACGGCGACTACTTCGGCACGCCGGTCAACCTGGCCGCCCGCCTGGTGGACGCCGCAGCGCCCAATCAGATCCTCGCCTCGACCGGGCTCTGCGGTGGCTTGTCGGAGTGGCAGACGATCGTGCAGGAACCGTTGACACTCAAGGGCTTCGACGAACCCGTTGCGGCGTACGAGCTACGGCGATCGGCGCATCGCTAGGGTAGGTGCCTGTGAGCACCGAACTCGGCTACCAGTCCCCCACCGTCACCGTCACCGCAGCGCTGCCTTCCGGCACGGACCAGGCCGTGCTGATCGTCCCGGTCGTGTCGACCGGCGATGACACCGAGGCCGGCGCCACCATTGCCACGACCGAACCCGCGCTGCCGGCTGAGGCGATCGCCGAGATCGAGTCCGGTCTGCGCGCACTGGGCGCCAAGGGTGGCAGCGAGCAGGTACACCGGCTGGTGGTGGCGTCGCTGCCGGTGGCCAGCGTGCTGACCATCGGGCTAGGCAGGGTCCAAGACTCCTGGCCCGCGGATCTGATCCGGCGCGCCGCGGGTACCGCGGCCCGCTCGCTGAACGGCACCGCGACGGTGATCAGTGCGCTGGGCGGGCTGACCGGCGAGGGCACACTGGCCGCCGGTGTCGAGGGACTGCTGCTGGGCGCCTACCGCTTCACCGCGTTCCGCAGCGACAAGACCGCCCCGCCGGACGAGGGCCTGCGTTCGGTGACCGTGCTGTCCACCGCGGCCGACGCCGACGAGCAGGTGGTCCGTGGCGCCGAGGTCGCCGCCGCGGTGGCCACCGCGCGGGACTTCGTCAACACGCCGCCGAGCCACCTGTTCCCCGCCGAATTTGCCGCGCGCGCAAAGGCACTGGGCGAAGCCGCCGGCCTGGACGTCGAGGTGCTCAACGAGGCTGCACTGGCAAAGGCCGGTTACGGCGGGGTGATCGGTGTGGGCAAAGGCTCATCGCGCCCGCCGCGACTGGTGCGGTTGACCCACCGCCCCAGCGGCGCCACGAAGAAGGTGGCCCTGGTCGGCAAAGGCATCACCTTCGACACCGGCGGCATCTCGATCAAACCGGCCGCGTCCATGCACCACATGACCTCCGACATGGGTGGGGCGGCCGCGGTGATCGCGACCGTCGTGCTGGCCGCCCGGCGGGGCCTGCCGGTCGAGGTGACCGCGACCGTGCCGATGGCCGAGAACATGCCGTCGTCCACCGCGCAGCGCCCCGGTGACGTGCTCACCCAGTACGGCGGCACCACCGTCGAAGTGCTCAACACCGACGCCGAGGGCCGGCTGATCCTGGCCGACGCGATCGTGCGGGCCTGCGAGGACAACCCCGACTATCTGATCGAGACCTCGACCCTGACCGGCGCGCAGACCGTGGCGCTCGGCGCGCGCATCCCCGGTGTGATGGGTTCCGACGAGTTCCGCGACCGAGTGGCGGCGATCTCGCAGGCCGTCGGCGAGAACGGTTGGGCGATGCCGCTGCCCGACGAGCTCAAAGAGGACCTGAAGTCCACGGTGGCCGACCTGGCCAACGTCAGCGGGCAACGGTTCGCCGGCATGCTGGTCGCCGGGGTGTTCCTGCGTGAGTTCGTGGCCGACGGGGTGGACTGGGTGCACATCGACGTCGCCGGGCCGGCCTACAACTCCGGCGGCGCTTGGGGCTACACGCCCAAGGGTGGGACCGGTGTGCCGACCCGCACGATGTTCGCGGTCTTGGAAGACATCTGCGAGCGGGGCTAGCTCTGGTCGACCCGGTGACGGTCGGGTGACTGCGTTTCCTCGGCATCGAGACCGGGACCCTCGACGCCTTTTTGGAATGCCAGGGCGACGCTTTGAAACAGCACCATGCCGGTGAGCAGAAGCACCCATGTCCAGCCCTGGCAGGCCGTAATCCTCGACGTCGGATCTGCGGTCGGTAGCCCCACAACCGAATGAATCCTCGCGCCCATGACGAATCCGATCGTGATGTAGGGCAGCGCTGTTTGAGTGCCACGCGCGATCCGCCCCGATGCCGCCGCCGAATGCCGTCTTTTGCTTCCGAGAAGCCAGCACACACCGCACAGGGCCATGACCGACAGTCCGATCGGAACCGCCAGTCCGTGCGCCTGGTCCCACAGCGGTTGGAGTGGCTGCTGCGTTTCCGGGGAACCGAGAGAGACAGCGAGGTCCATGAGCTTGATTTCGGCGAAACTAACCACAACAGGGGGAACGAGAACCGCCACAATGAACCGCGCGTGTTTGGCAAGTGCGGGAGCCGATGTCGCGGCGAACTGCACCAGGCCGTAAACCAGGATGTAAATGGCGGCGCCGAACATCACGTCACCCAGTAGTTCTTCGGACGCGGCCCGTCCACCGGTGAGCGCACAGCCACGCTCACCGGACAAGATGCCGTATTGAAAGCTTGCAAAAAGCAGACCGAGAAATGCGCTCACCAGCGCGAGTCCGGTCAGTTTCTCGTATTCGATCGCACGTGCGCCGCGCTCATCGGCGGCGATGCGATGTCTATGTGAGCGGTCAAGCACAACGGTGATGGCGGCAAAGGTGAATCCGGCGAGGATGCCGGCGATTGCCTGGTAGTTGCTGGCCACTCCCGAGATGTCGTAGCCGGACCAGAGTTCGCAGCGGTCGACGACTTCTCTCGGTCCCATTGCCGGGATTTTAGTGGCGGCGGAACCCAACTGGCGGGGAATCGAGCCGGCCAAGCAGTCGACCCGACACCGGTGTCGCTGTTTGTGGCTTGCCCCGCCGTCATGACGTCCGCATCGCTCGCGGGTACTAGTGTGGCTGTCGCGGCTGAATCCCATCTCCATCAGGTGTCAATGGTGTCGACGATCCGTCGGCATGCGGCATCGGGACTGCGTCGCTGTGGTAAGCCAGAAGCGCGCCTGCTACACCGGGCCAAGCAGCCCGCCGACCTATCGAGGAGTCAACTGCGATGGCGTTCTCAGTTCAGATGCCGGCACTCGGTGAGAGCGTGACCGAGGGAACCGTGACCCGCTGGCTCAAAAAGGAGGGCGACACGGTCGAGGTCGACGAGCCGCTGCTGGAGGTGTCCACCGACAAGGTCGACACCGAGATCCCGGCGCCGGTGTCGGGTGTGCTGACCAAGATCGTCGCCCAGGAGGACGACACCGTCGAGGTCGGCGGCGAACTGGCGCTGATCGGCGAGGCAGGCGAGAGCACTGCGGCTCCCGCGGCTCCGGCCGCCGCTCCCGCTCCCGCGGCTCCCGCGGCTCCGGCCGCCGCTCCCGCTCCCGCTCCCGCGCCGACGCCGCCGCCGGCACCTGCGCCGGCCGCCGCTGCGGCGCCGGCCGGTGACGGCACGCCGGTGCTGATGCCCGAACTAGGCGAGTCGGTGACCGAGGGCACCGTGACACGGTGGCTCAAGCAGGTCGGCGATGCGGTGGCGGTCGACGAGCCGTTGGTGGAGGTCTCCACGGATAAGGTCGACACCGAGATCCCGTCCCCGGTGGCGGGCACGCTGCTGTCGATCACCGCCGGCGAGGACGCCACGGTCGCAGTCGGCGGCGAGCTGGCCAGGATCGGATCGGGGTCGGCGGCGGCACCGGCGGCTGCTCCGGCTCCCACGCCCGAACCCGCGGCATCACCGCCGCCCGCTGCGGCCCCCGCGCCCCCGGCACCGGCAGCGCCGCCCGCTCCCCCTGCTGCTCCCGCCGCGCCCCCGGCTCCTCCGGCTCCGGCACCTGCTCCGGCGGCTCCTGCTCCAGCAGGAGACACCACGCCGTATGTGACTCCGCTGGTCCGCAAGCTCGCGGCCGACAACGGCGTCGACCTGAGCCAGGTCAGCGGAACCGGCGTCGGCGGACGGATTCGCAAGCAGGACGTGCTGGCAGCCGCCGAACAGCGCAAGGCTCCCGCAGCTGCGGCCGCACCGGCCGCGCAACCGACGGCAGCGCCGTCGGCGCCGGTTTCGGCCCTGGCCCACCTGCGCGGCACCACCGCCAAGGCCAACCGGATCCGGCAGCTCACCGCCCGCAAGACCCGCGAGTCGCTGCAGGCCACCGCCCAGCTCACCCAGACCCACGAGGTCGACATGACCCGCATCGTGGCGCTGCGGGCCCGGGCGAAGGCCGACTTCGCCGAGCGCGAGGGCGTCAACCTGACCTACCTGCCGTTCATCGCCCGCGCGGTGATCGACGCACTCAAGGCGCATCCGAACGTCAACGCCAGCTACAACGAGGACGCCGGCGAAATCACCTACTACGACGCCGAGCACCTGGGCTTTGCGGTGGACACCGAACAGGGACTGCTGTCCCCGGTGATCCACAACGCCGGTGATCTGTCGCTGGCGGGTCTGGCCCGTGCCATCGCCGACATCGCCGCACGGGCGCGGTCGGGCGGTCTGCGACCGGACGAATTGGCCGGCGGCACCTTCACGATCACCAATATCGGCAGCCAGGGCGCGTTGTTCGACACCCCGATCCTGGTCCCGCCGCAGGCCGCCATGCTCGGCACCGGAGCCATCGTCAAGCGCCCGCGGGTGGTCATCGACGAGGCCGGCAACGAGTCCGTCGGCGTGCGGTCGATCTCCTACCTCCCGTTGACCTACGACCACCGGCTGATCGACGGCGCCGACGCCGGACGGTTCGTCACCACCATCAAGAACCGGCTTGAGGAAGGCGAATTCGAAGCCGAACTCGGGCTGTAGGGGGGCGCGTGGCCAAGGTCGCAATCGCCGGGTCGTCGGGGCTGATCGGCTCCGCCCTGGTGTCGGCCCTGCGTGCCGCCGACCATCGGGTGCTGCGCATCGTGCGGCGCGCACCGGCCAACGACGCCGAAGTGCGCTGGGACCCCGAGGCCGGCCTCATCGACGTCGACGCCTTGGACGGTGTGGACGCCGTGGTCAACATGTGCGGGATCGGTGTCGGCGATCGCCGTTGGTCCGGTGCGTTCAAACAGAACCTGCGCGACAGCCGGATCACCCCGACCGAGGTACTGTCAGCCGCGGTGTCCGTCGCCGGAGTGCCCGTCCTGGTCAATGCCAGCGGGGTCGGCTATTACGGTGACAGTCGGGACCAGACCGTCGACGAATCCTCCTCCGCGGGAACGGGTTTCCTGGCCCAGCTCTCCCGGGACTGGGAAGCGGCCACCGAGTCGGCCAGGCAATCCGGGGTGCGGGTGGTGCTGGCCCGCACCGGTATCGTGCTGGCGCCCTCCGGCGGCGCCCTGGGCCGGTTGCGGCCGCTGTTCTCGCTGGGCCTCGGCGCACGACTCGGCAACGGCCGGCAGTACATGTCGTGGATCAGTCTCGAGGACGAGGTGCGCGCGCTGTTGTTCGCCATCGCGAACGACACACTGTCCGGCCCGGTGAACCTGACCGGCCCGGCGCCGGTGACCAACGCCGAGTTCACCGCCGCGCTGGGTCGTGCGCTGCGTCGCCCGACCCCGATGCTGCTGCCCGAATTCTTGGTGCGCGCTGGGCTCGGCGAGTTCGCCGACAGCCTGCTGACCGGTCAGCGAGCCATTCCCGCAGCGCTGGAAGAGGCCGGCTTTCAATTCCGGCACAACACCATCGGCGAGGCTCTGCAATACGCCACCGCCCACCCGACCCCGCTGTAGCGTCCGGGCCGAGTAGCCTGCGACCATGACGTCCATCCGGTCCCTTGCCACACCGGTCGACGTGCGACAGCTGGACACCGTCGATTACGGCACCGCCTGGCAGCTGCAACGCGATCTTGCCGACGCCCGGGCGGCCGGCGGTCCAGACACTCTGCTGCTGCTGGAGCATCCGCCGGTCTACACCGCCGGACGGCGCACCGAACCGCAGGAACGCCCGCTTGACGGGACCCCGGTGGTCGACACCGACCGGGGCGGCAAGATCACCTGGCACGGCCCCGGACAGCTGGTTGGCTATCCGATCATCGGGCTGGCCGAACCACTGGATGTGGTCAACTACGTACGGCGCCTTGAAGAGTCGCTCATCGAGGTGTGTAACGGATTGGGCCTCAACGCTATTCGCGTCGACGGTAGGTCCGGCGTATGGCTGCCCGCCGGCGACGGCCGGCCCGAGCGCAAGATCGCGGCGATCGGTGTGCGGGTGGCCCGCGCAACCACCCTGCACGGATTCGCACTCAACTGTGATTGTGACCTCAATGCGTTCGGCTCGATCGTGCCGTGCGGCATCAGCGACGCCGGTGTCACGTCACTGTCGGCCGAGTTAGGCAGCCTGACCAGCGTCGATGACGTTCGGCTCGCGGTGGCGGACGCTGTCGTCGCCGCGCTCGACGGCCTGCTGCCGGTGCGTGACCATTCCGGGCCACGCGTAACATCGACCCAGTGAGCGCCGTCGGAGAAGGTCGCAGGTTAAGCCGAGCCGAAGCACGCAACGCCGAGACACCGATCGAACGCAAACCGTCATGGATCAAGACCCGCGCCCGAATGGGGCCGAACTACACCGAACTGAAGGTGTTGGTCAAACAGGAGAAGCTGCACACGGTCTGCGAGGAGGCCGGCTGCCCCAACATCTACGAGTGCTGGGAAGACCGCGAGGCCACCTTCTTGATCGGCGGCGAGGTCTGCACCCGAAACTGCTCGTTCTGCCTGATCAAGTCCGGTAAGCCCGCAGACCTCGACCGCGACGAGCCGCGCCGGGTCGCCGAGAGCGTGCAGACAATGGGGCTGCGGTATTCGACGGTGACCGGTGTGGCCCGCGACGACCTGCCCGACCAGGGCTCCTGGCTGTACGCCGAGACCGTGCGGGCCATCAAGAAGCTCAACCCGACCACCGGTGTCGAGCTGTTGATCCCCGACTTCGGAGGCCGGCCCGACCTGTTGGGCGAGGTATTCGAAACGCGACCGGAAGTACTGGCGCACAACGTCGAAACGGTCCCGCGCATCTTCCGGCTGATCCGGCCGGGGTTCAGCTACGAACGCAGCCTGAACGTGCTGACCCAGGCCCGCGCTGCCGGCCTGGTGGCCAAGAGCAATCTGATCCTGGGCATGGGCGAGACCCCCGAGGAGATCCGCGAGGCACTCTCTGCGATGTACGAGGCCGGCGCCGAACTGGTCACCATCACCCAGTACCTGCGGCCCAGCGAGCGTCATCACCCGATCGATCGCTGGGTCAAGCCCGAGGAGTTCGTCGAGCACGCCCGTTACGCCGAGCAGCTCGGGTTCGCCGGGGTGATGTCAGGACCGCTGGTGCGTTCGTCCTACCGGGCCGGCCGGCTTTACCAGCAGGCCATCGACAACCGGGCGAACCGGGCCCTGGCGAACAGGCCCGCCACCCCGGCCGACGGCTGACCCCGGAGGCCGCTGGGTATCCTTGGTAGCTATGCCCAGACAGCGCAGCACCGCCGAGAACAAGGCTGCTCGGGAGGCGGCCAAAGCCACCCGCAAGGCCGCCGGCAAAGAGCGCCGCAGGCAGCTGTGGCAAGCCTTCCAGATTCAGCGCAAAGAGGACACCCGGCTGCTGCCGTACATGATCGGCGCGTTCGTCCTGGTGGTCGGCGTGACGACTTTCCTGGGGCTGAACGCCGGGACCTTTGCCAAGGTGACCACGATTCCGCTCGGCGTGGTACTGGGCGCGCTGGTGGCGTTCGTGATCTTCGGCCGCCGCGCTCAGCGGTCGGTCTACCGCAAGGCCGAGGGGCAGGCCGGTGCCGCCGCCTGGGCTCTGGACAACCTGCGCGGCAAGTGGCGCGTCACCCCGGGGGTGGCCGCCACCGGGCAGCTCGACGCCGTGCACCGGGTGATCGGGCGACCGGGCGTCATCTTCGTCGCCGAAGGCTCGGCCTCGCGCCTCAAACCGCTGCTGGCGCAGGAGAAGAAACGCACCGCCCGGCTGGTCGGCGACGTGCCGATCTACGACGTGGTGGTGGGCAACGGCGAGGGCGAGGTCCCGCTGGCCAAGCTGGAGCGCTTCCTGACCAAACTCCCGGCCAATATCACCGCCAAGCAGATGGACTCGCTGGAATCGCGGCTTGCCGCGCTGGGCTCACGGACCGGGGCCGCGGCCATGCCCAAGGGCCCCATGCCGGCCGGCGCCAAGCTGCGCGGCGTGCAGCGCGCCGCGCGGCGTCGCTAGCCGCCGGCAGAAATCAGCGGCTGCGCACCACCGCGGTGGCCGTCGCCCGGTCCTGCAGGCCACGCCCGTCGGCGTCGGCGAACAGCGCCGGGACCACCAGCGCGATCATCAGTCCGCGCACCAGAGCGCGCACGATCCCCACGCCGGCGTCGGGACTTTCCACCGGGATCACCCGCAGCCTGCAGGCGTACTGCCCCGGGGTGAAGCCGAACAGTCGCAGCGCTGCCGCACCCAGTACCAGCCAGATGCCCAGCACCACGGTCGCGAGCAGTTCGGGTGTGACCACACCCGCCCGCACGCCCAGGCCGGTCACCCCGTAGGCCACCAGCCAGTCGACCAGCAGCGCCAGCGCGCGGCGTCCCGTCGGGGCCAGCGAACCGGGTCCGGCGGCCGGCAGGCCGAGACCGGCCCCCGGCGCTGCCTCGCCGGGGTGGGGTCCGGCCGACTCGGGCCCGGACAACCACGATGAGAACGTGCGGCTCATGGCCCATACGATAAGCGAGCGGAGAACCCGACCCGGCGTCGAGAGGCCACGCGCCGGTTGCGTAACGTCCATACCGGCAACCCCTGCATTCGACCGGGGCTACCTGCGGAGGAGAGCACTTCTGTGACCGACAAGACGGCCGACGACATTCTCAAGCTCGTCGCCGACGAGAACGTGGAGTACATCGACATCCAGTTCTGCGACTTGCCGGGCATGATGCAGCATCTGTCGATCCCGGCTTCCACGCTGAGCGCCGACGTCTTCACCGACGGGCTGGCGTTCGACGGTTCGTCGATCCGCGGCTTTCAGTCCATCCACGAGTCGGACATGATGCTGCTGCCCGACTACTCCACCGCGCAGATCGACCCGTTCCGGGCCGCCAAGACGCTGAACCTGAACTTCTTCGTGCATGACCCGTTCACCCGTGAGCCTTATTCACGCGACCCGCGCAACGTCGCCCGCAAGGCGGAGAACTACCTGGCCAGCACCGGGATCGCCGACACCGCCTACTTCGGCGCCGAGGCCGAGTTCTACATCTTCGACTCGGTGAGCTTCGACTCGCAGATGAACGGCACCTTCTACGAGGTCGACTCCGATTCGGGTTGGTGGAACACCGGCTCTCCCAACGACATCGGCGGTGGCCCCAACCGCGGCTACAAGACCCGGCCCAAGGGCGGCTACTTCCCCGTCGCGCCCAACGACCAGTACGTCGACCTTCGCGACACCATGAGCACCAACCTGACCAACGCGGGCCTGTATCTGGAGCGCGGTCATCACGAATGCGGCTCCGGCGGGCAGGCGGAGATCAACTACCGGTTCAACACCCTGTTGCACGCCGCCGACGACCTGATGCTGTTCAAGTACATCATCAAGAACACCGCGTGGCAGAACGGCAAGACCGTCACCTTCATGCCCAAGCCGCTGTTCGGCGACAACGGCTCGGGCATGCACGTGCACCTGTCGCTGTGGAAGAACGGCGACCCGCTGTTCTACGACGAGGCCGGCTACGCCGGCCTGTCCGACATGGCCCGGTACTGCATCGGCGGGATCCTGCACCACGCGCCGTCACTGCTGGCGTTCACCAACCCGACCGTCAACTCGTTCAAGCGGCTCGTCCCGCACTATGAGGCGCCGATCAACCTGGTGTACAGCCAACGTAACCGCTCAGCGTGCGTGCGTATCCCGATCACCGGCACCAACCCGAAGGCCAAGCGCCTGGAGTTCCGCTGCCCCGACTCGTCCAGCAACCCGTATCTGGCGTTCGCGGCCATGCTGATGGCCTGCATCGACGGCATCAAGAACAAGATCGAGCCGGCCGCCCCGGTCGACAAGGATCTCTACGAGTTGCCGCCCGACGAGGCCGCCGATATTCCGCAGGCTCCGGCCACCCTCGCGCAGGTGATGGACAACCTGGAAGCCGATCACGAATACCTCACCGAGGGAGGGGTTTTCACCCCCGACCTGATCGAGAACTGGATCCGCTACAAGCGCGACAACGAGATCACCCCGATCAACCTGCGGCCGCACCCGTACGAGTTCGCGCTGTACTACGACTGCTGACGCTCGGGGTCCCCGGACCCGTACGTCGTTATCCCCAGTTGGGGTTTGATCCACAATCTGGGCTGTTGCACGGGTGTCTACCGGCGGGGTTGTCGGGGTGCATTCTTAACGTCGCTGTATGGCAACAGCACTGGGTGCGGCAGCGGCGCGAGAGCAGATCTCTGCGGCCCTGGATGCCATCGACGCCGCCCACGACGTGTTGCGGGCGACCTCTTCGGATCTGGTGGGCAATGACTTCCGGGTCGACGTGGCCGAGCGGCTGGAAACCCAGGACCGCACCAACCGGGGGCTGATGTACCGGATCTTCGGCGAGTTGGCCGACCCGCCCGACGGCGTCGGCACCCTCGAATCAGTGCGCGCAGCGTTGTGGCAACGGCTGCGCATCACCCCACGCGAGATCGCCCGCCGCACCAAGCTGGCCGCCCGCATCCGGCCGCGACGCTCGTTGACCGGCGCCGAGATCCCACCGGAGTTACCGGCCTTGGCCGCCGCAGTCGAATCCGGCACTGTCGGTCACGATCACATCCGTGCGGTCTGCGATGCCGTCGACGTCCTTCCGGCTGCGGTACCGCCGGCCGAGGTCACCAAAGCCGAACAGAGCCTGGTCGACCACGCCAGCCGCGTCGACGCCGGTATGGTCACCAAGATCGGGCAGCGCATCGCCGATCACCTCAACCCCGACGGCCAGTTCAGCGATAAGGACCGCGCCCGACGCCGCGGCCTGACACTGGGCCGCCAAGGCCCCGACGGCATGTCGAAAATCTCCGGGCTGCTCGACCCGCGGGCCCGCGCGCACTTCGAAGCCGTCGCCGCCGCGGTCAGGCCCGGACACCGCCAGCCCGACGGATCCAGCGGCCGGGATGAGCGCAGTACCGCCCAACGCAACCACGACGCCTTCACCCTCGCCCTGGCCACCGCTATCGCCTCAGGGAAACTGGGTAACCATCGCGGCCATCCGGTCACGGTCGTAGTCACCACCACCCTGGCCGAAATCAACCAAGCCGCCCACGCCTTTATCGACCCGACCATCGCGATGCCGGCTCCCGCACATACCGGAGGCGGCTCGCGACTCCCCATGCGGGATCTGATCGCCATGGCCGGCAACGCGATTCACTATCTGGCCGTATTCGACGACCACACCAAGCGCCCCCTATACCTGGGCCGGCAGAAGCGCATCGCCACCGCCGACCAACGCCTGATCTGTCACGCGCGTGATCGCGGATGCACCAGGCCGAACTGCACCGTCCCCGGATACCACAGCGAAGTCCACCACGCCCACCCCTGGGCAAAAGGTGGGCGCACCAACGCCGACGAACTGTTCTTCGCCTGCGGCCCCGACCACACCGACGCCAGCGAAGGTCGCCAGGTGACGGTGCCGACCGAATCAGGCCGCCTGGGCTGGACCGACGGCACCGCCCCGCCGGAAATCAACCACGCGCATCACCCCGAAGAACTCCTCCGAGGCGACCCCGACCCACCCGACGACGGCGCCGTCTGAGCCGGCGACGGTGACGTCGGCTTGTTCACCACTGGAATCCGCGATCCCCAATTATGTCGTAGTACGATAAATCAATGCGTACGCCGACACTCGTCATCGGCACGGCACTGCTGGCCGCTACGCTGGCTTGCGCCGCTGACGCCCAGGCCGATCCCGAACCGCCACCCGCGGCACCGGTCCCCACCGCCGAGCAGGTGGCAGTGATGCTCAACCAGCTGACCGATCCGAACGTCCCCGACGCTGACAAGGCCAAGCTGATCGACGGCGGTTTATCACCCGATGAGATGGGCCGGAACGATCAGGGGTTGGCCAAACTGGTCCGACACCACGCCTTGCCGTTCACGTTCGACGTCACCGACATCCAGCCGGCGATCAACAACCTGGCCGGTGTCACCGCAACCCTCACCGGGCCGCGGGCACCGATCCCAGTGGTGCGTCCGCTGGTTCTGGTCGACCACGACGGAACCTGGCAACTCACCCACGACTCCTACGATCCGACTTTCACCGGAATGGTCGCCTATGTCATCCACCGAGTCGGCCGCCACGGTCACAGCCCCGGCAGCAACGTGGCTGTCTTCGGCTGGTGACCAGGTGTGCCGTGCCGGCCGGTCAGAAGAGGAGGCCGAGGTCCGACACGGACACGGCATCGTCGAACAGGCTGCCGATCCATACGACGGGAACGGACATCAGCGCCGCCGGGATCACCTGAAAGAAGTCGACCCCGAGTATTTGGAGTTCAGCGGCCATGATGTCCGGTATCGAGCCGGACGTGACCGCACCGTCGAACGCCTGCATGGCCGTGAGCATCGACTCGCTGGAATCCGCCCACTGCTGGTTGAGCGGCGTGAAGAACAGTTGATCGATCAGCTCCGCCATCGAGCCCGACTGCGAAAGGATGGCCGCTTCGGCCGGCGACACGTGGTTGTCCAGGATGTTCACCGCCCGGTCGAGAATGTCGGGCTGGCGATGAAGCGCCTCGACCGCGGACGCCACCTGGTCGGACAGCTCAGTGGTGTCAATCCCGGTGTAGATGTCCTTGGCATCGAGGAAGTTCGTGCTGGCCATCCCCAGCAGGTCGCTCGCATCGGCGTTCTGACCGGCGGCAGCGAGGCTGATCTGCTGATCCGAGGCACCGGCGTCGACTCCGCCCAGCCCCAGCGTCATCGCGACGGCGGCCACCCCACCGATCAGACCCGCCCCGGTCATCGAATAACCGACTCGACCAGACATCGACGCACCCCCCAATCACAAGACAGTTTTCAGAACAATATCAGATTTAATTGGGATCGGCCTCAGGAATGCATCCGTCACTCCACCGATTCGCGAGCCCAAGCCGGGATGATGAACACCCCTTCGGCCTCCACCGTGACCCCGGCGGAGTCCGCGATATGGCCGCGGGCATACGTCTTGATGGCCTCTCGGCGATACACCCAGGCTTCGGCCCGCAGTGGCCCCAGTGGGGTGCCACGCAGGTACTTCACCGTGATGGTGCCGGTGAACAGCGGTTTGGTCAGGCCTTCACTGGCGGCCTCGCCGAGCAGATGGTCGAGGATCAACGCACTCACGCCGCCGTGGACCAGCGACGGCGGGCCCTCGTAGGCGGCGCCCAGGTGAAAGTCGCTCCAGCAGTGGCCGTTCTCGCCGTGTTCATGCGGCGGTCCCAGCGTCGCCTCTCCTCCGTCGAGGCTCGCTGAACCGCCGTGCTCGATCACCAGTGGCGGGGCGATCGGGTTGCGCAGGCCGATCACCGCGTTGCCCCATGCCAGCGGCCGGCCGTCGACGACATAGCGCATTCCGGGTGCGTCGCTGAGGATTCCGTCGCGCAGCCGCTCGGTCACCTGGCGCACCTGCGTGGTGGCCTCGCGCATCGTGGCGTCGTCGGCCTGGGTCCGGATGGTGGCATCGATGAGCTCACGTACCGCCTCCGCCAGCGGGCCGTAGCGCGCCAACAGGTGCTCGCTCTCGTCGGCGCCGATCGTCGGCACGCCTGACTGCGCTCCGAAATCCACCACAGATGTACTCCCTCAATCTCCGAATACCTTGCGCACCACAGACTTCGCGCGCCGCGTCACCCGCAGGTAGTTGTCCAGGAACTCACCGCCGTCACCACCGGGCCAGCCGGCGGCCACCGCAACCGCATTGAGCGCACGCCCCGGGCCCGGCAACTGATCGGTGGGCTTGCCGCGCACCAGCACCAGCGCGTTACGGGCCCGAGTGGCCGTCAGCCACGCCTGCCGCAGCCGATCCACATCGCCTTCGTCGAGCAACTCCGCGGCGGCTATGGCGTCCAGGGTCTCCAGCGTCGAGGTGTTGTGCAACGCCGGTACACGATGGGCATGGCGCAACTGCAGCAACTGCACCGTCCACTCGACGTCGGCCAGCCCGCCGCGGCCCAGTTTGGTGTGGGTGTTGGGATCGGCGCCCCGCGGCAGCCGCTCGGCGTCGACCCGGGCCTTGACCCGGCGGATCTCGCGCACCGCATCGGCGGACACCCCGCCGTCGGGATACCGGGTGTCATCGACCATCAACAGGAATCGGCGACCCAGATCCGCATCGCCGGCGACCCAGTCGGCGCGCAGCAACGCCTGGACCTCCCAGGGTTGCGCCCACTGCGCGTAGTAGGCCGCATAGGAGGCCAGGGTGCGCACCGGCGGCCCGTTGCGGCCCTCGGGTCGCAGGTTGATGTCGACCTGCAGCGGCGGGTCGACGCTGGCGGTGGCCAGCAGCGCCCGGACCTGCTCGGCGATCAGGGTCGCCCAGCGCACCGCGTCGGCGTCGCCCACGCCCTCGACAGGTTCACAGACGAACATCACGTCGGCATCCGAGCCGTAGCCGAGCTCGCGACCGCCGAGGCGGCCCATCGCGATGACCGCGATCCGGGCCGGGGCCTGCTGCTCGTCGGGCAAGTTGACCCGGATGATCGCGTCCAAGGAGGCCTGTAGCACCGCCACCCATACCGCGGTCAGCGCGCGGCAGATGTCGGTCACGTCGAGCATGCCGAGCAGGTCCGCCGAGGCGACCCGAGCCAGCTCGTAGCGGCGCAGGCTGCGGGCGACGGCGATGGCGCGCACCGGGTCGGGGTAGCGGGCCACCGAGGCGAGCAGTGCCCGCGCCACCGCGTCCGGGCTGGTCTCGAGCAGCTTGGGCCCGGCCGGACCGTCACCGTAGGCCTGCAGGACATCCGGGGCCCGCATCAACAGTTCCGGGACGTACGCCGAGGTGCCCAGCACCCGCATCAGTCGTTTGGCGACGGCACTGCTGTCACGCAAGGTGCTCAGATACCAGCGCTGCGCGGCCAGTGCCTCGCTGAGCCGCCGGTAGGCCAGCAGCCCGGCATCGGGGTTGGGGGTGTCCGACAGCCAGTACAGCAGCTTGGGCAGCAGCACCGTCTGCACCCGCCCGCGCCGGCCACTCTGATTGGTCAGCGCTGCCAGATGCGACAGCGCGTTCTCCGGCGCCTCGTAGCCCAGGGCGGCCAGCTGCCGGCCGGCCGCGCCGGGCGTCAATCCGCCGGCCAGCTCGAGCGCCGCCGGGCCGACCGACTCCAGAAGAGGCTGATAGAACAGCTTGGCGTGCAGCCGTGAGACCCGACCGTTCTGCGCCTTGAGCTCCTCGCGCAGCACACCCAGCGCGTCGTGCCGGGCGTCGGGACGAATGTGGGCGGCACGGGCCAGCCAGCGCAATGCCTCGTCGTCGTCGGGCGGCGGCAGCATGTGGGTGCGTTTGAGCCGCTGCAGCTGCAATCGGTGTTCCAGCAGCCGCAGGAACTCATACGACGCGGTCAGGTCGGCGGAGTCCTCGCGGCCGATGTACCCGCCGGCCCCCAGCGCAGCCAGCGCATCGACGGTGGACGCCACGTGCAACGACTGGTCTGCGCGGCCGTGCACCAGCTGCAGCAGCTGCACGGCGAACTCCACATCGCGTAGGCCCCCCGCGCCCAGCTTGATCTCGCGGGTTCGGATCTCGGCCGGTACCAGTTGTGCGACCCGGCGACGCATGGCCTGTACGTCGACGACGAAATCCTCACGCTCGCAGGCCGTCCACACCATCGGCAGCAGCGCGTCGGCGTAGGCCCGGCCCAACTCGGGGTCACCGGCCGCGGGACGCGCCTTGAGCAGGGCCTGGAACTCCCAGGTCTTAGCCCACCGCTGGTAATAGGCCAGGTGCGACTCAAGGGTTCGCACCAGCGCACCGTTGCGGCCTTCGGGCCGCAGCCCGGCATCCACCTCGAAGAATGCCTCGCCGGCCACCGCCATCAGCTCTCCGGCCACCCGCACGCTGAGCGCGTCGACCTCTTCTGCCACGAAGATGACATCAACGTCGCTGACGTAATTCAGTTCCCGCGCACCGCATTTACCCATGGCGATCACCGCCAGCCGCGGGGCGGGCTCGCCGGCACACACCAGTATCTCGGC
Source organism: Mycobacterium zoologicum (assembly GCF_020181635.2). Lineage (NCBI taxonomy): Bacteria > Bacillati > Actinomycetota > Actinomycetes > Mycobacteriales > Mycobacteriaceae > Mycobacterium > Mycobacterium zoologicum. The sequence continues at coordinate 39,206 of NZ_JAYJJS010000013.1, read as the reverse complement.
CACCTGCAGCGCGGCGGCCAGTGCGGCGTCAGCTAGGTCGGACAGGTGTTCCCCGACGGCGGTGAACGGCAGCCCCGGCAGGCTCTCGACGACGGTGGATGACAGGTCCGTCGCCGCCAGCACCATCAACCGGTCCCGGTAGAGCGCCCGCAGCCGCTCGACGTAGGCACCGTCGGTGGTCTGGGTAACGCAGTCGCAGAACAGCTTTCGCAGCTCTTCGGCGGTCGGTAGGGTGATCAGCCCGTCGTCGGCGTCGGTACTGGCCAGCAGCTTCCAGGACTGCGGGTGGGTGATCAAGTGATCGCCCAGCGCCAGTGAGGATCCGAGCACCCCGAACAGCCGCCCCCGCAGTCCGCGGTCGGCCATCAGCGCCGCGCTCAGCTCCTCCCAGTCGATGCCCGGCGCCTCGGCCAGCCGAACCAGCGTGCGCAGGGCGGCGTCGGCGTCGGGGGCGCGCGACAGCGCCCACAACACCTCGACGTTCGCCTGGGTGTAGGAGCTGTACCAACCCAATTGGGTCAGGTCCGCGGTGGCGTACCGGTCGACCAGACCGAGCCGCCCAACGCTGGGCAGCTTGCGGCGCTGCGCTGCGGGGTAGGCCACGAGGCGTCCGGGACTAGAGCGCCAGGTAGTTCTGCAGCTCGTAGGGGGTGACGTGGCTGCGGTAGTTGGCCCATTCCTGGCGCTTGTTACGCAAGAAGAAGTCGAAGACCTGCTCCCCCAGCGCTTCTGCGACCAACTCGGAGTTCTCCATCTCGCTCAGCGCGCGCTCCAGGGTGCCGGGCAGCTCCTTGTAGCCCATCGCCCGGCGCTCCTCGGGCGTCAGCGCCCACACGTTGTCCTCGGCCTCCGGGCCCAGTTCGTAGCCCTTCTCCACCCCGCGCAGGCCGGCGGCCAGCAGCACGGCGAATGTCAAGTACGGGTTGCACGCCGAGTCCGGACTGCGCACCTCGACACGACGCGACGACGTCTTGTGCGGGCTGTACATCGGCACCCGCACCAGCGCGGAGCGGTTCGACGCGCCCCATGATGCCGCGGTCGGAGCCTCCCCGCCGTGGATCAGGCGCTTGTAGGAGTTCACCCACTGGTTGGTGACCGCGCTGATCTCGTTGGCGTGCTCCAGGATCCCGGCGATGAACGACTTGGCGGTGCCGGACAGCTGCAGCGGGTCGTCAGGGCTGTGGAAGGCGTTGACCTCGCCCTCGAACAGGCTCATGTGGGTGTGCATGGCCGAGCCCGCGTGCTCACGGAACGGCTTGGGCATGAACGACGCCCGCACACCCTCCTTGAGGGCGATCTCCTTGATCAGGTAGCGGAAGGTCATCACGTTGTCGGCCATCGACAGCGCGTCGGCGTAGCGCAGGTCGATCTCCTGCTGACCGGGCGCGTTCTCGTGGTGGCTGTACTCCACCGAGATGCCCATCGACTCCAGGGCGTCGATCGCGTGGCGGCGGAAGTTGGCGGCCGAACCGTGGATCGACTGGTCGAAGTAGCCGGCGTCGTCAGCCGGGACCGGAGTCGACCCGTCGAAGGGGCCGGGTTCGAGCAGGAAGAACTCGATCTCGGGATGCACATAGCAGGAGAAGCCCAGTTCGCCGGCCTTGGCCAGCTGCCGGCGCAGCACATGCCGCGACGACGCCCAGGCCGGCGATCCGTCCGGCATGGTGATGTCGCAGAACATCCGCGCCGAGTACTGCCGGCCGGCATCGGAGGTCCACGGCAGCAGCTGGAACGTGGACGGATCCGGATGAGCGACCATGTCGGACTCGAAGACCCGGGCGAAGCCCTCGATCGCCGAGCCGTCGAAGCCGACACCTTCCTCGAAGGCACCCTCGAGCTCAGCCGGGGCGATCGCCACCGACTTCAGGTAACCCAGCACATCGGTGAACCAGAGCCGGACGAAACGAATGTCGCGTTCCTCCAGCGTGCGGAGCACAAACTCCTTCTGACGGTCCATACCGCGAAGCGTAGCAGCGCTCAGCACTTCGCACCGGCAGGCGGCAGGCTCCCTTCGACCAGGTAGCGGGTGGCGAAGCCGTCCACGCATTCGTTGCCCTGAAACACCACCGTGTGTTGGGTTCCGTTGAACGTCAACAGGCTGCCGTGCAGCTGCTTGGCCAGGTCCACTCCGGCCTGATACGGGGTAGCCGGATCGCGGGTGGTCGACACCACCATCGTCGGCGGCAGGTCGGGTACCGAGATGGCGTGCGGCTTGGTGGTCGGCGGCACCGGCCAGAACGCACAGGTGCCCAGCGGTGCGTCGCCGGTGAACTTGCCGTAGCTCATGAATGGCGCGACCTCCCGCGACCGCCGGTCCTCGTCGATCACCTTCTCGCGGTCGGTGATCGGCGGCTGGTCGACACAGTTGACCGCCACCCGGGCGTCGGTGGCGTTGGTGTAGTGGCCGCCTGCGTCACGGCGCATGTACAGGTCGGCCAGCCCGAGCATGATGTCGCCGCGGCCGTCGACCAGATCCGACAGCCCGTCGTTGAGGTGCGTCCAGAACGTCGGCGAGTACAGCGCCATGATGGTGCCGACGATAGCGTCGCTGTAGCTCAGCCCGCGCGGGTCCTTGGTCTTGGCGGGCTTGTCCACCAACGGGTCGACCAGGCTGTGGTAGACATCGACGGCCTTGGCCGGGTCGGTGCCCAACGGGCAGTCCTCGTCCTTGGCGCAGTCCTTGGCGAAGTCGTCGAACGCCCCCTGGAACGCCTCCGCCTGGCGCAGGTCTTCTTCGATCGGGTCGGCGTTGGGGTCCACGGCGCCGTCGAGGATCATCGCGCGGATGTTCTGCGGGAACGCCTCGGCGTACGCCGCACCGATCCGGGTGCCGTAGGAGTAGCCCAGGTAGGTCAACTTGTCGTCACCGAGCCCGGCCCGGATCGCGTCGAGGTCGCGGGCGACGTTGACAGTGCCGATGTTGGCCAGGAACTCCTTGCCGGACTTCTCCAGGCAGCGCGCGACGTAGTCCTTGGTCTCGTTCTCGATGCGCTCGACGCCCTCGGGGCTGTAGTCGACCTGATTAAGGGCCCGCAGCCGGTCATTCTCCTTGTCGTCGTTACACCAGACCGCCGGCCGCGACGACGCCACCCCGCGCGGGTCGAAGCCCACCAGGTCGAAATGCTCCCGGACCGGGCGCGGCAGCGAGGTGACCAGGCTGACGGCGGTTTCGATGCCCGACTCCCCCGGGCCGCCGGGATTGATCACCAGCGAACCGATCTTGTCCTTGGTGGCCGGGAACCGGATCATGGCCAACCGGGCGACCGGACCCTTGAGGTTGTTGTAGTCCACCGGGACACCGAGGAACCCGCACTGGGCATCGCCTGGCACCTTGATGTTGGTGTCGGCGGTGAACCTGCACTTCTCCCACTGGACCGGCTGGCCGAGCTGAACCGTGGCCGGCACCGCGTGCCCCGGGGTCACCCGGGTGCAGCTGCCGACCGTCACGGCCACCATCGCGATCGCGAGGCTGGTGAAGATGGTGCGCACGGTGTCGTGGCGACGGGGGGGCCTGTGCATGACACCACATGGTGCCATGCACAGGCACCGACGACCGGACAGCGGGGCGCTCAGCAGTTCGGGTCGGCCGGCCCGGTGTGAGGAAATCCACTCCCCCAGCTGGTTCACCTGCGTCATCGCGGGTGGCACACTGGCTGTGTCAGACGACCCGGAGACCCGCCTTGGGCTTCGAGGATCGACCCGACCATCAAGGGACACCGATGTCTGAGCAGCTCTATGGTTCCTCAACCGCAATAACCCGTGTCGCACCGCAGACCCGCGTCCATCATCTGCAGCAGATGAAGGGCGAGGGCCGGAAGTGGTCGATGCTGACGGCCTACGACTACTCCACCGCTCGGATCTTCGACGATGCCGGCATCCCGGTGCTGCTGGTCGGCGACTCGGCCGCCAACGTGGTCTACGGCTACGACAGCACCGTGCCGATCACCATCGACGAGCTGATTCCGCTGGTCCGCGCGGTGGTGCGCGGCGCCCCGCACGCGCTGGTGATCGCCGACCTGCCGTTCGGCTCCTATGAGGGCTCCCCGGCGGCGGCGCTGGCGACGGCCACCCGGTTCATGAAGGAAGGCGGCGCCCACGCGGTCAAGTTGGAGGGCGGCGAGCGGGTGGCCGACCAGATCGCGACGCTGTCGGCGGCCGGTATCCCGGTGATGGCACACATCGGTTTCACCCCGCAGAGCGTCAACACCCTGGGCGGGTTCCGGGTGCAGGGCCGCGGCGACGCCGCCGAGCAGACCATCCACGATGCGATCGCGGTGGCCGAGGCGGGCGCGTTCGCGGTCGTGATGGAGATGGTGCCCGCGGAGCTGGCCACCCAGATCACCGGCAAACTGACCATCCCCACCGTCGGGATCGGCGCCGGACCCAACTGCGACGCACAGGTTCTGGTGTGGCAGGACATGGCCGGGATGACCAGCGGCAAGACCGCCCGGTTCGTCAAACGCTTCGGGGACGTGGGCGGCGAATTGCACCGCGCGGCAACGAACTACGCCGCCGACGTGGCGGCCGGAACCTTCCCGGCCGAAGAGCACTGCTTCTAGAACGGCTGTTTTTTGCAGCGACTGCTTTCGCAACGCAGTGTCCGGGCGGCCCGGATATGACAGGCTGGGCCCGTGCCTGCAACCGACCCGAGCACCTCTCGGTTTCGCGAGGTGGAACGCAAGTTCGACGTTGACGCGTCGGCGATCTCGCCGTCCTTCGACGGCATCGCCGGGGTCGCCCGAGTCGAGCAGTTGCCGGCACAGGCACTTGCGGCCGTGTACTTCGATACGCCCGGCCACGACCTGGCGGCACGACGGATCACGTTGCGCCGGCGCACCGGCGGTCCCGACGCCGGCTGGCACCTCAAACTTCCGGCCGGGCCGGCGACCCGCACCGAGGTGCGCGCACCCCTGAGCCCGGAGGTTCCGGACGAGCTGCTCGACGTGGTGATGGCGATCGTCAGGGATCGGCCGCTGGCACCGGTCGCCCAAATCGGTACCGCTCGCAGCGTCGTGGTGCTGCGCGACGATCGAGGTGAGGTGCTGGCCGAGTTCTGCGACGACCAGGTCATCGCGTCGACCGAAGGCGCCGAGCACGAACGAGCCGAACAGCACTGGCGGGAGTGGGAACTGGAACTGGGCAGCGGGGACCTCGAGCTGCTGGAACGGCTGAGCAATCGGCTGCTCGACACCGGTGCCAGGCCGGCCGGATACGGCTCCAAACTGGCCAGGGTGCTCGGCACGCCGTCGGTGGTCGCCCACCCGAGCGACCTCCTGCATCGGGCACTGGCCGAGCAGATCGAGCAACTGCTGGTCGCCGATCGCGCGGTGCGCGCCAACGCCGACGACGCGGTTCATCAGATGCGGGTGACGATCCGACGGATTCGCAGCCTGTTGCACGGCGAGGAGGCGGCCCACGCCCCGCTGCTCGGCGAACTGCAGGAACTGGGTGCGGTGCTGGGAGGCGCCCGCGACGCCGAGGTCCTGGCCCAGCGCTATCAGCAGGCGCTCGACGAGCTGTCGCCAGAGCTGGTCCGCGGGCCGGTGGGCGAACGGCTGGTCGACGGCTCGCTGCGCCGCTACCAGTCGGGACGGCGGCGCAGCCTGGCCGCGATGCGTTCGCCGCGGTACTTCCGGCTGCTCGACGGCCTCGACGACCTGGTCAGCGCACCGGCCGCCGAGCGGTACGCCACCGTGGACATCGCCTACCGGCGGCTTCGCAAGGCGGTGAAGGCCGCCAAGACGGCTGCCGACCACGACGCGGCACTGCACCGGATCCGCAAGGCCGCCAAGCGGCTGCGCTACGCCGCCGCAGCAGCCAATGAGAAGAAGATCGCCAAGCGAGCGAAGACGATTCAGACCCTGCTCGGCGACCATCAGGACAGTGTGGTGAGCCGGGCGCATCTGGTTCAGCAGGCCGATATCGCGGCGGCCGCCGGCCAGGACACCTTCACCTACGGGCTGCTGTATGCCCGCGAGGCCGACCTCGCCGCGCAGAGCCGGGCGGCGCTGCGGCCCGCGCTGCGCAAGCTGAATCGGGCGGTTCAGTAAGGCTCGACGGAGGAGAGCCGCAACTGGGACCGCCCATGAATCGGGCGGTGTAGGCGGACGAGTTGGCCTGTAAGCCGGATTCTGTTCCGCGCCGCTGGGCGACGCGGCGGCGACCATCCATCTGGGCACACCGTCGCCGGGTACCTCAAGCGGCCTACCCGCAGATTCGGGCGAGCAACCCTCGAACACCTGCGCGACCGCACCGAAATGCGGCCTTCTTGGCCTTGCTTCGGGTGGGGTTTACCGAGCCGTACCGGTCACCCGGAACGCTGGTGCGCTCTTACCGCACCGTTTCACCCTTACCACCGCGAGGGTGGCGGTCTGTTTTCTGTGGCACTATCCCGCGAGTCACCTCGGATTGCTGTTGGCAATCACCCTGCTCTGTGAAGTCCGGACTTTCCTCGACGCGCTTGACGTGCGCCGCGGCCGCCCGGCCAACTCGTCCGCGCTGATCACCGTACCGGCAAGCGTCGGCGCAGGCCAACCGGCATGATGGCGCCGTGGGCGCACTTTCGACAACACGGTGGCAGCGGCGGGTGGACGCCGGCGACTGGGACGCGATCACCGCCGAACTCGACGAGTGCGGCGGCGCACCGCTGCCCCGGCTGCTGACGGCCTCGGAGGCGGCGAAGCTGCGGCGGGTCTACGAGCACGACGAGCGCTTCCGCGCCACCGTCGACATGCGACGTCACCGCTACGGCTCCGGGCAGTACCGGTACTTCGCGGCCCCGGCGCCGAATCCCGTCGACCCGCTCAAACGGGCCCTGTACCCCCACCTGCTGCCGATCGCCCGGGACTGGGCGGCCCGCCAAGGCCGAGATGCGCCCTGGCCGGACGACTTCGAGGACTGGCTCGATCACTGCCACCGCGCCGGTCAGACCAAACCGACCGCGCTGATGTTGCGCTACGGCCCCGGCGACTGGAACGCACTGCACCGGGACCTCTACGGCGAGTTGGTGTTTCCGCTGCAGGTGGTGATCAACCTGAGCGACCCGGCCACCGACTACACCGGCGGTGAGTTCTTGTTGGTCGAACAGCGGCCGCGCGCCCAATCGCGGGGCACCGCAACGCAGTTGCCGCAGGGGCACGGTTATGTGTTCACCACCCGGGACCGGCCGGTGCGTTCGACCCGAGGCTGGTCGACGGCTCCGGTGCGGCACGGCGTGTCGGCCATCCGCTCCGGCGAGCGCTACACGCTGGGGCTGATCTTTCACGATGCTGCGTGACCATCCAGCCGGCGCAGCAGGATCACGTTGTCGGTCAGGGTGGCGGCCTGACCATCGGGTCCGACGGCGTCGCGCTCGACGGCCCCGGCGCGCAACCGTTCCCACTGCGCGTCTTCGAGCCGCAGGCCGGCCAGCACCTCGTCGATCGTGTCGAAGTGATGCTCGTGGTCGTGGTCGCCGACCCACGGCGGTGCGGCGGCGTGGTCGACGATGAGCAGTCGCCCGCCCGCCGCGACCGCGCCGGCAGCCCGCCGCAGCACCGTTTCGCGGTCCAGCTTTGCCGGAGAGTGCAGGAACTGCGCCGACACCAGATCGAAGCGGCCCTCCGGGAAGCTGGTGGACAGGTCGTGTTGCTCGAAACGGATGCGGGTGGCCACACCGGCGTGCTGCGCGCCGACGCGGGCGCGTTCCAACGCGTTGGCAGAGACGTCGACCGCGACCACCTGCCAGCCGTCTTCGGCCAGCCAGATGGCGTCCGCGCCCTCACCGCAGCCCAGGTCCAGGGCGCGGCCCGGAGCGAGGTCAGCGGCGACGTCGGCGAGGTGGAGGTTCACTTTCCCGCTCCATACCCGCCGGTCACCGGCGTAGAACTCATCCCAGAACTCTCGCGCGTCCCGCAACGACCCGGTCATCGCGCCGCGCCTCCGTTCTCGGGCAGCGGCAGGCCGTAGTCCTGGGCCGCCAGGCTCTGCACCACTGCCGCCGCGGCCCGCGAACCCGCCGCGATCGCCGCGGCGACCTGCGGCATCTCCCCGGTGATGTCCCCGGCGGCGAACACCCCGGGAATCGAGGTCCGGCATAGCGGATCGACGCCCACGGGGTCTTCGGCGACCGGGGTGGGCGCCGCCGCGGCGACGCCGAGCCGCTCGGCCAGCCGGTCACGCTGCCCCATGGTGACACCGGCCAGCAGTCCGCGCCGCGGCAGCCGGCTGCCGTCGGCGAACACCACCGCCGCCAGCTGACCGTCGGCGCCGTCCAGCCCGGTGACCGTCCGCTCGTCGACCCTGATGCCGGCACCGGCCAACCGGGCAAAGTCGGCGTCGTCGAATTCTGCGGGACCGTCGGTGAGCACCACGATGTCCGCACTCCAGCACCGCAGCAGCAGCGCCTGGTGCAGGGCTCGGTCGCCGCGCCCCAACACCGCCAGCGGTTGATCGGCAACCTCCCAGCCGTGGCAGAACGGGCAGTGGAAAACCGAATGCCCCCATAGTTTGTCGGCGCCGGGCAGATCCGGCGGCGAATAGGTCATCCCGGTGGCCAGCAACACCCGGCGGGTCCGCTCGGCGGTTCCGTCGGTCAGGTGCACGACGAAATCCTCGTCCGCCCGCCCGATATCGGACACCGCGCCGCTGCGAATCGCGACGCCGTAGGTCGCGAGCTCACCCCGGCCGCGCGCGTACAACTCCTCCGGCGGGCGACCGTCGTGGCCCAGCAGGCCGCCGATGCCGTGCGCGGCCAGATTGCTCTGCTCCCCCGCGTCGATCAGCAGAGTCTTGCGTCGCGCCCGGCCCAACACCAAACCGGCGCTGAGCCCGGCCGCTCCGCCACCCACCACGATGCAATCCCAGCTGTCGGTCATGCACCCGAGCATGCGGTCCCCGTCCAGAATTCGGCAAGCTCCTTTGCCATACTGGCAAATTTCGAGACGGGCCGGCGCTTGCTCGGGTCACGGTCGGCTTCGAGTTCCTCCGGGCTGTGCGACGCATCGCGGAGGGCGGCGCATAACATCGGGGGCGGGGCGATCCACCCGGTGCAGCGCGTACCCCTGGACGAGCAGCAAGAGATAAGGGCTCCTAATGCACAGGATCTACGACAACGTCACCGAGCTGGTCGGGCACACGCCGCTCGTCCGGCTCAACCGGTTGACCGACGGCCTCGGCGCCGAGGTGGTGGTCAAGCTCGAGTTCTACAACCCGGCCAACAGTGTCAAGGACCGCATCGGGGTGGCCATCATCGACGCCGCCGAGCAATCCGGCGAACTGCGGCCCGGCGGGACGATCGTCGAGGCGACCAGCGGCAACACCGGTATCGCGCTGGCGATGGTGGGTGCCGCACGTGGCTACAAGGTCATCCTCACCATGCCCGACACCATGTCCACCGAGCGCCGGGTGATGCTGCGGGCCTTCGGCGCCGAGATCGTGTTGACCCCCGGCGCCGAGGGCATGTCCGGCGCGGTGGCCAAGGCCAAGCAGATCATCGCCGGCACCCACAACGCCGTCGCCGCCGACCAGTTCGCCAACCCCGCCAACCCGCAGATCCACCAGACGACCACCGCCGAGGAGATCTGGGCCGACACCGACGGCGCAGTCGACTTCTTCGTCGCGGGAATCGGCACCGGAGGAACGCTGACCGGGGTGGGTCACGGACTCAAGGCCCGCAAGCCGGGCGTGGGCATCGTCGGCGTCGAACCGAAGGACTCCGCCATCCTCACCGGCGGGGATCCCGGGCCCCACAAGATCCAGGGCCTGGGTGCGAACTTCGTGCCGGAGGTGCTCGACCGGGACGTCTATGACGAGGTCATCGACGTCACATCCGATGACGCCATTCGGGTGGCCCGCGCGCTCGGGACCGAGGAGGGCATTCTCGGTGGAATCTCCACGGGTGCAAACGTCTGGGCCGCACTCGAATTGGCGAAACGGCCGGCCAACGCCGGCAAGCTCATCGTGGTGATCGCCCCCGATTTCGGCGAACGCTACATCTCGACGCCGCTGTTCGAGCACATCAGGGAATAATCACACCCATGAGTCTGCTGTCCGCTGTCCGCGACGATCTGCGTAATGCGCGGGCCCACGATCCGGCGGCGCGTGGCGACCTGGAGAACGCACTGGTCTATTCGGGTCTGCACGCCATCTGGTCCTACCGCGTGGCGCACCGGCTCTGGTCCCGGCCGGCGCTGCGTGGCACCGCCCGTCTGCTGTCGCAGGCGACGCGCTTGGTCACCGGCATCGAGATCCACCCGGGCGCGACCATCGGCAAGCGGTTCTTCATCGACCACGGGATGGGCGTGGTGATCGGCGAGACCACCGAGATCGGCGATGACGTGATGCTCTACCACGGCGTGACGCTGGGCGGCCGTTCGCTGAACCACGGCAAGCGCCACCCGACGGTCGGCGATCGGGTGACCATCGGCGCCGGCGCGAAGGTGCTCGGGCCCCTACACATCGGCGACGATTCGGCGGTGGGCGCCAACTCGGTGGTCACCCATGACGTGCCGCCGAATTCGATCGCCACCGGCATTCCCGCAGTGGTGCGCGCCCGCAACGCGAATCAGCGCGAACCCCTTGTAGATCCGACGAGCTATATCGACCCTGCCATGTACATCTGATTGCACGGCCCACAACCAGCTGGCAAGCTGGCTTGCCATGCAGGCAAATGTCGACGAGGCCGGCGTCGAGCTGCGGGTGCGACGACGGTTACGTGAGTTGCGCACCCAGCAGGGCCTGACGTTGCAGGAGGTGGCCGACCGAGCCCGCATCGACCTGTCGACGCTGAGCCGGCTGGAATCCGGCAAGCGGCGGCTGGCGCTCGATCACCTGCCCCGGTTGGCCCAAGCGCTCTCGGTCAGCACCGATGAGCTGCTGCGCGCCCCCCAGCAGCCGGATCCGCGGGTTCGGGGGGCGTCCCAGACTCGCCACGGCATCACCTACTGGCCGCTGACCCGGCACGGCCCGGCCGGCGGCCTGCACGCCTTCAAGATCCGGGTCGGTGTGCGGCGCCGCCGACCGGCGGAGCTGCCGGTGCACGAGGGCCACGAATGGATGTACCTGCTGTCCGGCCGGCTCCGATTGGTGCTGGGCGAGGAGGACTTCCTGATCGAGCCGGGCGAGGCCGTCGAGTTCTCCACCTGGACGCCGCACTGGTTCGGCGCGGTCGACGGCCCGGCCGAGGCGATCATGATCTTCGGCGCCGGCGGTGAACGGGTGCACCTGCACGAGTGAGCGCGGGCTAGAGGTAGGCGGTCTGGTTGACCAGCCGCACCGACGCCGGCCCGTCGCCGTAGAACTCGGCGATGCTCAGCGAGGCCAGGTCGAGGTGCAGCCGGTACAGGATGGCGGGACCGGCGTCGAGCGCCAGTCGAAGCATCGTCTTGATCGGCGTCACGTGCGAGACCACCAACACAGTGGAACCGTTGTGCTCGGCGACGATCCGGTCACGCGCAGCCACCACCCGCTGCTGCACCGCGTCGAAGCTCTCCCCGCCGGGAGGTTCGACGGACGTGTCCCGCAACCAGCGCCGGTGCAACTCCGGATCGCGTTCGGCGGCCTCGGCGAACGTCAGGCCCTCCCACGCCCCGAAATCGGTTTCGGTCAGGTCCTCATCGACGTTCACGTCCAGGCGCAGCAGTTCCGCTGCCGCACTTGCCGTTTCCCGGCACCGCTGCAACGGTGAGCTGATGACCGCCGCGATGCCGCCGCGCTGCGCCAGGTAGCGCGCAGCCGCGTCGGCCTGCGCCCGGCCGGTGTCGGTCAGCTGTGGGTTGCCCCGTCCGGAGTAGCGTCGCTGCACCGACAGTTCGGTCTGCCCGTGCCGCAGCAGCAACAGCCGGGTAGGCGTTCCGACCGCGCCAGTCCAACCGGGCGCCGTTGGCGCCAAAGACTTTTCAGGCTTCTCGGGCTTCGCGGGTTTCTCCTTACCTGCCGCGGCGTCCATCGCCTCGTTGGCCAGCCGGTCCGCGTGCGAGTTCTTCTCCCGCGGAATCCAGGAGTAGCGAACGTGGTCGAACTGCGAGGCCAGCCCGCGAGCCTGGGTGTGCAACGTGATCAGGTCGGGATGCTTGACCTTCCACCGCCCGGCCATCTGTTCGACCACCAGCTTGGAGTCCATGAACACCGCGACCTCGGCGGCACCCAGCCGGACCGCCTCGACCAATCCCGCTATCAGACCGCGATATTCGGCGACGTTGTTGGTGGCCACCCCGATCGACTCGTTGGCCTCGGCCAGCACCTCTGCCCGATCCGCCGACCACACCACCGCTCCGTAGCCCGCCGGCCCCGGATTGCCGCGCGACCCGCCGTCGGCCTCGACTACGACCTTCATCCCAGGACCTTCACCGGCGACGCACTATCCGAGGTCCTTGACCCGCAGCAGAATCGCACTGCACTCCGTGCAGCGCAGCACCTCCTCGGGCGGGGCCGCCGAGATCCGTGCCAGCTCGCCGCGGTCGATCTCGATCCGGCAGGCGCCGCACTGGCCGCCGCGCAGCAGTCCCGCACCGATCCCGCCGGAGGCACGCTGACGCTCGTAGAGCGCCAGCAGTTCGTCCTCGACGGTGCCGGCCAGCTCGTCGCGGCGGGCGGAACGCTGCCCGCGGGTGGTTTCGATCACCGCCGCGGCTGTGTCCAGCCTCTGTTGCACCCGGGTCAGCTCCGCCTCCAGTTCGGCGACCACGTTCGACTCGGAGGTGGCCTGGGCCTGAAGCTGCTCGCGCTGCTCCATCAACTCCAAAAGCGAGTCCTCCAGGCTGGATTGGCGCCGTTGCAGCGTCTCCAGTTCGTGCTGCAGATCGGTCACCTGCTTGGCGTGGGTCTGCCCCGAATCCAGCAGGGCGCGGTCGCGGTCCTCGCGCTGACGCACCGCATTGATCTCGGACTCCAGACGCCCGGCTTGAGCATCCAGGTCCTCCAACGCCAATTCCAGCGCGGCCAGCCGGTCGGCGGCCGCGGTGTGGTCGGCCTGGATGCGCTCACGGTCCTGCTGCTCGGGCAGATGTCCCGCTCGGTGCGCCAGCCGGGACAGTTCGACGTCGAGCTCCGCCAACTCCAGAAGTAAACGCTGCTGTGCCAGTTCGGCCTTCATCGCCGTTCTCCTTCGCAGGCCAGGTTCCAGGGGTCGGTGCGCAGTGCGCTGACGCGCACCGGCAGGGTCGCGCCGAAATGCGAGCGGATTATCTCGGCAGCCTGTGCGCACCACGGGTATTCACTGGCCCAGTGCGCCACGTCGACCAGTGCCATCCCTGAGCGTCGAGAGTGCTCGTCGGCCGGATGATGACGCAGGTCTGCGGTCAGGTAGACCTGGGCGTCGGACGCCGCCGCCGCGCCCAACAGCGAATCTCCGGAACCACCGCAGACCGCCACCCGCGACACCGGCAGATCCGGGTCCCCGGCGGCCCGCACTCCCCACGTCGTCGCCGGTAGCCGCTCGGCGACGCGCGCCACAAAAGCACTCAGCGGCTCCGGGGAGTCCAGGGTGCCGATCCGGCCGATCCCGACCCCCGCCGGCAACGGCTGCATCGCGAAGACGTCGAAGGCCGGCTCCTCGTAAGGATGCGCCGACTGCATCGCCGCATGGATCCGGCCGCGCGCGCGGGCCGGCGCCACCACCTCGATGCGCTGCTCGCTGACCTGCTCCACAACACCGGCGCGACCGATCGCGGGCATCGCGGCCTGGCCGGGCAGGAACTGGCCGACACCGGTCGTGCTCCAACTGCACTGCGAATAATCGCCGATCGCTCCGGCGCCGGCCGCGAACACCGCGGCCCGCACCGCGTCGGCGTGCTCGGCGGGGACGTAGATCACCCACTTGTCGGTGTCCGGTTCGGCGGCCGCCGGGTCCAGCACGGCCCGCACGGTCAGCCCGAGGGTCTGCGCCAGTGCGTCCGACACCCCGGGCGAGGCGGCGTCGGCATTGGTGTGCGCGGTGAACAGCGAACGCCCGGAGCGAATCAGCCGATGTATCAGGGACCCCTTGGGGGTACTCGCGGCCACGGTGTCCACGCCGCGTAGCAACAGTGGGTGATGCGCCAGCAGCAGGCCGCCGTCCGGCACCTCGCCGACCACGGCCGCGGTGGCGTCCACTGCGATCGTCACCGAGCCCACCACGTCGTCGGGGTCCCCGCACACCAGCCCCACCGAATCCCAGCTGCTGGCCAATTGCGGCGGGTAGGCAGCATCCAGGACGTCGATGACGTCAGTCAGCCGCGCAGTCACCCGTGCAACAGTAGTGCGCCACCTGGCAACCGCACCGGGCGCGTCGGGGACAATGGGCTCGTGACGCGCACTACCACCGATGTCGCCGAACTGGTCATCTTCGACCTGGACGGCACCCTGACCGACTCGGCAGCCGGGATCATCGCCAGCTTCCGCCACGCACTGGCGCATATCGGCGCGCCGGTGCCCGGGGGCGATCTGGCGCAGCGACTGGTCGGCCCGCCGATGCACCACACGCTTGCCGCGATGGGCCTGGGTGATCAGGCCGAGGCCGCGATAGCCGCCTACCGGGCCGACTACACCACCCGAGGCTGGGCGATGAACAGCGTCTTTGACGGGATCGTGCCGCTGCTGGAAGACCTGCTTGCCGCCGGGGTCCGGCTGGCGGTGGCCACCTCCAAGGCCGAGCCGACCGCACGCAAGATCCTGGCCCATTTCGGGCTCGGCGGGTTCTTCGAGGTGGTCGCCGGCGCCAGCGTCGACGGCACCCGCGCGACGAAGTCCGACGTCGTGGCCCACGCCCTTCAACAGTTGGAACCCCTGCCCGAGCGAGTGCTGATGGTCGGCGACCGACGGCACGACGCCGACGGTGCGGCCGCGCACGGCATCGACACCGTCCTGGTCGGCTGGGGTTACGGGCGAGATGATGCCATCGATGCCGCGACGACCCGGGTCGACGACATCGCCGAACTTCGCGAGGTGCTCGGTGTCTGACCTGCTCCTGCACGTGACGTTCGTGTGCACCGGCAACATCTGCCGCTCGCCGATGGCCGAGAAGATGTTCGCCCATCAAATCACCGGACGGGGCCTGGGCGCCGCGGTGCGGGTGAGCAGTGCCGGCACCGCCGACTGGCACATCGGCAAGGGTGCCGACGAGCGCACCAACCGGGTGCTGCGCGCCCACGGCTACCCCACCGACCACTTCGCCGCACAGTTCGGCGACGATCACGCGGCCGCCGACCTGGTGGTGGCATTGGCCCGCAACCACATCCGGCTGTTGCAGGATCTCGGTGCGCCGGCCGAGCGGATCCGAATGCTGCGATCCTTCGACCCGCGCTCGGGCGCGGTCGCCCCCGACGTCGACGACCCGTATTACGGCGGCCTGGAGGATTTCGAGGAGTCGTTCACCGTCATCTCGGCAGCCCTACCCGGTCTGCACGCCTGGGTCGACGAGCGGTTGGGCTGATGCGCCGGCTGGCGTTCCTGCTGCGTCCGAGCTGGCTGGCTCTGGCGGCGGTGGTGCTGGCCTTCGCGTATCTGTGCTTCACCGTGCTGGCGCCGTGGCAGTTGGGCAAGAACACCACCACGTCGCGGGCCAACAGCCAACTCGAACACGCCCTGACTGCCGAACCCGTGCCGGTGACAACGCTTCTGGCCCATCAGGATTCGTCGGCACCGGAGGAGCAGTGGCGGCCGGTGACCGCGCGCGGCCACTACCTGCCCGAGGCGCAGGTGCTGGCGCGACTGCGAGTGATCGACGGAGTCCCGGCCTATGAGGTTCTGACACCGTTCGCGGTCACCGGCGGGCCCACGGTGCTGGTGAACCGGGGCTTCGTGCGCACCGACGACGGCGGCACCCGCATACCGGAGATACCCACACCACCGGCCGACGAGGTCACCGTCACCGCCCGGCTGCGGGACTCGCAACCGGCGGTTCCGGGCAAGAATCCCTTCACCGAGAACGGTTTTCATCAGGTCTACTCGATCAACACCGATCAGATCGCGGCGTTGACCAAGGTGGCTTTGACCGGTTCCTACCTACAGTTGGTCGATGACCAACCGGGCGGGCTGGGTGTGATCGCACTGCCGCGCCGCGACGCCGGGCCGTTCTTGTCCTACGGAATCCAGTGGATCGCATTCGGAATCCTGGCGCCTATCGGCCTGGGCTACTTCGCGTTCGCCGAGCTGCGGGCCCGCCGGGCGGAGCGCTCCGAAGGCGAGGGCGGGACCGCGGCCGACGAGCCGGCACCGCCGATGACGGTCGAGCAGAAGCTCGCCGATCGGTACGGACGGCGCCGCTAGCACACCGGTTGCGCGGGCTGTGCCATCCTGGGGCCATGGTGAACATCTCGGGTGTGGGGATCTGGAGCGCGCCGCTGCGCTACGGCGACCAGGGCGAAGCCGCCGACGCGGCCGCCGAGTGCGAGGAGCTGGGCTACAGTGCGCTGTGGATTCCCGATGTGGGCGGGCCGGTGTTCGACGCGGTCGGCAATCTGCTGGCCGCCACCCGAAACACGGTGATCGCCACCGGCATCCTGAACCTGTGGATGCACACCCCGGCCGATGTGGCGGCGTCTTTCGCGGCGCTGACCGCCAAGCACGGTGACCGGTTCCTGATGGGGATCGGCGTCAGCCATGCCCCGCTGGTGGACGCGGGTGATCCCGGGCGGTACCGCCGGCCGTTGCGGGCGATGAGCACCTTCCTCGATGGCCTGGATGCCGCCGAGAAGCCCGTTCCGGTGCAGTCCCGGGTGCTGGCCGCACTCGGCCCGAAGATGCTGCGGCTGGCCGCCGACCGCAGCCGCGGCGCCCACCCCTACCTGACCACCCCCGAACACACCCGGTACGCCCGCGAGCAGCTGGGCACCGGGCCGCTGCTGGCACCCGAGCAGACCGCGATCCTGTGCGCCGACCGCGAGCAGGCCCGCGCGATCGGCACCGGCTGGCTCAAGACCTACCTCGGGTTGCCCAACTACGCCAACAACCTGATGCGCTCAGGGTTCTCCGAAGACGACATCGCGCATGTCAGCGATCGGTTGTTCGACGCGATCATCGCCTGGGGCAGCCCACAGGACGTCGTCGCCCGGATCGCCGGGCACCGGGACGCCGGGGCCGACCACGTGTGCGTGCAGCTACTGGATGAGAACCCGAATGCCTTCCCGCGGGAGCAGTGGCGGCAGCTGGCCGCCGCGCTGGGGTGACCTCAGCCGACGGAACGTTCTGAGCCGGACCAGAACTGGGCACGCAGCGCCTTCTTGTCCGGCTTGCCCAGCGCGGTCACCGGCACCGATTCGGCGATGATGACCTGCTTGGGCGACTGGACCGAACCCTTGCGTTCCTTGACCGCGGACTGGATCTCGGCCGTCATCGCGGCCACCGCGGCGTCGTCGGCGTCGGCACCCGGACGCAGCACCACGATCGCGGTCACGGCCTCGCCCCACTTCTCGTCGGGGGTTCCGATCACACACACCTGCGCCACCGACGGGTGCTCGGCGATGACGTCCTCGACCTCGCGGGGGAAGACGTTGAAGCCGCCGGTGACGATCATGTCCTTGGTGCGGTCCACGATGTAGTAGAAGCCGTCTTCGTCCTCGCGGGCCAAGTCGCCGGTGTGCATCCAGCCGCCGGAGAAGGTGTCGGCGGTGGCCTCCGGCAGTTTCCAATAGCCGCCCGACACCAGCGGCCCCGCCACGCAGATCTCGCCGACCTCACCCTGGGCGACCGGCATGCCGTCGTCGCCGAGCAACGCCACCTGGGCGAACAGCGTCGGGCGACCGCAGGAGGTGAGTCGCTTCGCGTCGTGATCGCCCTTGGCCAGGTAGGTGATCACCATCGGAGCCTCGGACTGACCGTAGTACTGGGCGAAGATCGGGCCGAACCGATCGATGGCCTCCCGGAGCCGGACGGGGTTCATCGCCGAGGCGCCGTAGTAGACCGTCTCCAGCGAAGACAGATCGCGGGTATGCGAATCCGGATGATCCATCAGCGCGTAGATCATCGAGGGAACCAGCATGGTGGCGGTGATCTTCTGCTCCTCGATGACCCGCAGCACTTCGGCCGGATCGAACTTGGTCAGCACCACCAGTTGGCCGCCCTTGACCACCGTCGGCACGAAGAACGCCGCGCCCGCGTGCGACAGCGGGGTGCACATCAGGAACTTCGGGTGCTCCGGCCATTCCCACTCGGCGAGCTGGATCGTCGTCATCGCGGTGATGGACGAGACCGTGCCGATGACGCCCTTGGGCTTGCCGGTGGTGCCTCCGGTGTAGGTGAGGCCGCCGATGTGATCGCCCGGCAGGTCGGCGGCCACCAGCGGCTGCGGGTCGAACTGGGCCGCCTGCGCGGCCAGGTCGATGGCCTTGCCTTCGAGCTCGGGGGGCACCGGCCCGATCGTCAGCACCTGCCGCAGGGTCGGCACCTTCTCCAGCAGGCCCAGCGCGCGCTCGACGAATGCCGGGGTGGGGTCGATGATCAGCGCGCTGACGGCGGCGTCGGTCAGCACGTAGGCATGGTCGTCGAGCGATCCCAGCGGGTGCAGTGCGGTGCGCCGGTAGCCCCGGATCTGGCCGGCGCCGATGATCATCAGCACCTCGGGACGGTTCAGCGACAACAGGCCGACGGTCTCGGCGCCCAGCGACTCGAATGCCTGGATGTACTGGCTGATGCGCTCGGCGAGCTGGCCGCCGGTCAACGTGGTGTCGCCCAGGAACAGCACCGGATTGTCCTTGTTGCGCTTGAGCGCACCCACGGTCAGATGCCCGGAATGGATGGGCTGGCGCATGGACTGCGTCGACATGGGTTACCTCCGCTGTTGGGCTGACGGCCTGCCGCTGGACACTACCCACGAGCCGGGGGTTGACACCCCGCCCACCCCATGACTTATTATCTGCGTATGCATGCAGATAATGGCGCAACCGAACGTCTCCCCGACGACCAGGTCGGCCTGATCGTCGAAGTGTTCCGGATGCTGGCCGACCCCACCCGGGTGCAGGTGCTGTGGGCCCTGACCAGCCGGGAGATGTCGGTCAACGAGCTCGCCGAGCACGTCGGCAAACCGGCCCCCTCGGTCTCCCAGCACCTGGCGAAGCTACGGATGGCGCGGCTGGTGCGCACCCGCCGGGAGGGCACCACGGTCTTCTACAGCATGGAGAACGAGCACATCTGCCAGTTGGTCACCGATGCCGTCTTCAATGCCGAGCACGCGGGCCCCGGGGTGCCGCCGCATCACCGAGCCGCTACAGCCGTAGGTCAACGCAGTATCGAACAAGGGAGATGAATATGTCGCACCACAATCACGACCAGGTCGAGCACACCCACGAGCACACCCACGCCGACGGGACGGTGCACAGCCACCCGCACGTCCACCAGGCGGGGCAAGAGGATGCGGGTCACGATCACTCACACTGAGTGCCGTTTCCTGGTGGGCGCGGACGGTTTCGAACCGCCGACCGCTGGTGTGTAAAACCAGAGCTCTACCCCTGAGCTACGCGCCCCTGCCTGGGGCAGGTTACCCGGACGTGCGCCCACGCCCAAAATTCCCAACCCTCCGCGACCGTGCGGAAATGTCCGCCAAAACCCACGTGGGACCGGACGATTCTGCACGGTCGCGGCGGAGTGGCCGGGCGCGGACTAGCCCTTGAGCGCCGCCAGCGCGTCGAGCCAGAGCTGCTGGTCGCGCGACTCGCCGGGCTGCTTCATCTCGGCGAACCGGATGATCCCGGACTTGTCGATGACGAAGGTGCCGCGGTTGGGGAAGCCGGTCTCGGAGTTGAACACCCCGTAGGACTCGGCGACGGCGCCGTGCGGCCAGAAGTCGGACAGCACCGGGAACAGGAACCCGCTCTCGGTCGCCCAGATCTTGTGGGTGGGCGGCGGACCCACCGAGATCGCCACGGCCACGCTGTCGTCATTGACGTAGCTGGGCAGGTGGTCGCGCAACTGGTCCAGCTCGCCCTGGCAGATTCCGGTGAACGCCAACGGGAAGAACACCAGCAGCACGTTCTTGTCGCCGCGGAAGGCACTCAGCGTGACCTGCTGCTGGTTCTGATCCCGCAGGGTGAAGTCAGGAGCTTCGGCGCCGACGCCGAGCATCAACGCTTTCCCGCCCGCGACTTGGGCTGCACCAGGCGGCTGGCACTCCAGTCCCCCAGGTTGACCGAAGACGTCGGCATCAGGCCGGCCGTGGGCGCCGCCTCGGCGATCTCAGCGGGCTGTACGTGCCCGGGCTTACCGGTCTTGGGTGTCAACACCCAGATCACGCCGTCGTCGGCCAGCGCGGTGATCGCGTCCATCAACGTGTCGACCAGGTCCCCGTCACCGTCGCGCCACCACAGCAGCACCACGTCGACCACCTCGTCGGTGTCTTCGTCGAGCAGTTCGCTTCCGCAGGCCTCTTCGACGTCGACACGGATGTCGTCGTCAGCGTCCTCGTCCCAGCCGAACTCCTGGACCAACTGCTTACTTCCGATGCCCAGTTTGCGGGCGAAGCTCGGGGCGCTATCCGCCGCGACCACCGTGTGACCTCCTTCGATCATCAGCGCGTCTTCTGCTGGGCATCATCGTTGCACAGCACCGCGGGTCAGTTGTGCGCGAATCAGAATGCTCGGCACAGTTCCATCCCCTTCTGCCTGGCCCGGTTGAGCTCGTCCTTGCGGGCGTTGTAGATCGAGATGGGCGCCTTGGTCGAAATCGCGTTCGCCACACCGCGGGCGGCTTCGGCGTAGGTGCCGAACGCCTCCTTGAGCGCATCCGACAGCTTCTCGTTGACGGCACCGGTCACCTCATTGGCACTCTGGTTGAGCGCCTCGATCGCCGGAGCGGCGGTACCGGGGATGTCCCCGCCGTTGTTGAACGCCTCGACGTACTTGTTCACCGTCTCGACGGCGTCACTGCTACTGGAGGCGAACCTGCCGCAGGCACCGCGTACTGCCTGGGTCGTCATCGAATGCTGGCGCTCGGTCTCGCGAATGCTCGACGTCACCTCCGACGCCGACACCGAGGAGCGGTACGCCGGCGCCTCGGAGACGTTCACCTGCGGGGAGCCACCGATGATGCTGGTACACCCGACGACACCCATCGCCAGGGCCGCGGCCCCACCGACCGCAAGCGCGCCCACCCGACCGTGTCGCCGCGCCTGCTCGCGCGAGGCGGTCCGCCATCCGGTCAGCACTCGACAGACGTTACCGGGTAGTGAACGACGGTCGGAGATCAGCCCACCGGTGAGGCAGGATAAAAAGGACGGGACCGTTCGGCGAGATCGGTTCGGTGTTGTCCCAGCCACAAGCCGGGAGGCACTAGTTCACCTCCAAACCAAGGAGCAGTTCGTTGACTATCGATCCGGCAGGCCAGGATCTGGCCAAAAAACGAAGCGGCGCAAGCGAAGCCGACCGGGTGCGGGTTATCCGGGAGGGCGTGGCGTCCTACCTTCCCGACATCGATCCCGAAGAGACCGGCGAGTGGCTGGACTCCTTCGACGCACTACTGGCCCGTTCGGGACCGGTCCGGGCCCGCTACCTGATGCTGCGGCTGCTGGAACGCGCCGGCGAGCAGCGCGTCGCGATCCCGGCGCTGACCTCCACCGACTACGTCAACACCATTCCCACCGAGCTGGAGCCGTGGTTCCCCGGCGACGAGGACACCGAGCGCCGCTACCGCAGCTGGATCCGCTGGAACGCCGCGGTGATGGTGCACCGCGCGCAGCGGCCCGGCGTCGGTGTGGGAGGGCACATCTCGACCTACGCGTCGTCGTCGACGCTCTATGAGGTCGGGTTCAACCACTTTTTCCGCGGCAAGGACCACCCCGGCGGCGGCGACCAGGTGTTCATCCAGGGGCATGCCTCCCCCGGCATCTACGCCAGGGCGTTCCTGGAGGGCCGGCTGAGCACCCACGACCTCGACGGCTTCCGCCAGGAACACAGTCACCCCGGCGGCGGTCTGCCGTCCTACCCGCACCCGCACCTCAAGCCCGACTTCTGGGAGTTCCCCACCGTGTCGATGGGGCTGGGGCCGATGAACGCCATCTACCAGGCCCGGTTCAACCACTACCTGCACGACCGCGGCATCAAGGACACCTCCGATCAGCACGTGTGGTGCTTTTTGGGCGACGGCGAGATGGACGAGCCGGAGAGCCGCGGGCTGCTGCACGTCGGTGCGCTGGAGGGCCTGGACAACCTGACCTTCGTGATCAACTGCAACCTGCAGCGACTCGACGGCCCGGTCCGTGGCAACGGCAAGATCATCCAGGAGCTGGAATCGTTCTTCCGCGGGGCGGGCTGGAATGTCATCAAGGTGGTGTGGGGCCGTGAGTGGGACGCCCTGCTGCACGCCGACCGAGACGGTGCCCTGGTCAACCTGATGAACGTCACCCCCGACGGCGACTACCAGACCTACAAGGCCAACGACGGCGGCTATGTGCGGGAGCACTTCTTCGGTCGCGATCCGCGCACCAAGGCCCTGGTTCAGGATCTGTCGGATCAGGACATCTGGCACCTCAAGCGCGGCGGGCACGACTACCGCAAGGTCCATGCCGCCTACCGGGCGGCCGTCGAGCACAAGGGCCAGCCGACGGTCATCCTGGCCAAGACCATCAAGGGCTACAGCCTGGGCAGCTACTTCGCCGGCCGCAACGCCACCCACCAGATGAAGAAGTTCCGGCTGGCCGACCTCAAGGACTTCCGCGACGAGATGCGAATTCCCGTCTCGGACACCCAACTTGAGGAGAACCCGTACCTGCCGCCGTACTACCACCCGGGCGAGGACGCACCGGAGATCCGCTACCTGCTGGACCGTCGCCTTGCGCTCGGCGGTTTCGTCCCGCACCGTCGCACCACGGCCCGACCGCTGGCCCTACCGGACTCGTCGGTCTATGCGGCGGTCAGGGCAGGCTCGGGCACCCAGGAGGTCGCCACCACGATGGCGACCGTGCGGGTGTTCAAAGAACTGTTGCGCGACAAGGAGATCGGACCGCGACTGGTCCCGATCATTCCCGACGAGGCACGTACATTCGGGATGGACTCGTGGTTCCCGTCGCTGAAGATCTACAACCGTAACGGGCAGCTCTACACCTCAGTGGATGCTGATCTGATGCTGGCGTACAAGGAGAGCGAAACCGGCCACATCCTGCACGAAGGCATCAACGAGGCCGGTTCGACGGCCAGCTTCACCGCAGTGGGCACCTCCTATGCCACCCACGACGAGCCGATGATCCCGATCTACATCTTCTATTCGATGTTCGGCTTCCAGCGCACCGGCGACGGGCTGTGGGCCGCGGCCGATCAGATGGCGCGCGGTTTCGTCCTGGGCGCCACGGCCGGCCGCACCACCTTGACCGGCGAGGGCCTGCAGCACGCCGACGGGCATTCGCTGCTGCTGGCCAGCACCAATCCGGCTGTGGTCGCCTACGATCCGGCGTTCGCCTACGAGGTCGCCCACATCATCGAGAGCGGCCTGGCGCGCATGTTCGGGGCCGACCCGGAGAACGTGTACTTCTACATCACGATCTACAACGAGCCCTACGTCCAGCCCGCCGAACCGGAGGGCTTCGACCCCGAAGGTCTGCTGCGTGGCATCTACCGCTACCGACAGGCCGCGCAGCCGAAGTCGGCCACCGCACAGATCCTGGCGTCGGGCGTGTCGATGCCCGAGGCACTGCGGGCCGCAGACCTGCTGGCCGCCGACTGGGACGTGGCCGCCGATGTGTGGTCGGTGACCAGCTGGGGTGAGCTCAACCGGGACGGCGTGGCGATCGAACGCGAACGGTTGCGCCACCCGGATCAGCCGGCGGCGGTGCCGTATGTGACTCGGGTCTTGTCCGAGGCCCTCTCGGCCACGCCCGGCCCGGTGGTGGCGGTCTCGGACTGGATGCGCGCGGTTCCCGAGCAGATCCGGCCCTGGGTGCCCGGCGACTACACAACCCTGGGCACCGACGGGTTCGGCTTCTCCGACACCCGGCCGGCGGCCCGGCGGTACTTCAACACCGACGCCGAGTCGGTGGTGGTGGCGGTGCTGGCCGCGCTGGCCCGCGAAGGCACGATCGACTCCTCGGCACCGGCCACGGCAGCGGCTCGCTACGCGATCGACGATGTGCTGGCCGCCCCCGAGCAGACCTCGGATTCGGGGGTCGCCTGAGGCAACCCTCGACGGGTTGTGGGGACTGTCCACAAAACAGGCGTAGCTTTTAGGGATGGTTGACAACGTCGTTTCGGCCAACCCGGACGGCCCGAACCTGCCGCGGTCCACCTTGGACCTGCTCAGTACCGTCCCGGACACCCTGCTGCGCAGGCTGAAGCATTATTCGGGCCGGCTGGCCACCGAGGCGGTGTCGATGATGGGCGACCGGCTGCCGTTCTTCGCCGACCTGCAGGCGTCCCAGCGGGCCAGTGTCGCCCTGGTGGTGCAGGCCGCGGTGGTCAACTTCGCCGAGTGGATGCAGGACCCGCACGGCAACGTCAGCCACACGGCGCAGGCGTTCGAGCTGGTGCCCCAGGAACTGACCCGGCACATCGCGCTGCGCCACACCGTGGACATGGTGCGGGTCACGATGGAGTTCTTCGAGGAGGTCGTGCCCCTGCTGGCCCGCTCCGAGGAGCAGGTGACCGCCTTGACGGTGGGCATCCTCAAGTACAGCCGCGACCTGGCCTTCACCGCCGCCTCCGCCTACGCCGACGCCGCCGAGGCCCGGGGCACCTGGGATTCCCGGATGGAGGCCAGCGTCGTCGACGCCGTGGTCCGCGGCGACACCGGACCGGAACTGCTGAGCCGGGCGGCCGCGCTGAACTGGGACACCACCGCGCCCGCCACCGTCGTGGTCGGCACCGCGCCGCACGGCCCCGATACTCCCCCGCAAGCGGGAGGTGCCCCCATCTCCGGCGAGAAGGCTAGCCAGGATCTGCGCGACGTCGCCGAACGGCACGGCCGCGCCGCACTGACCGATGTACACGGCACCTGGCTGGTGGCGATCGTGTCCGGCCCGCTTTCGCCGACCCAGAAGTTCTTCGCCGACCTGCTCGGGGCGTTCTCCGACGGGCCGGTGGTGATCGGCCCGACCGCACCGACCCTGACCGGGGCCTACCACAGCGCCAGCGAGGCGATCTCCGGCATGAACGCCGTCACCGGCTGGACCGGGGCGCCCCGGCCGGTGCTGGCTCGCGAACTCCTCCCGGAGCGGGCCCTCATCGGCGACGCCTCGGCGATCGCGGCCCTGCACACCGACGTGATGCGACCGCTGGCCGAGGCCGGACCCGCACTCACCGAGACTCTGGAGGCCTATCTCGACTGTGGCGGCGCCATCGAGGCCTGCGCCCGCGCCTTGTTCGTTCATCCAAACACCGTGCGCTATCGCCTCAAGCGGATAGCCGACTTCACCGGCCGGGACCCCACCCAGCCGCGCGACGCCTACGTGCTCCGGGTCGCCTCCACAGTGGGACGGCTGGCCAACCAGGCCCAGCGGGCCAGCTTCGGCGGTGTCGATGCGGCGCACGAGATGCCGCAGGTGGCCGGTTCAGGCCCCGGGTAAGGTCCGGTAACCGATGACGGCCGATACACCGCTGACCACCGCCGACACCACCGGCCGGGACTCCGGTCAGCGGGCAAGTTGTCGCGGGACGGTATCAAACACGTCGCATCGGATGCCCCATTTGTAGAGTCTCCACAAAAACATAAGACAATGTTCATAATCTAGGACATCCTGCAAAACGCGCTTCACAATGTTCTCTTAATGATGTGATTGCGTTGCTCGCTCCCGGACAGGGATCCCAGACCCCCGGCATGCTGTCGCCGTGGCTCGAGGGCCCGGATGCCGGTGAAGCCCGCGCCCAGCTGACCGCCTGGTCGGACATCAGCGGCCTGGACCTGGTCGCGCTGGGCACCACGGCAACCGCCGAAGAGATCACCGACACCGCGGTCACCCAGCCGCTGGTGGTGGCGGCGACGCTGCTGGCCTACGCCGCGCTGTCCGAACGCCGCAGCGGCCCGCTCAGCCAGGACGTGATCGTGGCCGGCCACTCGGTCGGCGAGATCGCCGCCTACGCCATCGCTGGCGTGATCTCCCCCGACGACGCCGTCATGCTGGCCGCCACCCGCGGCCGCGAGATGGCCAAGGCCTGCGCCCTCGAGCCGACCGGCATGGCCGCGGTGCTCGGCGGCGACGAGGCCGAGGTGCTGGCGCGCCTGGAGCAGCTCGACCTGATCCCGGCCAACCGCAACGCCGCCGGCCAGATCGTCGCCGCCGGCCCACTGACCGCGCTGGACAAGCTCGCCGAAGACGCGCCCGAGAAGGCCCGGGTTCGCAAGCTGGCCACGGCCGGCGCATTCCACACCCAATACATGGCCCCGGCCCTGGAGGCCTACTCCGCCGCGGCGGCGCGGGTCACCACGAACGAGCCCACCGCGACCCTGCTGTCCAACCGCGACGGACAGCCGGTCACGTCGGCGGCCGCCGCGATGGAACAGCTCGTCGCACAGCTGACCCAGCCGGTGCGCTGGGACCTGTGCAGCGACACGCTCCGCGCGCGCGAGGTCACCGCGATCGTGGAGTTCCCGCCCGCGGGCACGCTGGCGGGCATCGCCAAACGCGAACTTCGGGGGACCCCGACGCACGCCGTCAAGTCCCCCGCAGATCTGGACGGGCTCCCCGAGTTTTAGCGCCCGCTCCAACCTGCACAACCAGATACGCAGTAATCACCCCGCACACCCCGTGCGGATCCAACGAAGGGAAACACAGTGCCTGCAAGTCAGGATGAAATCATCGCCGGTCTCGCCGAGATCATCGAAGAGGTGACCGGGATCGAGCCGAGCGAGGTCACCGTCGAGAAGTCGTTCGTCGACGACCTGGACATCGACTCGCTGTCGATGGTGGAGATCGCCGTGCAGACCGAGGACAAGTACGGCGTGAAGATCCCCGACGAGGACCTCGCGGGTCTGCGCACCGTCGGTGACGTGGTCGGCTACATCCAGAAGCTCGAGGCCGAGAACCCCGAAGCCGCCGCCGCGCTGCGCGAGAAGTTCGGTTCGGAGAGCTAAGTGTCCAAGCCTTCTACGGCCAACGGCGGTTACCCCTCTGTGGTGGTAACCGCCGTTGAGGCAACAACATCGATCGCTGCGGATATCGACGGCACGTGGAAGGGTCTGCTGGCCGGCGAGAGCGGTATCCGTACCCTCACCGGTGATTTCACCGAGAAATGGGAGCTGCCGGTCAAGATCGGCGGTCAGCTCAAGGACCCGGTCGACGACCACATGGGCCGACTGGACATGCGCCGCATGTCCTACGTCCAGCGGATGTCCAAGTTGCTCAGCGAGCGGCTCTGGTCCAACGCCGGCACGCCGGACGTCGACAAGGACCGGCTCGCGGTCGTCATCGGCACCGGATTGGGCGGCGGCGAGAAGATCGTCGAGACCTACGACCTGATGAACGAGGGCGGCCCCCGCAAGGTGTCGCCGCTGGCCGTGCAGATGGTCATGCCCAACGGCGCCGCTGCGGTCGCCGGTCTGGCGCTCGGGGCTCGCGCCGGGGTCATCACCCCGGTCTCGGCCTGTTCGTCGGGTTCGGAGGCCATCGCGCACGCCTGGCGTCACATCGTGATGGGTGACGCCGACATGGTCGTCTGTGGCGGCGTGGAGGGCATGATCGAGGCGCTGCCGATCGCGGCGTTCTCGATGATGCGCGCGATGTCGACCCGCAACGACGAGCCCGAGAAGGCGTCACGGCCCTTCGACAAGGCCCGGGACGGCTTCGTGTTCGGCGAGGCCGGCGCGATGATGATCATCGAGACCGAAGAACACGCCAAGGCCCGCGGCGCCAAGCCGCTGGCCCGATTGATGGGTGCCGGAATCACTTCCGACGCCTTCCATATGGTGGCTCCCGGTCCCGACGGCCAGCGGGCCGGTCAGGCCATGAAGCGGTCGATGGAGCTGGCGGGCATCTCCGCCAAGGACATCGACCACATCAACGCCCACGGCACCGCCACCCCGATCGGTGACACCGCCGAGGCGAACGCGATCCGGGAAGCCGGATGTGAGCACGCCGCGGTGTACGCACCCAAGTCGGCGCTCGGCCACTCCATCGGAGCGGTCGGTGCGCTGGAGTCGGTGCTGACGGTGCTCACGCTGCGCGACGGCGTCATCCCGCCGACGCTCAACTACGAGACGCCGGACGAGGAGATCAACCTGGACGTGGTCGCAGGTGCCCCCCGCTACGGCGAATATCAGTACGCGATCAACAACTCATTCGGGTTCGGAGGACACAACGTCGCGCTCGCCTTCGGGCGGTACTGACACTCTCCGACGGGGGAAGGATTCCGCAACACCCATGTCAACACTGGCTACAGGCAACGGTTTACCCAACGTCGTCGTCACCGGTTTTGCCATGACGACCGCTCTGGCCGCCGATGCAGAGAACACCTGGAAAGGTCTGCTCGACGGCCAGAGCGGCATTCGTACGCTCACCGACGACTTCATCACCAAATACGACCTGCCGGTACGCATCGGGGGTCACCTGGTGGAGACACCGGACCGCTTCGACGAGGGCTTGTCCCGCACCGAACTGCGGCGGCTGTCCTATCTGCAGAAGATGGCACTGACCCTGAGTCGACGGGCCTGGGAGAACACCGGTTCGCCGGAAGTAGACCCGCGGCGCCTGCTGGTGTCGGTGGGTACCGGGCTGGGCTCCACCGAGGAGCTGGTCTACGCCTACGACGCAATGCGCGAACGCGGCTTCCGCGCCGTCTCACCGCTGACCGTGCAGAAGTACATGCCCAACGGTGCCGCCGCCACCATCGGACTGGACCGCAAGGCCAAAGCCGGTGTGATCACCCCGATCTCGGCGTGCGCGTCCGGCTCGGAGGGCATCGCTCATGCCTGGCAGCAGATCGTGCTCGGTGAGGCCGACATCGCGATCTGCGGTGGCGTGGAGACCCGCATCGAGGCGGTGCCGATCGCCGGATTCGCCCAGATGCGCATCGTGCTGTCCAACACCAACGATGACCCGGCGGGCGCCTGCCGCCCCTTCGACCGGGACCGCAACGGCTTCGTGTTCGGCGAGGCGGCCGCGCTGATGGTGATCGAGACCGAGGAGCACGCCAAGGCGCGCGGCGCCAACATCATCGCGCGCATCATGGGCGCGTCGATCACCTCCGACGGCTACCACATCGTGGCGCCGGATCCCGACGGCGAGAGTGCCGGCCGGGCGATGTCGCGGGCGATCCAGGTCGCCGGTCTGCAACCCGGCGACATCGACCACGTCAACGCCCACGCCACCGGCACCTCGGTGGGCGACGTGGCCGAAGGCCACGCCATCAACCGCGCCCTGGGCAAGCACGGCGGCGACGCCGCGGTGTACGCCCCCAAGAGCGCATTGGGCCACTCGGTGGGCGCGGTCGGTGCGGTGGAGTCGATCCTGACCGTGATGGCCCTGCGCGACCAGGTGATCCCGGCGACGCTCAACCTGAAGAACATCGATCCCGAGATCGACCTGGATGTGGTGGCCGATGCGCCACGCCCGGGCAACTACCAGTACGCGATCAACAATTCGTTCGGATTCGGCGGGCACAATGTCGCGCTCGTCTTCGGCCGGTACTAGACCAAGGAGAGGCGCGATGACGACCATGGCTCCCGAGACAGTGGGCGAATCACTCGACCCGCGTGACCCCCTGCTGCGCCTGTCGACGTTCTTCGACGACGGCACCGTGGAGCTGCTGCATGAGCGTGACCGCTCCGGCGTGCTGGCCGCAGGCGGCACCGTCAACGGCGTGCGCACCATCGCGTTCTGCACCGACGGCACCGTCATGGGCGGCGCGATGGGCATCGACGGCTGCGACCACATCGTCAACGCCTACGACACCGCGATCGCCGAGCAGAGCCCGATCGTGGGCCTGTGGCACTCCGGCGGCGCCCGGCTGGCCGAGGGCGTGCGCGCACTGCATGCGGTCGGACGGGTCTTCGAGGCGATGATCCGCGCCTCCGGTTTCGTCCCCCAGATCTCGGTGGTGGTCGGTTTCGCCGCAGGCGGCGCGGCCTACGGCCCGGCACTGACCGACGTCATCGTGATGGCGCCGGAGGGACGGGTCTTCGTGACCGGCCCGGACGTGGTCCGCAGCGTCACCGGTGAGGACGTCGACATGGCCGCGCTCGGTGGCCCCGACACCCACCACAAGAAGTCCGGCGTGTGCCACATCGTCGCCGACGACGAGCTCGACGCCTACGAGCGGGGCCGCCGCCTGGTCGGATTGTTCTGCCAGCAGGGCCATTTCGACCGCAGCAAGGCCGAGGCCGGCGAGGTCGACCTGCACGCGCTGCTGCCGGAGTCGGCCCGGCGTGCCTACGACGTGCACCCGCTGGTGACCGCGCTGCTCGACGACGACGCTCCCTTTGACGAACTGCAGGGCAAGTGGGCACCGTCGATGGTGGTCGGGCTGGGCCGCCTGTCCGGGCGCACCGTCGGTGTGCTGGCCAACAACCCGCTGCGGCTCGGTGGCTGCCTGAATTCCGAAAGTGCCGAGAAGTCAGCACGTTTCGTGCGGCTCTGCGACTCCTTCGGGATTCCGCTGATCGTGATCGTGGACGTGCCGGGCTACCTGCCGGGCGTCGGCCAGGAATGGGGCGGCGTGGTGCGCCGCGGCGCGAAGCTGCTGCACGCGTTCGGCGAGGCCACCGTTCCGCGGGTCACGCTGGTCACCCGCAAGACCTACGGCGGGGCCTACATCGCGATGAACTCCCGCTCGCTGGGCGCCACCAAGGTGTTCGCCTGGCCGGACGCCGAGGTCGCGGTCATGGGCGCCAAGGCCGCAGTCGGCATCCTGCACAAGAAGAAGCTGGCTGCCGCTCCCGATCACGAGCGCGACGCGCTGCATGAGGAGCTGGCGGCTGAGCACGAGCGGATCGCCGGCGGCGTGGACAGCGCCATCGACATCGGCGTCGTCGACGAGAAGATCGACCCTGCGCACACCCGCGGCAAGATCACCCAGGCGCTGGCCGAGGCCCCCGCTCGCCGCGGTCGCCACAAGAACATCCCGCTGTAGCCGTCATTTCCGGCGAGCGTGCGTGTCTGCCCGGCAACACGCCGGTCACGGCGTACGACTGCGCACGCTCACGACCGCGGGTGCCGGCTAGCTGTACTGACCTGAGAGGTTAGGCACGCGGTTGGCCGCTGGTCGGCTCGGGGCGGTTCTGACGCTCCGACGCGATCTCGTGGGCCGGGGTCGCGTGCAGTTTCGCCGGCCTGCTGCTGGTCGTGCTGACCCTGGTCGCCTTCGGCAGTAGCTTCCGCGTCGGCATCGACACCGATCGCCCGGACAAGCTCGTGACCTCGGGCGTGTTCTCGATCAGCCGCAACCCCATCTATGTCGGATTCGGACTGCTGCTGCTCGGCCAGTTTCTGGTGTTTCCGAGCTGGATCCCGCTGATCTACCTGCTCGCCGCGGTGTGGCTGTTCAACCGCCAGGTGCTGCGGGAGGAAACCTTCATGCGGGAGCACTACGGCCGCGAATACGCCGAGTACCGCAGCCGGGTCCGCCGCTACCTGTAGGAGCGCGGCCACCACCGAGGACCGCGGTCAGCGCCCGCTGCAACTCGACGCCGGGGTCGGCCGGCAATGTCTCGGCGCGCCAGCCCACGAAGTCATCCGGGCGGATCAGCAACGCGCCGTCTGGTGCCAGCCCGGTGGCACCCGCCCACTGCTCGTCGGTGATCCGATGCGAATCCAGTGGGACTCCCAGCGCCTCCGATGCGTGCGACACCGCGACCCGCCACAGTCCACCGTCACGACCGGTCAGCACCGTGAAACCCGGCCCGAGTAGGTCAAGAGTCGAAACCCGTTGCCCCCCGTGTTGCAGCCACACGTGCGGGACCCGGGTGCCGGGTTGGCCGCGCAATTCCTTCACCAGCGACACGGCGTCGGGATCCGTCGGAACCGGATCGCCGGAAAGCACTGCGGCCGAACGGTATCGATGACCAATGAGCAGATCGAACATCGGCGCCTCCTCGTCGGCGGGAAGTCTCGGATCGGTGTCGTCTCGCCATAGCAGGTGCACCGACGGCCCCGTGAGCGACTGGCGTGCGCTGAATCGCCCGATCGGGTGCCGCTCGGCCTGGTAGGTGTCCAGTAGCTCGGGAGCGGCCATGCCGTTCAGCACCGCCGCCAACTTCCAGGCCAGATTGTGCGCACTCTGGATGGCGCAGTTGGCACCGCCGGCCTTGAACGGGGGCATGGCGTGAGCCGAATCGCCGACGAGAAACACCCTGCCGCAGCGGAGCCGGTCCGCGACACGCTCGTATGGCTGCCACGGCGTGGCCGCGAAAATCTCGACGTCGATGGGCTCACCGATCGCCGCGCGGAGCATCTCGCGGCAGCGGTCGGCGGTGAACTGCTCCGCGGACTCGCCCTGCCCGGGCAGGTAGGTGGTGGCCAGCATGCCGAAGTCGTCGCGCACCGGCAGGAAAATACCTTTCACGCAGTCGTTTTCGACGTGGATGGCGTCACCGTCACCGAGTTGTGGGACGAATTGTCGCCAGGGCCCCCGGAAGTAGATGAAGACGACGTAGATCGGCAACGCCCCGTGTCCCGACGTCGGCACGCCAAGGGTGTCGCGGATTGGGCTGTGCACGCCGTCGGCAGCAATCAGATACTCAGCGCGCACAGTGTCGCGAGCACCCGAATCCCGGTCACGAATCACTGCGGTGACGCCGGTTTCATCCTGCTCGAACGAACTGAGCTCGGTCCCATAGCGAATCCGGTTGCGGTGTCCGCGGCTGTACTCCAGCAGCATCGGCTCCAGCGCGCTCTGCGGACAGTACTGCGCGGACGGCTCGGGGCTCAGGCCATCGAACGGCGCGAAGATCGCGTCGACGTCGAAGGCCTGCCTCGTCTCCGCACTGCTGAGCGAGGTCTTGGTGAGCATGCCTGACATGCCATCGGCGACCGCGTGGACCTGTTCGGCGAGTCCCAGCCCGCGCAGGATCTCCAGACTCCGGAAGCTCAGATTGCGGGCTTTCGGGTAGATGAAGACCTCCCTGCGCCTCTCGACCACCAGCGACCGCACGCCATGTTTGGTCAACAACGCTGAGGCGGTCAGGCCGGCCGCGCCGGCACCGACGATCAGTACCGGAACCGGGACGTCGTTCATCGCCACCTCCACCACAGGCGGAACTAATCAGTTTCGTTAGGCCAGACTGGCACGCTCTGGCGAGACACGCAACCGATCAGTCCGGGGAGCCGACCAGCGGCAGGATGACGTCCTGCAGCACCCGGCGGATAAAGACCCGGTCGACTGGCCGACCGGTCATCACGCGCAGCACGTTGAGACTCAACGCGACGTCGGGGATCAGACTCATGTCGCGCCCGGCTGGGATCTCGCCGCGCGCCAGCGCGTGGTCAAGCAACACCCGGAGCACGTGACGCGGCGGGTCCAGTACCAAATCGTCCAGGGCAGCTGCGAGCACCGGATCGTGCATCGCAGCGGTCGCCACACCCACAATGACTTGCATTGTTCCCATGCCGTATTCGTCGAATTCCGGCGACATGTCGACCAGAGCCTCGATGTCGCCACGAAGGCTCCCCGTATCGGGCGGATCGACCGGCCCCTGTCGCCGCCGCCAGTGCGCTATTGCATCGGCCACCACGACGGCCTTGGACGGCCAACGCCGGTATATCGCTGCCTTGCCGACGCCGGCGCGAGCCACGATGTCGTCCATGGTCAAGCGGTCGTACCCAACCGCGGCCACGCCCTGCAACGCCGCGTCGAGAATCGCGGGGTCACGAGACCGGTCGAGACGGCCCCGACTGCGGCTCGGTCGCGATGCGGGCGACTCGGCTCCCATAACGCGCCAGTTTAGACGATACGGATCAGTTTCGTCTGGGCTCGACTCACCGGGTGGTCGCGACAAACTCCCGCGCCGCCTCGATGCCCCGCTCCCGGTCGGCGGGCACCAGGCCGATGCGGGTCCGGCGGTCGACGATGTCCTCGACGGTCAGCGCACCCTCGTGGCTGACGGCGTATTCGAACTCCGCGCGGATCACGTCGATGCCCTCGGTCACCGGTTCTTCCGGCCGCGCGCAGGTGGCCGTCGCGACCACGTTGGCCGCCTCCGCCCCGAAGCGCGCCACCAGCGATTCGGGCAGTGCGCGGGCCGGGGATTCGGAGACTCCCGGGTTGCCCGGCGCACCGACCAGTGGCAGGTCGCGGGTCCGGCATGGCGCGGCGCTCAGGCCCCGTAAGCGCACAGCCCGATCCAACACGTCTTCGGCCATGTGCCGGTATTCGGTCAGCTTGCCCCCGATCACGCTGAGCACTCCGGAGTCGGATTCGACAACGGCGTGGTTGCGTGAGACGTCGGCGGTGCGGCCCTCCCCGGTGTCGATCAACGGGCGCAGGCCGGCGTAGGAGCCGCGGACATCGGCGACGCTCAGCGCGGTCTCCAACGCGGTGTTGACCGTATCGAGCAGGAACGCGATTTCCGTCGAAGTCGGCTGCGGTACATCGGGAATCGGGCCGGGCGCCTCTTCGTCGGTGAGCCCCAGGTAGACCCGGCCGAGCTGTTCGGGCATGGCGAACACGAACCGGTTGAGCTCGCCAGGTATCGGCACCGTCAGCGCGGCGGTCGGGTTGCCGAACGCCGCTGCGTCGAACACCAGGTGGGTGCCCCGGCTCGGCCGCAACCGCAGCGCCGGGTCGAGGTCGGCGGCCCACACCCCGGCCGCGTTGATCACGGCACGCGCGGCGACGTCGAAGGACTGGCCGGAGACCTGGTCGGTCAGCCGCACCGATTCACCGGTGGCGTGTGACGCCGCAACATAGGTGAGAATCCGCGCGCCGTGCTGGGCGGCGGTCCGGGCCACCGCCGCGACCAGTCGGGCGTCATCGATCAGTTGGCCGTCATAGGCCAGCAACCCGCCGTCGAGGCCGTCCCGGCGCACCGTCGGCGCCAGCCCGATGGCCTCGTCGTAGGAGATCCGCCGCGACCGCGGCAGCACCGCGGCCGGCGTGCCGGCCAACCTGCGCAGCGCATCTCCGGCCAGGAACCCGGTGCGCACCAGCGCCCGGTCTCGCCGGGGCATGGAGCCGAGCAGCGGCACCAGCTGAGGCATGGCCCGTACCAGGTGAGGCGCGTTGCGGGTCATCAGGATCCCGCGTTCGATGGCACTGCGCCGCGCGATGCCCACGTTGCCGGTGGCCAGGTACCGCAGTCCGCCGTGCACAAGCTTGGAGCTCCACCTGCTGGTGCCGAATGCCAGGTCGTGTTTCTCGACCAGCACGGTACGCAGGCCGCGGGTGGCGGCGTCCAGGGCGATGCCGGCGCCGGTGATGCCCCCGCCGATCACCACGACATCAACAACCGGGCGCTCCGCCAAAGCCGTCAGATCGGCTGTGCGGCGGGCGGCATTGAGAGCGGTGCCGTCGGGCATCACGACAGGTACCTGTTCAGTGCGTAGGCCAGTTCGTCCGAGAGCGCGTCCTCGTCCAGGATCGGCGCGACGACCTGCGCCGACTGGATCGCCGACTGGGTGGTCAACAGGCACATCGCGGCGAGTTGACGCGGATCGCCCGGCCGCACTCCGCCGCCGCCCTGGGCAGCGGCGAGCTCGGCGGAGACCAGGTCGATCAGCCGCCGTTGGCTGGCGCCCATCCGCTCGGCGATGTAGACCATCGCCAAATCGGGTGCGTGATGCAGCACCTGCATCACCACTTCGTCACGGCGCAGCCGCGCCGCCACCGCCACGATCCGCCTCACCAGCGCCTCGCGCCCGGTTCCCGGTTGCGCCAGCTCCGTCCAGGCGGCGGTGATCCGGGCGGTGAGCAGCGCGGCGATCACCGACTGACTGTCGGGCCATCGCCGGTACACCGTGGGACGACTGACCCTGGCGCGGCGCGCGATAGCCGCCAGCGTCACCCGCTCGACGCCCAAAGCGAGCAGACAGCTCGCGGCGGCGTCGAGGATCCGCTCCCCGACGTCGACTTGCTCGTCATTACTGATTGACAACATATGTAATACTGTAACGCATGACACGGCCCGACGCTCAGGATGACCTGACCCCCCCGATGAAGTGGAACGCCTGGGGTGACCCCGCGGCGGCCAAACCGCTGTCCGACGGCATTCGCAGTCTGCTCAAGGCCGCGCTCGGCGTCGACGGCACCGCGGCCGCCGAACCCGATCCAGGCCAGGTCCGGTTGCGGCCCTCGTCGCTGGCCGAGCCGCACCGACAAGCTTTGGCGGGCATCGTCGGCGAGCAGTGCTGCCGGGCCGACGACCACGGCCGGCTATTGCGGGCCGGAGGCAAGTCGACCCTGGACCTGTTGCGCCGCAATGGTTCCGGCGTCCAGGATGCGCCCGATGCGGTGCTGCTGCCCGGCACCGACGACGAGGTCGCGGCGATCCTGGACTACTGCAGCCGGCACGGAATCGCGGTGGTCCCGTTCGGCGGGGGCACCAGCGTGGTGGGCGGGCTCGACCCGATCCGCGGCGACTTCGAAGCCGTGATCTCACTCGACCTGCGCCGGTTCGATGAACTGCACAGCCTCGACGAGGTCTCCGGCGAAGCCGAACTCGGCGCCGGGGTCACCGGCCCGGAGGCCGAACGCCTGCTCGGTGAGCGCGGCTTCTCCCTCGGCCATTTCCCCCAGAGCTTCCAGTTCGCCACCATCGGCGGGTTCGCCGCCACCCGGTCGTCCGGTCAAGACTCGGCGGGTTACGGCCGGTTCGACGACATGGTCCGGGGCCTGCGGGCGATCACTCCGGCCGGCGTGCTGGACGTGGGCCGCGCTCCCGGCTCGGCGGCCGGTCCGGACCTGCGTCAGCTGCTGCTCGGTTCGGAGGGACTGTTCGGGATCATCACCCGGGTGCGGGTCCGGGTGCATCCGGTTCCGGCGACCACCCGCTATGAGGCGTGGTCGTTCCCGGACTTCACCACCGGCGCCGCGGCGCTGCGCGCGATCACCCAGACCGGCACCGGAGCGACCGTCGTGCGGCTCTCCGACGAAGCCGAGACGGGGGTCAACCTGGCCAGCACCGAGCAGATCGGCGAGCAACAGATCACCGGCGGCTGCTTGGCGATCACGCTCTTCGAGGGCACCGCCGAGCACACCGATGCCCGGCACGCCGAGACCCGTGCGCTGCTGGCCGCAAACGGCGGCACCTCCCTGGGCGAGGAGCCGGCCCGGGCCTGGGAGCACGGCCGATTCGGCGCGCCCTACCTGCGCGATTCGCTGCTGGCCGCCGGAGCGCTCTGCGAGACGTTGGAGACCGCCACCGACTGGTCGAATGTTCCCGCGCTCAAGGCCGCCGTCACCGAAGCCCTGACCGCTGCGCTGGCAGACACCGGCACCCCGGCGTTGGTCATGTGCCACATCTCGCACGTCTATCCGACCGGCGCGTCGCTGTAT
Organism: Mycobacterium zoologicum; assembly: GCF_020181635.2. Lineage (NCBI taxonomy): Bacteria > Bacillati > Actinomycetota > Actinomycetes > Mycobacteriales > Mycobacteriaceae > Mycobacterium > Mycobacterium zoologicum. The sequence continues at coordinate 1,917 of NZ_JAYJJS010000013.1, read as the reverse complement.
TTCACCGTCGTGGCCGGGCAGCGCGGTAATCCGATCGAGCAGTGGCGGGCCGCGAAAACCGCTGCCAGCGAAGCGATCATGCGCACCGGCGGAACCATCACCCACCACCACGCCGTCGGCGCCGACCACCGGCCCTGGATGCGCGACGAGGTGGGCGAGCTGGGTGTGCAGGTGTTGCGCGCGGTGAAGGCCACGCTGGACCCGGCGGGAATCCTCAACCCCGGCAAACTGATCCCATGACGATCGGCCACATCACCTTGCTGACCAACCCGGCTGCCGGACACGGCAATGCCCGGCACGCGGCCGAGCGGGCCATCACGCGCTTCCAGCAGCGCGGCGTGAACGTGCACCACATCGTCGGCGCAGACCCGCAGCACGCACGCCGGCTTCTGGACGAGGCGCTGGCGGCCGGGACCGACGCCGTGGTGGTGGCCGGCGGCGACGGTGTCATCTCGCTGGCGCTGCAGTCCCTGGCGCAGGGCGATGTGCCGCTGGGCATCATCCCGGCCGGCACCGGCAACGACCACGCCCGCGAATACGGTTTGCCCACCGGCGATCCCGAAGCGGCCGCCGATGTCATTGCCGAGGGCTGGAGCGAGACAGTCGATCTGGGCCGGATCGTCGGCGATGACGGCGCGGTGAGTTGGTTCGGCACGGTGATGGCGGCCGGTTTCGACTCACTGGTGAGCGACCGGGTCAACCGGATGCGCTGGCCGCACGGCCGGATGCGTTACAACGTGGCGATGGTGGCCGAGATGTCCAAGCTGCGCCTGCTGCCATTCCGGCTGACCTTCGACGACGACGCACCGCTGGACATCGAACTGACGCTGGCGGCGTTCGGCAACACCCGCAGCTACGGCGGCGGCATGCTGATCTGCCCAGGCGCCGATCACGCCGACGGCCTGCTCGACGTGACGATGGTGCACTCGGGTTCACGCACCAAGCTGATCCGGCTGTTCCCCACCGTGTTCAAGGGCACGCATGTGAATCTCGACGAGGTGAGCACCCGGCGGGCCAACACGATTCGAGTGGAATGCCCCGGAATCAACGCCTACGCCGATGGGGACTACGTCGCCCCGCTGCCGGTCACGGTGTCAGCGGTGCCGGGCGCGCTGCGGATACTGCGGCCGCAATAGCCCGCGACCGTGCAGAAAGGTCCACCTCAACCTGCGGGTTTGCCGGACGTTTGTGCACGCTCGCGGGAGAAACTCAGCCCACACCGCGGCTGAGCCAGGACACCTCCGCGCCGTCGCCGCCGCCGCGGTAGGGCTCCAGCGCCTCGTCCCAGGCACTGCCCAACACCGTCTCCAGCTCCGCGGCCAGCGCGTCGGCGCCGGCGGCCAGCATGGTTCGAAGCCGCATCTCGCCCACCATCACGTCGCCGTTGGCGCTCATCGCCCCGCTCCACAATCCCAGTTGCGGCGTGTGGCTGAATCGCTGACCGTCCACCCCGGAGCTGGGGTCCTCGGTGACCTCGAAACGCAGGACCGACCACGAGCGCAGCGCACTGGCCAACTGCGCGCCGGTACCCACCGGGCCGACCCAGTTAACGATCGCGCGCAGCTGCCCCGGCATGGCCGGTTGCGGCGTCCAGTTGAGCTTCGCCGGCGCCGTACGCGACCCCAGGGTCGAGGTCAGTGCCCACTCGACATGTGGGCACACCGCAGCAGGCGATGCGTGGATGTACACCACACCGCTGGTCACGTCGGCGAATTGATTCGTCGTACGCATCAGTTGCTCCTTCGGATCCACGAGGGACGTCTTCCCCAACGACCTGGTGGAACCTCAAGAGCGCTGATACTGCTGTTTAGCTAGTTACCGATGTGTCTATTGTGCCTTGTGGGACGCCTGTTGGCTAGTCCCCGACGAGCATCACGGGAAGTGCCCGCGAAACACCCTCGGTGCATCACGTAAAAA
>NZ_JAYJJS010000012.1:0-126619 GCF_020181635.2 Mycobacterium zoologicum | reverse complement strand
CCACGGCTGGCAAACCCGCAAACGCCACAACGGCATCACCGAAACCCTGCCCCCAGCCCACCTCGACCACGGCCAACCTAGGACGAACACGTTCCATCACCCCGAGAAACTGCTACGAGAGACCGACGACGATGAAGGTCCGTAGCCGGGTGCGTCAGCCGACGAGTTCCAGCCGCTGGAACTGTTCGGACCGGTAAGAGTCCGCGCATGTCGACCGGCGGATCTTGCCGCTGGTGGTGATCGGCAACGAACCCGGCGCCACCAACATCAGGTCGGAGACCCGCAACCCGTGCGCGCGTGAAACCGCAGCCGCCACATCGCGTTTCAGGGTCGCCATCCGCCGCGCCTGCTCGTCGGCGCTGCCCCGGGCCTTGAGTTCGGCGACAATGACCAGCTGTTCCCGGCCGTCGGTGGTGACCGGGATCGCCGCGACGCGGCCCCCGGTGATCTCCTGCACGGTGGCCTCGATGTCGTCCGGGTAGTGGTTTCGCCCGTCGACGATCAACAGGTCCTTGATCCGCCCCACAACCAACAGCTCGCCGTCGTGGATCACGCCGAGATCGCCGGTTCGCAGCCACGGTGCAGCCGGCGTGCCGGCGGTCGGCTCATCAAGCCGCCCACCGAAGGCCCGTTCGGTGGCCTCGGGGTTGTGCCAGTAACCGCCGGCGACGTTGTCCCCGTGCACCCAGATCTCTCCGACCTGACCGTCCGGGCATTCGATGCGCGCCTCGGGGTCGACGATGCGCACTGTGCAGGCCCGCGGGGCGCCGATGCTGACCAGGTCGGCACCCACCGGCGCGGGCTCTGCCACACCGGCCACCAGCTTCTCGTAGTCCAGCCGCACGGCCACCGGACGGTTGGTGCGCGGCGCCGAGCAGACGTAGACCATAGCCTCGGCCAGCCCATAGGACGGTGCCAGGGCGTTGGCGGGCAGATTGAAGCGGGCGAACCGTTCGGTGAAGCGACGGATTGTCGCGGCGTGGATGCGCTCACTTCCCGACAGGATGGTGTGCACCCCGCCCAGGTCGAGTCCGGCCAGGTCGTCGTCGGCGGTGCGGCGCGCGGTCAGCTCGAAGGCGAAGTTCGGCCCGGCAGTGAACGCCGAGGAGTTCATCGCCAGCTGCTGCATCCACCGGGCCGGCTTCTGCAGGAACGCGATCGGGGTCATCAGCACCGAATGGCGTCCCAGGGTGACCGCGCCCATCACGCCGAGCAGCAGGCCCATGTCGTGGTAGAAGGGCAGCCAGGACACCAGTGTCGTCTCCGGCGGTGGCGCTCCCCCGTCGCCGCCGAAGTAGTCCGCCATCACCTGCTCGATGTTGGCGAACACGTTGCCGTGCGAGACCACCACGCCCCTCGGCGAGCCGGTCGAGCCCGAGGTGTACTGCAGCAGCGCCGTCTTGGTGGTGACGGCACCCGGGTGGTCCCAGCCCGAGGGTGAGTCGAGGTCGAGCAGATCGACCTCGATGATCGCCGGCCGGTGGCCGCCGGCGGCAGCGAGACAGGCCTGAATGTCCCCGGCCACAGTCGATGTGGTGAGCACGGCCGTCGGGGCACAGTCCTTCAGTGCCGCGGTCACCCGCTCGTCGCGGCTGCCGAACAGCGGTACCGGCAGCGGCACCACGATGCAGCCTGCCTCCATCGCACCGAAGAACGCCGCGATGTACTCCAGGCCCTGCGGCGCCAGCAGCGCGATCCTGTCACCGGGCGAGGCGACCGCGGCTACCTCGGCGGCCACCGCATCGGTGCGGCAGGAGATCTGCGACCAGGTCAGCGTCTCGGCGTAGCCGGACGGGTCGAGGTCGTAGTCGACAAAGGTGAACGCCGGCCGATCCGGCCATTGCTCGGCTCGTTCCCGCAGCAGCCCCGGAATCGATCTCCCCCATGACAGCATGGCATTTCCCCCATCAGTGTCGGATGGCTCTCTCCCCGAGAGCCGCCTACCAGGTGCTGGCCCGCAGCACGATCTCCATCGCGAGTTGCGCGGTGAACTCACTGGCGGTGCGCCGCCCCGGCAACACCACCAGCCGGTGTTCGCCGTAGATGAACGGCTGACTGGCTTCGGCCACCGTAGCGGTGGCCCGTGAACTGACCAGCACGGTGGTGTTGATCTCCACCGGCGGGCAGCGATCGTCTTGGATCACCCCGCTCAGGTCGGGTGCCCGCGGATGCCCGCGATCCAGCACCACCAGGCCGGTGAACCGGTCCGGGCGGGTGGCGGCCAGCTCCCAGGCGTTGTCCGCGCCGCTTCGATCACCCACCAGCACGCCGCACTGCACGCCCAGCGAATCGAGAATTCCCACCACAGACTTCGGCGTCAACCGCGGGTCCGCGCCGATCACGATGGTGCGCATGGTGGCGGTGTGCAGGCGCTGGCAGACCGCGTCATAGGCGGTGAGCGGATGTTGGGACGCCGCGAGCACGACAATGACGGGCCCGTTCTGCGGGCCGTTGACATCGACCGGGATCGGAAACCCGTCAATGGTCATCATCGTGCCAGGCATCTGCGCAACGGTACCGGCAGCGGAGCCGCACGGTGTGGGTTTTGCGAGGCCCGCAGGGGCAGGGCAGCCAACGGCCGATCACACCAGGGTAAGGATCTCGGCTCCGTCGGCGGTCACCAGCAGGGTGTGCTCGAACTGCGCGGTCCAGCGTCCATCAGAGGTGACCACCGTCCAGTCGTCGTCCCAGATCTCGTAGTCCAGGCCCCCGAGGTTGATCATCGGTTCGATGGTGAACGTCATCCCGGGTTCGATGATGGTGTCCACCGCGGGCTGGTCATAGTGCAGGACCACCAGCCCGTTGTGGAAAGTCTCACCGATGCCGTGGCCGGTGAAGTCGCGCACCACGCTGTAGCCGAACCGATTCGCGTACGCCTCGATGACCCGGCCGACCACCGACAGGGCCCGCCCGGGCTTGACCGCTTTGATGGCCCGTTCGGTGGCTTCCCGGGTGCGCTCGACCAGCAGGCGGTGCTCCTCGGCGACATCGCCGGCCAGGAAGGTGGCGTTGGTGTCGCCGTGCACGCCGTCGATGTAGGCGGTGACGTCGATGTTGACGATGTCGCCGTCGGCGATCACGGTGGAGTCGGGGATGCCGTGGCAGATGACCTCGTTCAGCGAGGTGCAGCACGACTTGGGAAACCCTTTGTAGCCCAGCGTGGACGGGTAGGCGCCGTGGTCGACCATGTACTCGTGCGCGATGCGGTCGAGCGCGTCGGTGGTCACACCGGGCGCCACAGCCTTGCCCGCCTCGGCCAGAGCCCCCGCCGCGATCCGGCCGGCCACCCGCATCCTCTCGATCACCTCGGGCGTCTGCACCCACGGTTCGCTGCCTTCGGCGGCCGTCGACCGTCCGACGTATTCGGGGCGCGGAATCGACTTCGGCACCGGGAGTGTCGGCGACACCACGCCGGGGGAAAGTGCGGCACGAGCGGGCATTACGCCAGCTTAACGGAGCTGATCAGCGCCGCCAGCGCAGCTGACGCCGAGGGCCTCGGATGTCCACCGACCCGCACACCACCCGCCCGGTCAACACCACATGCGGATTGCCCTCGGCGGGGGCGGCCTTGCGGCGGTCCTTGGCGCTGCCGCCGTAGACCTCCACGTCGTCGATCGAGGCGCTGGCGCCGTCGGGCAGCCGGATCCCGACCGACCCGAGTCGCATGTCGAGCTCGATGACCACGACCGGCCCGGCGAAACGCGCCCTGGTCAGGTCGAGGTCGACCGAGCCGAGGCGACGCACCAGCGACAACCGGGTCGGCACGATCCATTCGCCGTGACGTTTGAGCGAGCCCGCCCAGCCGCGCAGTTCCACTCGGTCGGCCGCTGAGGTGACGATGGCACGCGGCCCCGGCAGATCGCCGATCAGCGTGTCGAGTTCCGCGCGCATCCTGGCCTGCGACACCTGCGCGGCTCGCTCCTCGAATTCGCCGATGTCGATCAATCCGAGGGAGACGGCGTTGTGCAGCCGGCGAAGGGTGCCGTTGCGGTCCGCATCCGAGACGCGCAGCGCGGCCAGCACATCGTCATCGAGCCCCGTCATGGCAACCCAACTTACCGGTACCGGCGGTTAAGCGCCTCAGAGCAGGAAGTTGTCCGGCAGTGAGTCGAACATGACCTTGGTCATCCGGACCGCATACTCCGAGCTGCCGCCGCCGACGATCAGGGCGGCGAACGCCATGTCGCCTCGGTAGCCGGCGAACCAGGAATGCGAGCCGCCGCTGAACTCGGCCTCCCCGGTCTTGCCGAACACCGGCCCGCAGTCCGCCAGGGCCCGCGCGGTGCCGTCGGTCACCACCAGACGCATCATCTCGCGTAGGCCGTCGAGCATCTCCCGGCTGACTGGAGGAGCTGGCGGGCCGTTGACCACCGTCGGCCGGCCCTCCAGCAACCGGGGTACCGGCGTCGTGCCGGCGGCCACCGTCGCCGCTGCCAGCGCGACCCCGAACGGGCTGGCCAGAACCTTGCCCTGACCGAATCCGTCCTCGGTGCGTTCGGCCAGGTCGACGGTCGGCGGTACCGAACCGGTGACCGTGGTGATGCCATCCACCAGGTAGTCGACCCCGATCCCGTAGCGGGTGGCGGCCTGCGACAGCGCCCGGGGCGGCATCCGGCTGGCCAGTTCGGCGAACGTGGTGTTGCACGAGTTGGCGAACGCCCGCGACATCGACACCAGGCCGAGGTCGAATCCGCCGTAGTTGGGGATGGTGCGCTGGCCGATGTCGAGTTCGCCGGGGCAGCCGACCATCGAGTTCGGCGTCACCATGTCGCGTTCGATCGCCGCGCCGGCGGTGACCATCTTGAATGTGGAGCCGGGCGGGTACAGGCCGGTGGTGGCCACCAGTCCGTCGGCGTCGGCGGCGGCGCTCTGGGCGACCGCCAGCAGTTCGCCGGTCGACGGCTTGATCACCACCATCATCGCCTTGTCGCCGCGGGTGTTGACCGCGTTCTGGGCGGCACGCTGTACCGCCCGGTCGAGGCTGATCGTCACCGACGGCGCCGGCGACGGCTCGACCTCGTTGAGCACGGCCACGTCGACGCCGTTCTGGTTGACACTGGCCACGCGCCAGCCGGCTTCGCCGTCGAGCTGCGCCGACACGGCCTTCTTGACCTCGCCGATGAGCATCGGCGCGAACTGGTCGTCGGTGGGCAGCAGGTCCGCCCGCGGGGAGACCACGACGCCCGGGAGCCGTCCGATGGCGGGTTCGACGCGGTCGTGGTCGCTCTTGCGCAGCGTGATCAGGTCCAGCGGAGTCACCGAGGAGCTGGCCTGCTCGGCGAGCCGCTGCGGGTCGCCCAGGGCGTCGTCGAACGGCCGGAGCGCATCGATCACCGCGCGTGCCGTGCGCACCAGGTTGCGTCCGGCCCGGCCGGCGTCGAGTTGGTAGTGGTAGACGTAGCCGGGAACCAGTACGTCGGTGCCGCCCACCTCGTTGACCGAGGCGCGTCGCGGCGGGTCGGCCCGCAGCGCGAAGGTCTGGTGCTCACCGAGTCGCGGGTGCAGGCCGGTGGCCGTCCAGCGGACCGCCCAGTGCCCCTCGTTGCGCACCATCTTGAGCTGACCGTCGTAGGACCAGGTCCGGTTCTTCGGCAGCTGCCAGTTGTAGCGGTAGGACACCGTGCCGGTGTCGTCGTTGTAGCGGGAGCCGAGCACCTGCGCGTCGAGGTGTTCGGCCTGCAGACCCGCCCAGGCCGCGTTGAGGGCGCTGCGGGCGGCGGCGGGATCGTCGCTGAGTTCGGCGGCCGCCCCGGTGTCGCCGGTAGCCAGCGCGGCGAAGAACTGCTCGGCGACGGGACCGGGGCCCTCGGGCCGGGGGGTGCATGCTGCCAAGCCGGCCACGGTCAGCACTACGGTGAACACACCCGTGACGCGTGTGACAAATGAGGTTGATGTTGTCATTGAGGCTGATGTTAAGAGCTGGATTGTCGGCAACGACGGAGGCACGCCGAGATCCAATCGTGATGGTGCGGTGACCCGCGCCGGGACGTCAGTCCAGCAGGACCGTCGCGAAAGTGCCGGTCTCGATGAAGCCGACCCGCTCATAGGTTGCCCGGGCCACCTCGTTGAAGTCGTTGACGTAGAGGCTGGCGATCCGGCCGGTGCCGACGATCACCGCGGCCAGCATCGCGGTGCCACCGGTGCCCAGCCCCTGCCCGCGCCGCTCCGGATGCACCCAGACACCCTGGATCTGGCCCACCGTCGGGGACTGCGCGCCCACCTCGGCTTTGAAGATCACCTTGCCGCGTTCGAAGCGCGCCCACGCCCGTCCGGCCGCGATCAGGTTTGCCACCCGCCGACGATAGGTCCGGCCGCCGTCGCCGGCTCGCGGATCCACCCCTACCTCGCCGATGAACATGTCGACGGCAGCCACCAGGTAGGCGTCGAGTTCGTCCGGGCGCACCTGGCGAACCTCGGGGTCCAGCGAACAGGCGGGCATGGTGCGCAGCGCCATCAACGGTTGGCTCTCGCGAACGTCGCGGGCCGGGCCCCAGACATCAGCCAGCCGCTGCCACATCGGCAACACCAGTTCGGCCCGTCCGACCAGCGACGAGCAGCGTCGGATGGAGCTCACCGCCTGATCGGCGAAAGCAGTCAGATCAGCCGGCGACCCGCGCAGCGGAATCATGTTCGGCCCTGCGTAACAAAGGGATTCGTCGACGCCGCCGCGAGTCCACAGTTCTCCGCCGATCGATCGGGGGTCGACGCCGTGGTCTGCCACCCGAGCGGCGACCATGCAGGAGCCGACCGGATCGGCGTCGAGCACGCGCCAGACCGCCGCGGCATCTCGGACGACCGAAACCCGTCGCTGCTCGATGCGGAGTTCCGGCGGAGCCGACATAGTGTCTCAGCTTACGGTGATGGTGGGCGCACCGTCGGAAGTTCCCTCACCCGTCGCGCCCATCTCGGCCGCCAGCCGCAGTGCCTCTTCGATCAGCGTCTCGACGATCTGCGCCTCCGGCACGGTTTTGATCACCTGGCCCTTGACGAAGATCTGTCCCTTGCCATTGCCAGAGGCCACACCCAGGTCCGCTTCACGAGCCTCACCAGGCCCGTTGACCACGCAGCCCATCACCGCTACCCGCAGCGGGACGTCAAGCCCCTCCAGCCCGGCGGTCACCTCGTTCGCCAGCTTGTAGACGTCGACCTGGGCCCGCCCGCACGACGGACACGAGACGATCTCCAGCCCCCGCGGCCGCAGGTTGAGCGACTCCAGAATCTGGTTGCCGACCTTGACCTCCTGCACCGGCGGCGCCGACAGCGACACCCGGATGGTGTCACCGATGCCCCGGCTCAGCAGCGCGCCGAACGCCACGGCGGACTTGATGGTGCCCTGAAACTCCGGACCGGCCTCGGTGACGCCGAGGTGCAGCGGGTAGTCGCACTGCTCGGCGAGCTGCTCGTAGGCGGCCACCATCACGACCGGGTCGTTGTGCTTGACGCTGATCTTGATGTCGCCGAAGCCGTGCTCCTCGAACAGCGACGCTTCCCACAGCGCCGACTCCACCAGCGCCTCCGGGGTGGCCTTGCCGTACTTCTTCAGAAAACGACTGTCCAGCGATCCGGCGTTGACACCGATGCGGATCGGGATGCCGGCGGCTCCGGCGGCCTTGGCGACCTCGCCGACCCGGCCGTCGAACTCCTTGATGTTGCCCGGATTGACCCGCACCGCAGCACATCCGGCGTCGATGGCCGCGAAGATGTACTTGGGCTGGAAGTGGATGTCGGCGATCACCGGGAGCTTGCTCTTGCGGGCGATGGTCGCCAGCGCGTCGGCGTCCTCCTGGCGCGGGCAGGCCACCCGCACGATGTTGCAGCCGGCGGTGGTCAGCGCTGCGATCTGTTGCAGGGTGGCGTCGATGTCGTGAGTCTTGGTGGTGCACATCGACTGCACCGAGATCGGGTGATCACTGCCAACTCCGACACCGCCGACCATCAGCTGGCGCGTCTTGCGGCGCGGTGCCAGCGTGGGCGCCGGCGGTTTCGGCATACCGAGGCCGACGCTCATGGGTGCGCTCCTATCAGAACAGCCGGATGGGGTTGACCAGGTCCGCGGTCACCGTCAATAACATGTAGCCGACGACCACCACCAAGACTACGTAAGTGGCCGGCATCAGCTTCATGTAGTTGACCGGCGCCGCGGCTACCTTCCCGCGCGCCGACCGGACGAAGTTGCGCAGCTTCTCATACAGCGCGATCGCGATGTGTCCGCCGTCGAACGGCAGCAGCGGCACCAGGTTCAGCACACCGAGGATGAAGTTCAGCTGCGCCAGGAAGAACCAGAACGCCACCCACACTCCGTGATCGACGGTGTCGCCACCGATGATCGAGGCCCCGACCACGCTGATCGGTGTCTCGGGGTCGCGCGGGCCGCTCGGATTGCCGATGGCGTGCACCAGCGCACCGACCTTGGACGGAATATTGGCCAGGGACTTGACCAGCAATCCCGACAGGTCACCGCTGAAGGTGAAGGTGGCCGGAATCGCGGTGATCGGGTTGTACCTGGTGGGCCCGAACTGGGCGGCTCCCACACCTATCGCGCCGACCGTGCTGGGAACCGCCGCGCCGTCGCCTCCGTCGGCGATCCAGCGCTGGGTCGGGGTCACGTCGACGTTGCGGGTCAGCGTGGTGCCGTCGCGTTCGACGACGATCGGGGTAACGCCGTGTTGCTTGCGCACTGCGGCGGCCATCTCGGCGAAGGTCGATACCGGGATGTCGCCGACCTTGACGACGACGTCGCCGGCCTGGATGCCGGCTTGGGCCGCCGGGCCGGGACCCGTGCAGGTTCCCAGTTCTCCCTTGACGACTTCCGGTGCCACACAAGCTGTTTCGCCGATGACGGCGGTGGTCGGAGCGTGCAGGTTCGGCAGGCCCCAGATCACCCCGATCACGTAGACCAGCACCAGGCCGATGATGAAGTTCATGCCGGGGCCGGCCGCCAGCACCGCCACCCGTTTCCAGGTCTTCTGCTTGTACATGGCGCGCTCGACCTCGTCGGGCTCCAGTTCCTCCACCGAGGTCATCCCGGCGATGTCGCAGAACCCGCCGGCGGGGATCGCCTTGAGGCCGTACTCGGTCTCGCCGCGGCGCGTCGACCACAGCGTGGTGCCGAACCCGACGAAATAGCGGCGCACCTTCATGCCGGTGGCCCGGGCCACCCACATGTGGCCGCATTCATGCAGTGCCACCGACACCAGGATGGCCAGCGCGAACAACGCGATGCCGACCGCGAACATCATCGGGAGCTTCCGACCTTTCTCGTAACTGTGGCATCGATGGCGCGTGCCGCCCGTTCGCGGGCCCAACGCTGCGCATCGAGTACCTCGTCCACGGTAGCGGGTTGTGCAGCCCATTGGTCCGCGGCGTCCAGCACACCAGCGATGGTGTCGACGATCGCCGGGAAGCCGATCCGGCCAGCAAGGAACGCTTCTGCTGCCTCTTCGTTGGCAGCGTTGTAGACCGCGGTCATGCACCCACCGGTCTCCCCGGCGCGCCGGGCCAGATCCACCGCGGGGAAAACCCGGTTGTCCAGCGGCTCGAACTCCCAAGTCGAGGCGGTGGTGAAATCGCAGGCCGCGGCCGCGCCGGGCACCCGGGCCGGCCACCCCAGCGCCAGCGCGATCGGCAGCCGCATGTCGGGCGGGCTGGCCTGGGCGATCGTCGATCCGTCGGTGAAGGTGACCATGGAGTGCACGATCGACTGGGGATGTACCACGACGTCGATGCGGTCGTAGGGGACGGCGAACAGCAGGTGGGTTTCGATGAGCTCGAGGCCCTTGTTCACCAGCGATGCCGAGTTCAGGGTGTTCATCGGGCCCATCGACCAGGTCGGATGAGCTCCGGCCTGCTCGGGTGTGACGTGCTGCAGGTCCGCGGCGCTCCAGCCGCGGAACGGCCCGCCCGAGGCGGTCAGCACGATCCTGGCGACCTCGTCGGGCGTTCCGGAGCGCAGGCACTGGGCGATCGCCGAGTGCTCGGAGTCCACCGGCACGATCTGGCCCGGCTCGGCGGCGGCCAGCACCAGCGGCCCCCCGGCGATCAGGGATTCCTTGTTGGCCAGCGCCAGCCGGGCCCCGGTCTCCAGTGCGGCCAGGGTGGGCCGCAAACCCAGCGCCCCGACCAGGGCGTTGAGGACTACGTCGGCGTCGGTGTCCTCCACCAAGCGGGTGACAGCGTCCGGACCGCGATACGGGGCCTCGAGCGCTTCGCCGGCCTGCACGTCGGCGACGGCGATGTTGGTGACCCCGGTCTCGGCGCGCTGGGCGGCCAGCAGCGCCGCGTTGCCGCCGCCGGCAGCCAGGCCGACCACCTCGAAGCGATCCGGATTCGCGGCGATGACCTGCAACGCCTGGGTTCCGATCGAGCCGGTCGACCCCAGCAGCAGCACTTTGGTCCGGCGCGCCGGCGACACACTCACCTGATCATTGTGCCCGAATCCCGCGGCGTTGTTCACCAGCGAGCCTCCTCGGGGAGATCGTCGCGTGGCCGGTGCTGATCATCGCCGATGTCTTGTTCCTGGCGATCTGCGAGGCCGCCGCACGGATGTTCCTCGACGGCGACCAGAAGTGGACGCCAGAGAGCCCGGCCGCCATCGTCGGCCCCGCCGCCTACCGGACATTCGAGATCTGATCGGTATGCCAGAATGATGCGAACTTGCTGCGAACCTAAGGAGTCGAAGTGGCCGGTACCGAGGTGGAGCGTCACACCGGGCTTGACCCCGCCGATGTTCCGTCCGTGGGATGGGGCTGGAGCGAGATCAACCACCGCACCTGGCATCTCGCCGGCCTGGGCATCGTCGGCTTCCTGCTGCTGATGCTGCGCGGCAACCACGTCGGCCACGTCGAGGACTACTTCCTGCTGGCGTTCGCGGTGCTGTCGCTGGTCGTGGTGCTGCGCGACATGATCGGCCGCAAGCGCGGCTGGCTGCGCTAACTACTCGCTTTCGGCCGCCAACTGCCCACATGCGGCCGCGATCTCACGCCCACGGGTGTCTCGCACCGTGCATTCCACGCCCTGGGCCCGCACCCGGCGGACGAACTCCCGCTCCACCGGCTTGGGGCTGGCGTCCCAGTCGCTGCCCGGCGTGGGGTTGAGCGGAATCAGGTTGACGTGCACCAGCTGCCCCAACGCCTTGTGCAGCTTGCGGCCCAACAGATCCGCCCGCCACGGCTGGTCGTTGACGTCGCGGATCAGCGCGTATTCCACCGAAACCCGCCGGCCTGTCACGTCGGCGTAGTACCGGGCGGCATCGAGCGCTTCGGAGACCTTCCACCGGTTGTTGACCGGAACCAGCGTGTCACGCAACTCGTCGTCGGGAGTGTGCAGCGACAGCGCCAGCGTCACCCCGAGGCGCTCGTCGGCGAGCTTGCGGATCGCCGGGGCCAGCCCGACCGTGGACACCGTCACCGACCGCGCCGAGATGCCGAAGCCGTTCGGCGGCGCCTCGGTGATGCGCCGCACCGCCGCCACCACCCGCGCGTAGTTGGCCAGCGGCTCCCCCATGCCCATGAACACGATGTTGGACAGACGGTCCCCCGAAGATCGAGCACCGTCGCGATCCCGCAACTCCACCGCGGCCGCCCGCACCTGCTCGAGGATCTCGGCGGTGGACAGGTTGCGGGTCAGCCCGGCCTGGCCGGTCGCGCAGAACGGACACGCCATGCCGCAGCCGGCCTGCGAGGAGATGCAGACGGTGTTGCGCTTGGGATAGCGCATCAGCACCGACTCGAACTTGGTGTGGTCATGCGCCCGCCACAGCGTCTTGCGCGTCTCACCGGCGTCGCATTCGATCTCGCTGGCTGCGGTCAGCAGCGTCGGAAACAGCGCTTCGGCCACCGCCGAGCGCACGGCGGCGGGCAGGTCGGTCATCTGCTGCGGGTCGGCGATCAGCCGGCCGTAATACTGGTTCGCCAGCTGCTTGGCACGGAATGCCGGCAACTCCAGCTCGGCGACCGCGGCCACCACACCGTCGGCGTCGAGGTCGGCCAGGTGCCGCGGCGGCAATGCCCGCCGCGGCGCGGTGAACACCAACTGTTGCTTGGTCACGGCAGCACGGTCAGCACGATCCAGGTCATCACGGCCGCCGGCAGCAGCGCATCGAGCCGGTCCATGAGCCCGCCGTGGCCGGGCAGTAGCCGGCCCATGTCCTTGATGCCCAGGTCGCGTTTGACCTGGGACTCGATCAGGTCACCGAACACGCCGGTGAACACCAGCAGCAGCCCCAGCGGCAGCCCCACCCACCACGGCCGGCCGAGGAACACGGTCACCGCGAACACCGCCGCGGCAATACCGAGCACCAATGATCCGCCGAAGCCCTCCCACGACTTCTTCGGGCTGATCGCCGGCGCCATCGGGTGCTTGCCGAACAGCACGCCGACGGCGTACCCGCCGATGTCGGAGAAGACCACCGGGAACAACAGGCACAACACTCGGCCGGGCCCGTCGTCGCGGAAGACCAGCAGCGCGGCGAAACTCATGCACAGCGGCACCCAGACCGCGATCATCACCGTTGCCGACATGTCGCGCAGGTAGTTCACCGGGGCATGGTTCAGCCCCCGGCCCACCAACCGCCACATCATCGAGATCACCACCGTGGCACCGAACGCGCCTAGTACTCCCCTGGCCCCGAACGGCAACGACAGCCACAGCATCGCCTGGCCGCCGAGCGCCAGCGGGATGAACGGCACGTCGTAGCCGGCCTCCCTCAGACGTCGAACGATCTCATGGGTGGCGATCGGGGTGGCCACCGCCAGAATCAGCACCCAGAAGCGCGGGGCGAACAACAGGGTGTAGACCAGCGTGCCGCCGAGCAGAACTCCGACCGCGATCGCGGCGGGAAGGTTGCGTCCCGCTCGCGAATGCTTCTGTCCGGCGTCGGTGCCGGAAGGCTTGTCTGCCACTTCAATTCTGCTGCTCGAAGGCCGTCAGACCTCCAGCAGCTCGCCCTCTTTGTGCTTGACCAGGTCGTCGATCTGGGTCACGTACTGCTGGGTGGACTTGTCGAGGTCCTTCTCGGCCCGGCCGACCTCGTCCTCACCGGCGTCGCCGTCCTTGCGGATGCGGTGCAGCTCCTCCATCGCCTTGCGGCGAATGTTGCGTACCGCGACCTTGGCGTCCTCGCCCTTGCCCTTGGCCTGCTTGACCAGTTCCCGGCGCCGCTCCTCGGTGAGCTGGGGCACCGCCACCCGGATCAGCGAACCGTCGTTGCTGGGGTTCAGGCCCAGGTCCGAGTTTCGGATCGCCGTCTCGATGGGTCCCAACTGCGAGGCCTCGTAGGGCTTGATCACCACCATCCGGGCTTCGGGAACGTTGATGCTGCACAGCTGGGTGATGGGCGTCATCGCGCCGTAGTAGTCGATGGCGATCCGGGAGAACATCCCCGGGTTGGCCCGGCCGGTGCGGATGGTCGCCAGGTCGTCGCGGGCCACCGCCACGGCCTTCTCCATCTTCTCTTCGGCATCGAAGAGAGCCTCGTCGATCATGTGCGCCTCTCCCCTTTTAGGTGGTGACCAGTGTCCCGATCTTCTCACCGGCGACCGCCCGCGCGATATTGCCGTCTGTCAGCAGGTTGAACACCAGGATCGGCATGCCATTGTCCATGCACAGGCTGAACGCGGTGGCATCGGCCACCTTGAGCCCGCGGTCGATGACCTGGCGGTGGCTGATCGAGGTGAGCAGTTCGGCGTCCGGTTCGACTCGTGGGTCCGCGGTGAAGATGCCGTCGACGGCTTTGGCCATCAGCACCACCTGCGCGCCGATCTCCAGCGCTCGCTGAGCCGCGGTGGTGTCGGTGGAGAAGTACGGCAGCCCCATACCGGCACCGAAGATCACCACCCGGCCCTTCTCCAGGTGCCGCTTGGCGCGCAGCGGAATGTACGGTTCGGCGACCTGGCCCATGGTGATCGCGGTCTGGACGCGGGTGTCGATACCTTCCTTCACCAGGAAATCTTGCAGCGCAAGACTGTTCATCACGGTGCCGAGCATGCCCATGTAGTCCGAGCGCATCCGCTCCATGCCGCGCTCCTGCAGCTGGGCGCCGCGGAAGAAGTTCCCGCCGCCGATCACGACGGCCACCTGCACCCCGTCGCGCACAACTTCGGCGATCTGTCGGGCGACCTGTGCGACGACGTCGGGGTCGAGGCCCACCTGGCCGCCGCCGAACATCTCGCCACCCAGCTTGAGCAGCACCCGGGAGTAATGGGGGCGGTCGGCCTTGGGTCGGTCGGGAGTCGGCTCCGTCATCTGGGGCTCCGTCATCTGGCTCCTCGGGGTCCGCGCATGAGGGCGCCATCGCGAAAATCATCCGCGACGGCACGTCCCATCCTGCCCTATCGGGCTGGTCAAACCGTTGCGGGGGTGACCGCTTTCCAATATCCACCTCGAACGACCAACCCCTTTCGCTTATGAAACTATTTTCAATTGATGAACTCTTTGCTAGGGTCGGTCCGTGCCGAACTCGCTACACCAGGTGAAGGCTGAGTTTTTCAAGACGCTTGGCCACCCGGCCCGGATCCGGGTCCTGGAACTCCTGGCCGAGCGCGACCGCACCGTCGCCGAGTTGCTGGGCGAGATCGGGCTGGAAGCCTCCAACCTGTCCCAGCAACTGGGCGTCCTGCGGCGGGCCGGTGTCGTGACGGCCACCAAGGACGGCAACACGGTGATCTACTCGATCGCCTCACCGGTGATCGGCGAACTGATGACAGTGGCCCGCAAGGCGCTGGCCGGTCTGCTCACCGAACAGGCCGCGATCCTCGACGACTTGCAGACCCAGCGATGAGCTGGCTCAGACGGATCTTCACCCTCGGCCGCATCACCGAACCGGCCGAGGACCGGCCCGACGGCGCGGCGGCGATGACGCGCGGTTCGGTACAGATCCGTCATGTCGACGCCGGATCATGCAACGGCTGCGAGATCGAGATCGCCGGGGCTTTCGGCCCGGTCTATGACGCCGAACGATTCGGCGCCCGGCTCGTCGCATCACCCCGGCACGCCGACGCGCTGCTGGTCACCGGGGTGGTCACCCGCAACATGGCCGAGCCGCTGCGCAACACCGTCGAGGCCACCCCGCAGCCACGCCGGATCATCGCCTGCGGCGACTGCGCACTCAACCGGGGGGTGTTCGCCCAGGCGTACGGAACCGTCGGCGCCGTCGGCGATGTCGTTCCCGTCGACGTGGAGATCGCCGGCTGCCCACCGACGCCGGAGCAGATACTCGCCGCACTACGGTCGGTCACCGGCAAGTGAGCACACCGACGCCGGCTCCCCCGGAATCGTTGCGCCGCAACGCGCTGGCAGCGCTGCTCAGCGGTGCGGTGACGGCCGGGATCGGCGCGGCCGGCATCGGCGTGGGCCTGGCGGGGTTGGCCGGCGCCCTACCGGCGGTCCGGATCGGATGGCTTATCCCCCTGCTGGGTATGCAGCTGCGCGTAGAGCCGGTCGGCGGATTCTTCATGGTGCTGACCGGCGCGGTGGCCGTCGCGGCCGGACTGTACTGGATCGGCTATGCGCGCCACGAGAAGTTCGGCACTGTCCCGCTGGTGACACTGCCCCTGTTCGTGCTCGCCCTGCTGGCGGTTCCGGCGGCCGGGTCGGTCACCACGTTCCTGTTCGCGTGGGAACTGATGGCGTTGACCTCACTGGTGTTGGTGCTCACCGACCAGCAGCGCAGCGAGGTGCGCTCAGCCGCCCTGGTCTACGCGGTGATGACGCAGTTGGGCTTCGTGACGCTGATGCTGGGAATGGTGGTGCTGGCGGCCACTGCCGGCGATGACTTCGCGGGAATCGGCGTGCTGCCCGACGGCGCGCGTAACACGGTCTTCGTGTTGACGCTGATCGGTTTCGGCTCCAAGGCCGGTCTGCTGCCGTTGCACGCGTGGTTGCCCCGGGCACATCCGGAGGCGCCGAGTCCGATCTCGGCGTTGCTGTCCGGTGCCATGGTGAACCTCGGCATCTACGGGATCATCCGTATCGACCTGCAGCTGTTGGGCCCCGGCCCGCGGTGGTGGGCCTTGACACTCCTGATCGTCGGAGGCGTGTCCGCGGTGTACGGGGTGCTGCAGGCATCGGTGGCAACCGATCTCAAAAGACTGCTTGCCTATTCGACGACCGAGAACATCGGGCTGATCACCCTGGCACTAGGCACAGCGATGTTGCTGTCGGGCTCGGGATCCCGCCAGGCGGCGGCTGTCGCCATGACTGCGGCGTTGCTGCACCTGATCGCCCACAGTGCGTTCAAGAGCCTCGGTTTCTTCGCCGCCGGGTCGGTGCTGACCGCCACCGGATTGCGCGATCTGGACCGGCTCGGCGGCCTGGCTCGCCGGATGCCGGTCACCACAGCGTTTTTCGGTTTTGCCGCGCTCGGCGCCGCCGGGCTGCCGCTGGGTGCGGGCTTCGCCGGCGAGTGGCTGTTGATCCAGTCGCTGATGCACGCCCAGCCCGACCACGACGCCACGATCGCGCTGCTGACACCGCTGGCGGTGGCGGCGGTCGCCCTGACCGCAGGGTTGGGGGTGGCCGCCATGGTGAAGGCGTTCGGGATCGGCTTCCTGGCACGCCCGCGCTCGGATGCCGCGGCGGCCGCGCGCGAGGCGCCCCGCACGATGATCGCGGGGATGACGCTGCCGGCGCTGGCCTGCCTGGTGCTGGCCTTGGCCCCGGGTGCGGTTGCGCCCATGATCAACCGGGCGCTCGACACCCTGCCGGTCGCCGGGAACGCCCCGACGCTCGGACTGGTGCTGCGCATTCCGGGTCTGCCCGTATCGATGTCGCCCGGCCTACTGGCGGGCGCGGTAGCCGCCGCCGCGGCACTGGTCCTGGTCGGTTCGCGCTGGCGTTCGGGACGGCGTCCCGCGCCGGCGACGGTGCCGCTGTGGGCCTGCGGCGCCGACGACCTGACACACCGCATGCAGTACACCGCAACGTCTTTCGCCCAGCCCCTTCAGCAGGTCTTCGACGACGTGTTACGCACCGATACCGACGTCGAGGTGACCCGCCAGGCGAGCTCGACCTACGTGGTGGAGCGGATCGCCTATCGAGCACGCGTCGCCGATGTCATTGAGGACCGCTGGTACGCGCCGGTGCTGCGCAGCATCGCCGCGGCAGCGCAGTTGGTCCGCCGCGCCCACACCGGAAGCGTGCACCTTTATCTGGCCTACGGCGCCGTCGGTGTGCTGATCGCCCTGTTGGTGGCGCGATGAACGCGATGGCCTACCTGGCCGGTTTCGTGCAGGTCGCCGGTGTCATCCTCGGTGCCCCGCTGGTGATCGGACTGATGCGCCAGGTCCGGGCCCGAGCCGAGGGCCGCGTCGGCGCGGGAGTGCTGCAGCCGTGGCGCGACACCCGCAAGCTGCTGGGCAAGCAGGTGCTCAAGCCGCTGGGCACCACCTGGGTGTTCGCCGCGGCCCCGGCCGCGTTGGCGGCCACCACACTGGTGATCGTCGCGACCGCACCGCTGGTGGCCGCCGGCTCGCCGCTGGATCCGGTCGCCGATCTGGTCACCGTGGTGGGTCTGCTGTTCCTGGGCACGGTGGCACTCACCCTGGCCGGGATCGACACCGCGACGGCGTTCGGCGGCATGGGCGCCAGCCGGGAGATCACCATCGCCGCACTGGTCGAACCGACCATCCTGCTGGCGGTATTCGCGTGCTCGGTTCCGGCGGGTTCGGCCAACCTGGGCGCCATCGTCGCCGACACGATCGAGCATCCGGGACAGGTCATTTCGCTGGCCAGCGCCCTGGCGTTCGTCGCCCTGGTGATCGTGATCGTCGCCGAGACCGGCCGGCTGCCGGTGGACAACCCGTCCACCCACCTGGAGCTGACGATGGTGCACGAGGCGATGGTGTTGGAATACGCCGGCCCCAAACTGGCCCTGGTCGAGTGGGCGGCCGGCATGCGGTTGACGGTGCTGCTCGCACTGCTGGCGAACCTGTTCGTGCCGTGGGGCATCGCCGGCACCGACCCGGGCCTGCTCGAGGTGTTCCTGGGCGCGGGCGCGATCGCGATCAAGGTGGCGGTGCTGGCCGTCGCGCTGGCCGGCGCCGAGGTGTTCCTCGCCAAACTGCGGCTGTTCCGGGTACCCGAACTGCTTGCCGGCTCATTCCTGTTGGCGTTGCTGGCCGTCACCGCGGCGAACTTCTTCTCGGGAGGCGCCGGATGAACGACGCTTGGATCGACTACGTCAACATGCTGGATCTGGCCGCCGGCGGGGTGCTGCTGGCCGCCGTGTTGGCCGTCTGGCGCCGGGACCTGTCGGCGATCGTGCGCCGACTGCTGGTCGCCCAAGGCCTGGCGCTGGCCGCCATCCCGATGATTCGCGGTGTGCACGACCAGGATCAGGCCCTGGTCATGGTCGGGATTGCGGTGCTGGCCGTGCGCGCGGTCCTACTGCCGTGGCTGCTGGCCCGGGCACTGGGCGCCGAACGCAAAGAGCGCCGCGAGGCCGCTCCCCTGGTCAGCAACGGCGCGTCGCTGCTGGTGGTCACCGCTCTGGTGGTCGCGGCGTTCACCATCACCCAGCCGGTGATCGCGCTGGCGCCCAGTACCGCAACCAACGCCGCCCCGGCGGCCATCGCAACAGTGCTGATCGCGCTGTTCATGATGGCGACCCGCCGCAACGCCATCTCGCAGGCGGTCGGACTGCTCATGCTGGACAACGGAATCGCCGCCACGGCGTTCCTGCTGACCGCCGGTGTCCCGCTGATCGTCGAACTCGGCGCGTCGCTGGATGTGCTGTTCGTTTTGATCGTGCTCGGCGTGCTCACCGGACAACTGCGCAACGCCTTCGGTGGCGTGGACCTGGACCTGCTGCGGGAGTTGCGGGACTGATGACACCGGTGATCCTGCTCTCGCTGCTGGCGCCCGTTGCGGCGTCACTGTTCTGCCTAGCGGTCGGGTGGCGCCGGATCAGCGCCATCATCACGCTGGCCTCGGCGCTGGCCATCCTCGGATGCGGTGTGGCCCTGGGGCTTCGGGTCGACGACCAGGTTTACCTGGGCTTGTCCGGCCTGCTGCGCGCCGACGCGCTGTCGGCGACCATGCTGATCGTCATCGGGGTGGTGGGCAGCCTGGCCACCTGGGCGAGCATCGGTTACCTCGACGCCGAGCTGGTACACGGGCACACCGATGCGCGCGGCGCCCGGCTGTACGGAATCCTCACCCCGGCGTTCCTGGCAGCGATGGCTCTTGCGGTGTCGGCCAACAACATCGGTGTGGTTTGGATCGCGGTAGAAGCCACCACGGTGGTCACCGCGTTCCTGGTCGGCCACCATCGCAGCCGGGCCGCCCTGGAGGCCACCTGGAAGTACGTGATGGTGTGCTCGGTGGGAATCACCATCGCGTTCCTGGGCACTGTGCTGCTGCACTTCGCCGCGCGCCACGCCGGCGCGGGCCCGGAAGATGCGCTGCACCTCGACATCCTGGCCGCGCACGCCGCCGCCCTGGACCCGGCGGTCACCCGGCTGGCCGGTGCCCTGTTGCTGATCGGCTACGGCGCCAAGATGGGCCTGGCGCCGTTTCACACCTGGCTGGCCGACGCGCACAGCCAGGCACCCGCCCCGGTGTCGGCGTTGATGAGCGGCGTGCTGCTGTCGGTCGCGTTCTCAGTGATCATCCGGATCAAGCCGATCATCGATGTCGCGGTGGGCCCCGGCTTTCTGCGGACCGCGTTGCTGGGCGCCGGGTTGACCACGTTGTTCATCGCCGCGCTGCTGCTGACCGTGACAGGCGATCTCAAACGGATGCTGGCCTACTCATCGATGGAGACCATGGGCCTGATGGCGGTCGCCGCCGCGGCAGGAACCGGTCTGGCGATCGCTGCACTGCTGCTGCACATCCTGGCCCACGGCGTCGGCAAGACGGTGCTGTTCCTGGCCGGCGGGCAGCTGCAGGCCGCCCATGATTCGACGGCGATCGGCGAGATCACCGCGGTGCTGCGCCGATCACGACTGGTCGGTGGCGCGTTCGCGGTCGGGATGGTGGTGCTGCTCGGATTGCCGCCGTTCGCGATGTTCGCCAGTGAACTGGCGATCGCGATCTCGCTGGTCGACACCCGGTTGACATGGGCGCTGGGCCTGGCACTGACGGCGCTGGTGGTGGCGTTCGCCGCGCTGGTCCGCAACTCGGGACGGATCCTGCTGGGCTCACCGAGCTCCGACGCTCCGGCGATCCGGGTGCCGCTGACGGTCGCCGCAGCACTGGTCACCGGCCTGCTGGTCTCAATCGCCCTGGGTGTGACCGCCGGCCCGCTCTCCGACCTGTTCGCAACCGCCGCAGGCCAACTCGGGGCACACAGATGAGTCCGCTCACGCACGAACAGTCGGTCTCCGAGGCCGAGCTGACCGGTGCCGCCGCGGCCCTGCTGGCCGACGGGTTCCGGTTGGCCCTGGTGGCGGCCCATGACGACGGCGACAGCCTGCGGGTGGTGTACCTGTTCCTCGCGGGCCGCCCGGATCGCCGCACCGAGTTGACCCTGACCGTGCCCGCCGAACAGCCGAAAGTCCCGACGCTGGCCGAACTGTCGTTCCCCGCCAGTCGCTTCGAGCGCGAGATGATGGACCTGTACGGGATCACCCCGGTGGGCCATCCGCAGCCACGTCGCCTGGTGCGGCACGCGCACTGGCCGCAGAACTGGCACCCGATGCGCACCGATGCCGGTCGGCCCCCGGAATTCGCTGCGGCGGGACGGTTCCCGTTCTTGAACGTAGAGGGGGCCGGCGTCTACGAGATCCCGGTCGGGCCGGTGCACGCCGGTCTGATCGAACCGGGCCACTTCCGCTTCTCGGTGGTCGGTGAATCGGTGCTGCGGCTCAAGGCACGACTGTGGTTCGTGCACCGCGGAATCGAGCGGCTGTTTCACGACCGGCCGGCCGGCGCGGCGGTCGATCTGGCCGAACGGATCAGTGGTGACACCTCCGCCGGTCATGCGCTGGCACACGCCCTGGCCGTCGAAGACGCGCTCGGCGTCGAACTACCCGACGAAGTGCACCGGCTGCGGACACTGCTGGTCGAACTCGAGCGGCTCTACAACCACGTCGCAGATATGGGCGCCCTGGCCAACGATGTCGGCTTCGGCTTGGCCAACGCGCACGCCCAGCACGTCCGCGAACAACTCCTGCGAATCAACGCGCAGGTGACCGGGCACCGCCTGCTTCGCGGGGCGATCTGCCCCGGGGGTGTTGCACTGCAAGCACTTCCGGATCCGGTGCGGCTGCAGGAGCTGGCCGACGACGTCGCCGAGATCGCCGAGCTGACCCTGGGCAACTCGGTGATCTACGACCGGTTCACCACCACATCGGTGTTGAGCCGTCAGGACGCCGAGGCATTGGGCACGCTGGGCTATGTGGCGCGCGCCAGCGGCATCGTCACCGACGCGCGGCTGGACCATCCCACCACCGAGTTGCCGATCCACGAGGTGGGCGAGACAGCCGGTGACGTGCTGGCACGCTACACCGTGCGCCGCGACGAGTTCGTGGCATCGGTGGCGTTGTGCCGCAGACTGATCGGCGAACACCGCGGCCCCATCGAGGCGGGCGTGGAACTGCCCGCCACGACTCGCGCCGTCAGCGGCGTCGGTATCGCCGAGGGCTGGCGCGGCAGCATCGTGCACCGGGTGGAGATCGGCGCCGAGGGCACCTTCACCCGCGCCAAGATCGTCGACCCGTCCTGGTTCAACTGGCCGGCCCTGCCGATGTCCATGACCGACACCATCGTTCCGGACTTCCCGCTGACCAATAAGAGCTTCAACCTGTCCTACGCCGGGAACGACCTATAGCGCGCACACCGGTGTGCGGTATGTCAGGATATTTGATATGGGTGCTGTGGACGACGCTCCGCTGGGATATCTGCTGTACCGGGTGAATTCCGCGCTGCGCCCGCACGCGACCGCGGCACTCACACCGCTGGGACTGACACTTCCCGAATTCGTCTGCATGCGTGTGCTTTCGGTGTTCCCCGGACTGTCCAGTGCCGAGTTGGCGCGACACACCAGCGTCACCCCGCAGGCCATGAACACCGTGCTGCACCGGCTCCAGAACCGAGGTGCGGTGGCCAGACCCGAAACCGTGTCGTCGGGGCGCTCTCTGCCGGCAACGCTGACCGAGTCCGGGCGCGAGCTGCTCAAGCGGGCCGAGGACGAGGTGCGGATCGCCGACCGCCGCGTGCTGTCCGTCCTGAGTGCAGATGAGCAGCATCAGCTGCGGCTGATGCTGGAACGGATCGGCGTGCAGTGACGGCTCAGGCCCGGATGACACGCCAGGGTTTGGCCGCCTCCAGCTCGTAGGCCAACTCCAGCAGCCGGGCGTCGGCCCCCAGCGGGGCGCTGAACATCATCCCGACCGGCAGTCCAGCGGCAGATTCGGCCAGCGGCAACGAGATCGCCGGCTCCCCGGAGACGTTCTGCAGCGGGGTGAACGCCACCCAGTCCATCAGCCGGTCGATGATCTGCTCATAGTCGGCCGTCGGGTCCAGGTGACCGATCCGCGGTGTTTCGTGCGCCAGCGTCGGGGTGAGCACCGCGTCGTAGTCGCCGTACAACCTCGACGTGTGCCGGCGACGCACAGCCGCCAGCCGAGCCACCGCCAACGGCAGCCGGTAGAGGTGGCGGGTGGCGTGGCGATCCAGACCCAGCGTCAGGTTGTCCAACCTGGTGCGGTCGAACGTGGGGCCGAACATCCGCCGTCCACCCCGAACCAGCGCGGTGGCCAAGAACGCCCAGTAGAGCAGGAAGTCGTCGACGAAATGCGCCGGAACCGGTGCACTGTCCAGATATTCGACACGGTGGCCCAGTTCTTCGAGCAGCGCGGCGGTCTTGAGTGTCAGCTCGCGCATCTCCGCCGACGTCTCACGTTTGAGCGACGCGGTGATGACGGCGACCCGCAGGCGCCGGCGTCCCGGCTCCCGGATGTCACCGATCGCAGGCAACTTGGAGCTGGGCCAGATACGTTCGGCCTCCCGGAAGAAGGCGGCGGTGTCGCGCACCGAGCGGGTCACGACCCCGTTGTAGACGATGCGCACCGGCATGGCCCGCAGGTCCTTGTCCAGCGGCAACCGGCCCCGAGACGGCTTGAGACCGACAAGTCCGTTGCAGGCGGCGGGAATTCGGATGGACCCGCCGCCGTCGTTGGCGTGCGCGATCGGCACTACCCCGGCCGCCACGAACGCCGCCGACCCCGACGACGACGCCCCGGCGGTGTGGTCGGTGTTCCATGGATTGCGCACCGCCCCCAATCGCGGATGCTCCGCGGAGGCGCTGAACCCGAACTCGCTCAACTGCGTCTTACCCAGCGGGATCAGCCCGGTGCCCAGATACGTCCGCGCGAAGTCACCGTCGGCGGCGGCCGGATGCGGCTGCCACGCGTCGGTGCCCTGCATGGTGGGCATCCCGGCGACGGCCACGTTGTCCTTGACGAATGTGGGCACCCCGGAGAAGAAGCCGGGGCGGGGTGCGGCCGCTTCGGCCCGGGCGCGATCGAACGCCCGGTAGGCCAGCCCGTTCAGCTCAGGGTTGACCGCTTCGGTGCGGGCGATCGCGGCGTCGACGACCTCGGCGGGCGACACATCGCCTGATCGGAGTCTTTCGACGAGGCCGACCGTGTCGGAGTCGCCGAGCGCGTCGTCACCGAAAGCGTGCACATGTCGCATGCCTAGAAACTATGCGATTTCGGCGCGGTTATGTGCGCTGAGCGACGATAACCGCGCCGAAATCACTCAGGCCTGGCCGACCTCGAACCGCGCGAAGCGGGTCACGGTCACGCCGGCCTCGTCGAGCAGCGCCTTGACGCTCTTCTTCGAGTCGGACACCGACGACTGCTCCAGCAGCACGACGTCCTTGAAGAAACCGGTGACCCGGCCCTCGACGATCTTGGGCAGGGCAGCCTCGGGCTTGCCCTCCTCCTTGGCCGTCTCCTCGGCGATGCGGCGCTCGTTGGCCACCAGGTCGGCGGGCACGTCGTCGCGGGTGAGGTAGCGAGCCTTGAGCGCGGCGATCTGCAGCGCCACGGCATGAGCCGCCTCGGTGCTGGAGCCGGTGTACTCCACCAGCACACCCACCGCCGGCGGCAGGTCGGATGCCCGCTTGTGCAGGTAGGTCTCCACGGTGCCGCCGAAGTAGGCGACCCGGCGCAGTTCGAGCTTCTCGCCGATCTTGGCCGACAGTGCCGCGATGGCCTCTTCGACGGTGCCGCTGCCGGCTTTGGCGGCCTTCAGCGCGTCGAGGTCGCCGATCTTGCCGGCGGCGGCCACCGCCACGATCTCGTCGGCCAACGCCTTGAACTCGTCGTTTTTGGCGACGAAGTCCGTCTCGGAGTTGATCTCGATCAGCGCGCCGTCCTTGGCGGCCACCAGACCTTCGGCGGTGGCACGCTCGGCGCGCTTGCCGACGTCCTTGGCACCTTTGATACGGAGCACCTCGACGGCCTTGTCGAAGTCGCCGTCACTCTCGCTCAGCGCGTTCTTGCAGTCCAACATGCCTGCGCCGGTGAGCTCCCGAAGCCGCTTTACGTCGGCAGCGGTGTAGTTCGCCACTGTTGTGTTGCCTTTCCTACGATGCGTCGGTGGTGGGGGTGTCGGTGCCGGCTGCGGCGTCGGGCGCCGAAGCGGTGGCACCGGCGAGCAGCTCCTGCTCCCATTCGGCCAGCGGCTCGACGGCCTCGGCCTCGGCCTTGCCCGCGCCAGCGCCGGCACCGGCCCGGGCCTGCAGGCCCTCGGCGACCGCGGAGGCGATCACCTTGGTCAGCAGCGCTGCCGAGCGGATGGCGTCGTCGTTACCCGGGATCGGGTAGTCGACCAGGTCGGGGTCGCAGTTGGTGTCCAGGATCGCGATGATCGGGATGTTCAGCTTGCGAGCCTCCGCGACGGCGAGGTGCTCCTTGTTGGTGTCGACGACCCAGATGGCCGAGGGCACCTTGGCCATGTCGCGGATACCGCCGAGGCTGCGCTCCAGCTTGTTCTTCTCGCGGGTCAGCATCAAGATTTCCTTCTTGGTGCGTCCCTCGAAGCCACCGGTCTGCTCCATGGCCTCGAGTTCCTTGAGGCGCTGCAGACGCTTGTGGACGGTGGAGAAGTTGGTGAGCATGCCGCCCAGCCAGCGCTGATTGACGAAGGGCATCCCGACCCGGGTGGCCTCTTCGGCAACCGACTCCTGCGCCTGCTTCTTGGTACCGACGAACATGATGGACCCGCCGTGCGCGACGGTCTCCTTCACGAACTCGTAGGCCTTGTCGATGAAGGTCAGCGTCTGCTGCAGGTCGATGATGTAGATGCCGTTGCGGTCGGTGAAGATGAACCGCTTCATCTTGGGGTTCCAGCGTCGGGTCTGATGCCCGAAGTGAGCGCCGCTGTCAAGCAGCTGCTTCATGGTTACAACAGCCATGAGTCCATGGTTCCTTTTTTTCGGTTGACGCCCGGCGTCGGGTGAGGCCGGGCCCTGGTGTCTGCTGTGATGCCGGACCCCTTGGGGACCACCCGACATCTACGTTGTGGTGCAGACACGTGAAGTCAGCCCGCTTACGCGAACTGCGCCGATGAGTTTACACGCTGGGAGCTGGTGCTTTGTCCACAGCGGTGACTGGCCGGATTCGCCGGCGCTGCGGTCCACTGGCCGGATGCGATGGACCGCGGTGCTGGTGGTGTTGACCCTGGTCACGGCTGCGACGGCGGGCGCCGACGATTTCCGGCTGGACTGGCCGCTGCGCCCGCGACCGGCGGTGGCGCGGGGATTCGACGCTCCGAGGCCCGATTGGCAGCGCGGCCACCGGGGCGTGGACCTGGCCGGGACGCCCGGCCAGCCGGTGTATGCCGCCGGCGAGGCGACCGTGGTGTTCGCCGGTTCGGCCGGCGGAGTGCCGGTGGTGTCGTTGGCTCATCCGGGCGGGTTGCGTACCAGCTATGAGCCGGTGCGGGCGGTGGTGCGGCCCGGTCAGCGGGTTTCGGCCGGCACGATGATCGGCTCGGTGGAGCCAGGACACCCCGGCTGTGGCGCCGCGGCCTGCCTGCACTGGGGCGCGATGTGGGGCCCGGCGTCACACGCGGACTACGTCGACCCGCTGGGGCTGCTGGCGTCGACGCCGGTCCGACTCAAGCCGCTGGGCGGGTGAGGTGATGCTGATTGCGCCGGCCTGTTGAGCTAAGCCTGGACCCGGCGGCGCAGGAAGTCCAGCATGGCGGCGACGACGGCCTCGGGCTGATCTCGTTGGACCCAATGTCCCGCTCCGGCAATGACTTTCAGTTCAGCTTCGGGGATCAATGCGGCGGCGTTACGGGCGCGGGCAATGGGCACGCCGGTGTCCTTGTCACCGTGGACGATCATGGCGGGGCGCGGGAATGACCGAAGCCGCGCCGTGTAGTCGGTCTTGAGTCTGTTCCACGACATCTCGTCGTGCTGCCACTGCTCGAACGCGGTCAGACCGGGTTGTCTTGCGGCCGCGATGATCTCGGCGACCAGTTCGGGAGTTCGTTGCGCCGGATCGCGGATCAACGATTTGAGGCTCCAGGTCAGGGCGGCCCGGTTGGTCGCCATCCAGCGGGTGGCGGCGTCGAGAGCGCCGGTGCGCTGCATCGCCCAGGCCAGCAGCTGCCGGCCGCCGGGCAGGCGCGGCATCAGCCCGTAACTGTCCAACAGCACCGCCGCGGTGACCCGCTCGGGCCGGTCCAGCACATGCCCCAGCGACAGTCCACCACCGAGGGACAACCCACCGATGGCGTAGCGATCCAGACCGAGCGCATCGACGAACTCCCCGACGTAGGTCACCAGTCGTTGCTGGGTCACCCGCCAGGCCGGCAGCGGGCTCTGTCCACAGCCGGGATGATCGGGAGCGATGACCCGGAAACCGGCCGCCGCCAACCGTGGACCAACGTCACCCCAGGACAGCGAGGCGCTGTCCACCCCGCCACCGTGCAGCAGGACCACGGTGCCGACCGCGTCGTCGGGACGAAAATCGAGGTAGGAGACCGGTCCCGACGACAGCTCGAGAGCGGACCGCACCCTCACGCCCGCGGGTGGGCCTGGTCGTGCACCGCGCGCAGTCGGGCGACGGTGACGTGGGTGTAGAGCTGGGTGGTGGCCAGGCTGGAGTGCCCCAGCAACTCCTGCACGATGCGCAGATCCGCGCCGCCTTCGAGCAAGTGGGTGGCCGCGGTGTGGCGCAGCCCGTGCGGACCCATATCGGGGGCTCCTCCGACCGCGGCGACGGTCTGGTGCACCACGGTGCGGGCCTGGCGCGGATCGAGGCGCCCGCCGCGAGCTCCGAGCAGCAGCGCCGGACCGGACTCCGCCGTCGCCAGCGCCGGCCGCCCGTCGGCCAGCCACGCCCGCAGCGCCTCGGCGGCCGGCTTGCCGAACGGCACCGTCCGTTGCTTGTTGCCCTTGCCGAGCACCCGCAGCAGCCGGGCGGACACGTCGACCTCATCTATGTCCAGGCCGCACAGCTCGCTGACCCGAATCGCGGTGGCGTACAACAGTTCAGCGATCAGCCGGTCCCGCAATGCCAGTGGATCCTTCTGCTGCGCACCGACTTCGGCTGCGTTGAGCGCATCGCAGGCCTGATCGCGGCGCAGCACCGTGGGCAGTGTCCGGTGGGCCTTGGGCAGTTGCAGA
Source organism: Mycobacterium zoologicum (assembly GCF_020181635.2). Taxonomy (NCBI): domain Bacteria; kingdom Bacillati; phylum Actinomycetota; class Actinomycetes; order Mycobacteriales; family Mycobacteriaceae; genus Mycobacterium; species Mycobacterium zoologicum. The sequence continues at coordinate 99,033 of NZ_JAYJJS010000012.1, read as the reverse complement.
CGCGCACCCGGATCGGAATCCAGCAGACCGCGCCGGACCGCCCACGCGGTGAAGGTCTTGACCGCCGAGGTGCGGCGCGCCAGGGTGCTGCGGGCCGCGCCATTGCCGGCCTGCTGTGCCAGCCAACCGCGCAGCAACGGCAGGCTCAGCCCGTCGACGCCTTGAAAACCCCGCTCCGCTAGGAACGCCCACAGTGACCGCAGGTCCCCCAGGTAGGCCCGCCGAGTGTGCTCCGAGCGGCCGCGCTCCAATTCCAGGTACTCGTCGAAGTCCTCGAGAATCGCGTCCACCGGCCCACCGTGACAGATGGCGCCACGCGGCTCAGGTGACGCGCCGCAGTGTGTCCGGGGTGAGATCAACCCGTGACGCATAGCCGTCCACGGCCATGATCAGGTCGGCTTCGGCCAGCAGCGAGCGCAGCACATGCACGATCCCGTCGGCCCCGCCGAGCGCCAACCCGTAGGCGTACGGGCGGCCGATTCCGACCGCGGTGGCGCCCAGTGCCAGCGCCTTGACGATGTCGGCGCCGGTGCGGATTCCGGAGTCGAACAACACCGGCAATCCGTCGGCGGCCGCCACCACGTCGGGCAGGCAGTCCAGGGCCGGCAGACCACCGTTGGCCTGACGCCCGCCGTGGGTGGAGCAGTAGATGCCGTCCACCCCGCCGTCGCGGGCGCGGCGGGCGTCGTCGGGGTGGCAGATGCCCTTGACGATCAGCGGCAGGTCGGTCAGCGACCGCAGCCACGGCAGGTCATCCCAGGTCAGCGGGTTCCCGAAGGTCTGTATCCAGGACAAGATGGCGGCTTGCGGGTTCTCCTCGGGCGGCTGAGCCAGGCCCGCGCGGAACACCGGGTCGGAAAAGTAGTTGGACAGGCAGTGTCCGCGCAGTTGCGGGAAGTTCGACGTCGCCAGGTCCCGGGGACGCCAGCCCGGGACCCAGGTGTCCAGCGTGACGACGATGGCCTGGTACCCGGAGGTCTCGGCGCGGTGCACCAGACTGGCGGCCAGTTCCCGGTTCTTGGGCGTGTAGAGCTGGAAAAACCCTGGCGTGTCTCCGAATTCGGCGGCGACGTCCTCCAGCGGGTCGGCGGTCAGGGTGGACACCATCATCGGGACACCGGTGGCCTTGGCCGCGCGCGCGGAGGCCAGGTCGCCGTGGCCGTCCTGGGCGCAGATGCCGATGACGCCGATGGGCGCCATGAACACCGGTGCGGGAAGCCGCAACCCGAACATCTCGATCGACAGGTCTCGCTCGGCGGCGCCGACGAACATGCGCGGGATCAGCCCCCAGCTATCGAACGCGGTGACGTTGGCCCGCTGGGTGCGCTCGTCACCGGCCCCGCCGGCCACATACGACCAGACCGACGGGGGCATCGCGGCGGCGGCTTTGGCCTCCAACTCCGAGTAGGTCATCGGCCATGACGGCACCACTCCGGCCAGGCCCTGCAGGTAGATCTCGAACTGGTAGTCGCCGTAAGCCATGGCGCTAGCCTGCCGCAGCTTCGGACGCGGCGAGTTCCTTTTTCCACTGCCGGAAGGTCTCTTCGGTGCGTCCGCGTCGCCAGTAGCCCGAGATCGACGCCCACTTCGCGTCGACGCCGCGCACCTTGCGGACATACGGCCGCAGGTTGTGCATGACGGCCTGCGCCTCACCGTGGATGAACACCTGAACCTGTCCGGGCAGCCACTCGGCGCCGGTGACCGCTGCGATCAGCGGCGCGTGGTCACCGGCGCGGTCGTCGGAGACCAGGTCGGCACGTCCGCCGCGGTACAGCCAGGTCAACTCGACTCCCGGCGGGACGGTCAGTGCGATCTCGTCAGCCGGATCGGCGACTTCGATGAACGCCTTGCCGACCGCGTCGGACGGCAGTGCCTCCAGGGCGGCGGCGATCGCCGGCAGGGCGCTCTCATCACCGGCCAGCAGATGCCAGTCGGCGGCCGGGTCGGGCGAGTACGCCCCGCCGGGGCCCATCAGATACACCGGCTGGCCGGGCTGCGCACTGGTGGCCCACGGGCCGACGACGCCGTGGTCACCGTGCACGGTCACACCGATGCTGATCTGACGGGCCACCGGGTCGACATGGCGCACGGTCATGGTCCGGATGACCGGCCGCTGTTCGGCGGGCAGTGCATCGAAGCTGTCCAGGGTCAACGGCTGTGGCATGGCCGCCACGTCGACCTCGTACGCGACGAAGACGATCTTGACGTAGGAGTCGGTGTGGGGACCCGGGGTGAACGTGTCGAATCCGCTACCGCCCAACACCACCTGGATCAGGTGCGGCGATCGCTGTTCGGTACGGACGACTTCGAAGGTGTGTACCGGCCGTCCCGCCACGCTGCCTCCTGATTTCGGCTTACCTCCGCCGACTATACGAGGCGCCCGGCGTGGCACACGGCTCGGCGCTGCCGCGGCAATCAGGTGGCGGCCGCGATTTCCTTGCGACGCTTTGCGATCACACGTTCAGCGATCGGCCGGTCAACCCAGTCGAACTGGGCGGACAACCGTTCAAGTTCGTCGATGTCGTCAGCGGATACCGGGCGACCTCAATGACGCTGATCGCGGCGACCTCGAACTCGCCCGCCTGAACGTCACCAGCGACGACGCCCCGGCGATGGCAGATCGGCCGACACAGCAAGGTGCAGCTCGGAGAGAACGTCAGTACCGCTTGGCCCGGACTATCCCCCAGCTGCCGTCGCGCCGCTGCACCAGGCCCGCCACCTCCAGCAGCGCCAACGGACCGAACACCTGCGCCGGCGGCAGCCCGGAGGCGACCGCGATCTGATCGACGGTGACCACACCGCGGCCCGGTAGCGCCTCGTAGACCAGGCGCTCGGCCTCGCTGAGCCCGTCGAGCGCAGTGGCCGGGTGCGGCTGATCGGCCGCCAGCTCCCCGATCCGGCCTGCCAGCTCGAGCACCTCGTCGGCGCGGGTCACCAGTTCGGCGCCGCCGCGCAGCAGCACGTGACAGCCCGCCGACGCCGAACTGGTGACCGGCCCGGGTACCGCGGCCACCGGCCGGCCCAGCGCCCGCGCCCACGCCGCGGTGTTGGCCGCCCCGCTGCGCAGGCCGGCCTCCACGACCACCGTGACTCCCGCCAGCGCTGCCACCAGCCGGTTGCGGGTCAGAAACCGGTACCGGGTCGGTCGAAGCCCCGGCGGGTACTCGGTGACGAGCAGACCGTTCGCGCCGATGCGATGCAGCAGCGCGGAATGCCCTGCCGGATAAGGGACGTCGATTCCGGCGGCCAACACCGCCACGGTGATGCCGTCGGCAGCCAGCGCGGCACGATGCGCGGCCCCGTCGATGCCGTAGGCCCCGCCGGACACCACCGCCACATCCCGTTCGACCAGCCCCGCCGCCAGATCGGCGGCCACGAGTTCACCGTAGGCGGTGGCGGCCCGCGTTCCGACGATGGCGGTGGCGCGTTCGGCGGCCTCGTCGATGCACACCGGGCCCAGCGCCCACAGTGCCATCGGCGGGCGACAGTCCGGCTTGCCGGTGGCCGAAGTACCGCCGAAGGCGGCGAACGCCAGGGCCGGCCACTCGTCATCGCCGGGGGTGATCAGCCGGCCGCCGCGGCGGTCCAGCAACTCCAGATCCGCGGCGGCCTGGTCGATCTCGCGGCGGGCCTCGGTGTGACGGGCCAGGTCGGCATCCACGGCACCGCGCCGGATGCGGTCGGCCGCCTCGAGAGGCCCGACGCGGCTGACCAGTGCGGCCAGATCCGCACGCGGCGGTTCGGCCACCCGAGACAGATACGCCCAGGCCCGCAGCGTGCAGTCGTCGGTGTTCATCGGTCCGCTCCCGCCTGGCGAAAACTCAGTGCCGCGGCCACCTCATCGAGACCCGGCGAGGTGCGGCCCGCCAGATCCGACAGCGTCCACGCCACCCGCAACGTGCGATTGGCCCCGCGAATAGACAGCAGGCCCCGGTCCAGCGCGGTGCGCAGCGGCGCCATCGCCTCGACGCCCAACCGGAACCTGCGGCGCAGCAACGCCCCGCCGACTTCGGCATTGGTGCAAAAGCCGTGCGGCCCCCACCGGTGCGCGGCCGCGGCGCGGGCCCGCGCCACCCTGGCCCGCACCACCGCGGTGGACTCCCCGTCGTCGGCGGAGAACGCCCCGGCGCGCACCGGATGCATCTCGACCCGCAGATCCACCCGATCCAGCAGCGGCCCGGACAGTCGGCCGAGGTAGCGTCGCTTCACCATCGATTTGCAGGTGCAGTCCCGCGGATCGGCGGGTGCGCACGGGCAGGGGTTGGCCGCCATCACCAGCTGAAAGCGAGCCGGATAGCAGGCCACCCCGTCGCGACGCGCCAACCGGATCTCCCCGTCCTCCAACGGAGTTCGCAACGCCTCCAGGGCGCTGACCCTGATCTCGGCGCACTCGTCAAGGAACAGCACCCCGCGATGGGCCCGGCTCACCGCGCCAGGTCGGGCCATTCCGGAGCCGCCACCGACCAGAGCCGCGACGCTGGAACTGTGGTGCGGGGCGATGAACGGTGGCCGGGTGATCAGCGGAGCACGGCCCGACAGCAAGCCCGCCACCGAGTGGATCGCGGTGACCTCCAGCGACTCGGGTTCGGTCAGCGGCGGAAGTAGGCCCGGAAGCCGTTGGGCGAGCATCGTTTTTCCGATGCCCGGCGGTCCGGTCAGCATCAGGTGGTGTGAGCCGGCCGCGGCCACCTCTACGGCAAAGCGGGCCTGGGCCTGACCGACCACCTCGGCCAGATCCGCGGCCGTCTCGGGCGCGGGCGCCACCGCGGCGATCCGGCCCCGCAGGCGCGACGATCCCTCCAGCCAGCCCAGCAGCTGCGTGAGCGTTGACACCCCGTAGACGTCGATGCCGTCGACCAGGCTGGCTTCGGCGAGGTTGTCGACCGGTACCACCGCCGCTGCCCAGCCCTGATGCTTGGCGGCCAGCACCGCCGGCAGGATGCCGTGCACCGGCCGCACCCGCCCATCGAGCGCCAGCTCACCGAGCAGCACCGTCTTTTCCAGCCGCGACCACGCTGTTTCACCGTCGGCCGAGAGTACGGCGCAGGCCAGGGCCAAGTCATAGACGGATCCGCCCTTGGGCAAGGTAGCCGGGGACAGCGCCAGGGTCAGCCGGGCCGCCGGCCAGCTCTGCCCACTGTTGGTGATCGCCGCGCGCACCCGGTCCCGCGACTCCTGCAGTGCGGCGTCGGCAAGCCCGACCAGATGCACCCCGGGCAGACCCGAGGCGATGTCGGCCTCGATCTCCACGATCAGCCCGTCCAGGCCGCGCACGGCCACCGAGAACGCCCGTCCCAGCGCCATCAGCCCACTCCGGGCAGGTGACTGATCTCGGGTGTGGCACTGCGGCCTACCCGCACACCGATGACGTCCAGGCGCACCCGCGGCCAATGGGTGTCCTGATCCCCCAGCCAGATCCCGGCCAGCCGCCGCAGCCGACGCACCTTGCGTTCCGGGACCGCATACGCCAGGCCGCCGAACCCGTCACCGCTGCGGGTCTTCACCTCGACGAAGACCAGTGTCGCGGTTGCCGGGTCGGCGGCGATCACGTCCAGCTCCCCGTATCGGCAGCGCCAGTTGCGCGCCAGGATCTCCCAGCCCTGTCCGCTCAGATAGTCGACGGCGGTCTGTTCGCCTAGCGCACCCAGTTGCGCTCTCGTCATCGTTGTCATGCCGGTCAGGTTCTGCGGCACCCCCGACAGCGCGCCCCCGCCCGATAACCGAAACCCCGGTGAACTCCCCGGTTATCCCCAGTCCGGCGAGTATCCACAGCCGTCAGTCGCGGCTAAAGCGGGCACCGTCTCACTGGTCACCAGACCGTGGGTGTCGGTGAGTTCGTCGACGGCCTCGAAGCATTCGGCGATGTTGCGCGGTGTGTCGACGATGATCGTGGCGACCGGCACCCGCCGGGTCACCTGCAGGAGCCGGTCCCCGCGCGGCGCACGCCCGCCCTGGTAGCCCCAGATGGCCCGCAATACCGTTGCACCGCCCAATGATCGGTGCTCCCACAGCCGATGCACCAGGGCGCGGTGGATGGGGACGCCGCCGTGCAGGTCGGGTTCGCCGGTGTAGACCATCAGCTTCTGCCACAGTTTCATTCCGTGTTCGTCCACACCCGCCACCGCGTCCGGGTGCTCCAGCAACTGGCCGTCGCGTTTGCAGACCGTGACCCGTTCGACGGTGATCAGCGGACGGCGCAGCATCCGACGCAGCTCGGGCAGCACCGCATTCACGCACTCGGCACGGCCGACGGCGATGATCATCACCGGGACGTCGGCGTTACCGCCGAAGAAGTGCGCCCGTTCGCGACGGCCGTGGATGGTGCCGTCGACGCCGAGGAACGCAGATGCGCCGTCGAAACCGTTGCGGTACAGCAGATCACAGACCGCGATGTAGCCGGGAAACCGGTTGATCCGCTCCTTGCGCCCGAGGTAGACGGTCAGCTTGGTGGTGCCCTCGACGGCGTCGGAATCCTCCAGCAACCGTGCCCGCTCCAGCGTGACCAGCGCCCGTTTGGGCATCGCACGCAACGGATCCAGCAACGCCTCGATCGCCGGCTTGGCGTCGACAGCGGCGACGACGACCGGTGGGTCCTCCGACAGGCTCAGGGAGCGATCACTGCGCAGGTGCCGGCGCGCCCCGAACCCGCCGACCCCGCGCAACGCCACGCTGGCCGCGATCGAACGCCGACCGAAGAGGTCGAGCATCTGCGCCGACAGGAAACGGCCGCCGCTGCGTTGCCGCTCATCGAAGTAGGCCGTGAGTTTGAGGAAGTCCTGGCTCACCGCGGCGAATTACGGATGTGCCGGCGCCCGAACCACCAGCGGCACACCGGGGAAATAGCCCGCCAGCTCGGAGCGCGCTCGGCGCAGCGCGGCGGTACCGTAGCCCTTCTTGCGGTGTTCGGGATGAATCCAGATCCGCACGTTCACCTCGCCGTGGTTGAGGTCGCCGAAGACCATCCCGATCTTCTCCGCGCCGTCGATAGCGACGAACAGCGCGGCGTCCTCGTCGTCGATCCGGGCCAGCAGCCCCCGGATCTCGTCGTCGAGGCCACCGGCCGGGCCACCCGAACCGTCGCCGCTGGCGCCGACATCGGTTGTCCGCAACGCGAAGATGTCGCGGTCCGGGTCGCCGGCGAACGGGCGCAGCAGCAGGGTCTCCCCGGAGCTGGCCGGCCGCTCACCGAGGGTGAAGGTCAACTCGTTGTTCAGGTCGTTGAGCTCGTCGGCGATCCGGTCGCGCGAGTCTTTGGTGAGCTGATCGAGTGACATCCCGATAACCGCTTCGCAGCCCGCCGGTGAGGTGCCGAGCAGGTCCGCGATCGCCAGCACCGCTGAGGCGCGGTCGTCGGAATCGACGATCACGTCGAGCACCTCATGGCGGCGTTCCATGGCCTTGAGCAGAGCATCTGCGATTTCACGACGGGAGACGGCACGGTCGACAGCGGTCATAGCTGTCAGCCTAGACCGAAGCGCAGGGACTGCGCACCGGCGTCGCGGTGTTTACTCCGGCAGCCGCAGCTCGGGCTTCTCGACCTCTTCGATGTTGACGTCTTTGAAGGTGACCACGCGTACCTGTTTGACGAACCGGGCCGGACGGTACATGTCCCACACCCAGGCGTCGGCCAGGCGCAGCTCGAAGTACACCTCGCCGTCGGCGTTGCGCGGCACCATCTCCACGCTGTTGGCCAGATAGAAACGCCGTTCGGTCTCCACGACGTAACTGAACTGCCCCACGATGTCCTTGTATTCGCGGTACAGCGAGAGTTCCATCTCGGTTTCGTACTTCTCGAGATCCTCAGCGCTCATCTGGCACTCACCACCTTGCGTACGTTGACGAACGAGTATCGATGCTGGCTGCACGGCCCCAGCGCCGTGAGGGCCGCGGTATGTGCGGCGGTGGAATACCCCTTGTGCACGGCGAAACCGTAGCCGGGGTGGTCGGCGTCCAGCGTCGCCATGTAGCGGTCGCGACTGACCTTGGCCAGCACGCTTGCCGCGGCGATGCAGGCCGCTGCGCCGTCGCCGCCGACCACCGGCAGCGACGGGATCGCCAGCCCCGGCACCCGGAATCCGTCGGAGAGCACGTACCCCGGCCGCACTGCCAACCCGGCCACGGCGCGCCGCATGCCCTCGATGTTGGCGGCGTGCACACCGCTCACGTCGACGTCGGCCGACGGGATGAACACCACGTGGTAGGCCAGCGCATGCCGGCGGATCAGTGGAAACAACCGCTCGCGCGCGGCCTCGGTGAGCTTCTTGGAGTCGTCGAGTGCCGCCAGGGCGGCGGGTTTGCCCGGCCCGAGCACGCAGGCGGCCACCACCAGCGGTCCGGCGCACGCGCCACGGCCCACCTCGTCGACCCCGGCGACCGGCCCCAGCCCGCTGCGGTACAGCGCGGACTCCAGTGTGCGCAGCCCCGGCGAACGCCGGATCACCGCGCGCGGCGGCCAGGCCGGAGCCATGGCTAGGGGCCCTGCTGCGGGTTGATCGCCCTGACCGGTCCCCAGCGCGACGGCGGCCAGGCGATGAATCGGGTCTTGCCGATCACGTTCGCCACCGGCACGGTGCCCAGGTTCGGGTCGTCACCGGTGCACAGCAGCCGGTTCTGGATGTCGGCCGGGCTGTTGTCGCAGTGCGCCCGCGAATCCGACGAGTGGGTCCGGTTGTCGCCCATCACCCACAGTCGCTCGGCCGGCACCGTCACCGGGCCGAACTCAGCGCCCAGGCAGGGATAGACAATCGGGTCGACCATCAAGGTGGCCGGGTTCAGGTACGGCTCCTCGAGCGGCTTGCCGTCGACCGTCAGCCCGGTGTCGTTGCGGCACTGCACGGTCTGGCCACCCACCGCGATGACTCGCTTGACCAAGTCGTTCTCGTCCGGCGGGACGAACCCGATGAAGGAGAGAGCGTTCTGCACCCACCGGATCGCGGTGTTGGACGACCGGATCGACTTGTAACCGATGTTCCAGGAAGGCGGGCCCTGGAAGACGACGACGTCGCCGGGTTGTGGCTTGCTGAACCGGTAGGTGACCTTGTCGACCATGATCCGGTCGCCGACGCAGCCGTGGCAGCCGTGCAGGGTCGGCTCCATCGACTCCGACGGGATCAGATACGGACGCGCGACGAACGTCAGCATCAGGTAGTACAGCAGCAGCGCGATCGCGACCAGGATGGTCGACTCACGCAGCGTGGTGCTCTTGCCGTCACCGGAATCCGGCGTGGAGTCAACCGCCTCGGGCTGCTCGGCCTCAGGGGAGTTCTCGGGCGACGAGCCCGTGGTGTCGGTCACGAGATCAGGGTAGTGACCGCATCAGCGGCGCCGTTGACCGACGGGCAAGCTCAGCGCTTTTCCTTGATCTTGGCCTTCTTGCCGCGCAGTTCACGCAGGTAGTACAGCTTGGCCCGGCGGACGTCACCGCGCACCGCCACGTCGATGTGGTCGACGTTGGGCGAGTGCACCGGGAAGGTGCGCTCCACACCCACGCCGTAGCTCTCCTTGCGCACGGTGAAGGTCTCGCGGACGCCGCCACCCTGGCGGCGGATGACCACGCCCTTGAACACCTGGATGCGCTCCTTGGTGCCCTCGATCACCTTCACGTGCACGTTGACGGTGTCACCGGGGGCAAAGGCCGGGATGTCGTCGCGCAGCGACGCCTTGTCGACGATGTCCAGCGTGTTCATGGGGAAACACTTCCTCGTGGTTCGCGGCTGCCGACCGGCCGGCACGCGCAGTACGCGTGCAGACGGTAGCCGAGCCGATGGGTTCGGGCCTGCTGTCGCACTGCGCGGTGACCGGGACGCCAGGCCCACCCGTCGGGCGACAACTGCTCAATTGTGCCAGACGCCGCGGATTCGGCGAAATCGCGCAAATCGCCGCAACCGAACTGCGCAATCCGGGCGTCCACGCGGTAATCTATCCGCCGAGCCGATGGCGTCTTTTGCGGCGAGCCCGTAATCCCACGTCGGTATTCATATCTGCCCTATTGCCTGCTGAGGAGGCCAACCGCCGTGCGGCCATCGATGCTCCTGCTGACCATCGTCATGGTGATGTCGACGGTGATTTTCGGCTGCGACGAGAAGGTGTACGGCGCCGCCGACGCCCGGCCCCAGTACCGCGCCCCGGAGGTCACCCCGGTGGCCACGGCCATCGAAGCCCCGCGCGCGCCCGCCATCCAGCCGGCCGCGGTGGTCGACACCCTGGCCTCGCGGCTGCAGGACGCCACCGAAGATGCCGCCAAGACCGGCGCCAACATCTCGGTGGCCGTGCTGGACCGGACCACGCATCAGCTGGTCACCAACGGCAACACCCGGCCGATCGCCACCGCCTCGGTGGTCAAGCTGTTCATCGCCGACGACCTGTTGATGCGGACGTCGTCGGAGAACCCGCTGTCCGCCGACGACCGCGCCGCCGTGGACGCGATGCTGCAGTCATCAGATGACGGCGCCGCCGAGACGTTCTGGAACTCGGGCGGCGGCAACGCGATCGTCTCCCGGGTGGCCAGCCGCTACGGCCTGTCCGGCACCTGGCCGCCGTCCAACGGCGCCTGGTGGAACACCATCAGCACCGCGCCGGACCTGGCGCGCTACTACGACATGCTGCTCAACGGCTCCGGCGGTCTGCCGGTCGACAAGGCCAACATCATCATCAACAACCTGGCCCAGTCCACGCCGACCGGCATCGACGGGTACCCCCAGCGGTTCGGCATCCCCGAGGGCCTCTACAACGAGCCGGTGGCGGTCAAGCAGGGCTGGATGTGCTGCATCGGCAACAACTGGATGCACCTGTCGACCGGTGTGGTCGGCGCGGACCGCCGCTACGTAGTGGTGATCGAGTCGCTGCAGCCCAGCGATGACGCCACCGCGCGCACCACGATCACCCAGGCCGTCAAGACCATCTTCCCCGGCGGCCGGATCTAGCCGAGTAGATCCGGGCGGCGTTCCCGGGTGCGTTGCAGCGCCGCCTCACGTCTCCAGGCATCTATCCGGGCGTGGTCACCGGAGAGCAGTACTTCGGGAACCGGTAGGTCGCGCCAGACCGGCGGGCGGGTGTAGCTCGGCCCCTCCAGCAGTCCGTCACGGTCGGCGGAGTGCGAATCATCTTGCGGGGACAGCGGATTGCCCAGGACTCCAGGCATCAGCCGCAAGACCGCCTCCAACATCACCAGCACGGCGGCCTCGCCGCCGGCCAGCACGTAGTCACCGATCGACACCTCTTCGACGCGCATCCGCCGGGCGGCATCGTCGGCGACCCGCTGGTCGATGCCCTCATAACGCCCGCAGGCGAACACCAGATGACCCTCGTGGCTCCACCGTTGCGCGGTGGCCTGGTCGAAGCGCACACCGGCCGGGGTGGGTATGACGAGAACGGTCTGCTCCGAACAGATTTCGTCGAGCGCAGCACCCCACACCGGGGCCTTCATAACCATTCCGGGCCCCCCGCCGTACGGCGAGTCGTCCACCGAGCGGTGCACGTCGCGGGTCCAGCGCCGAAGGTCGTGGACCGCGAGGTCGACGGCGCCGGATTCAATGGCCTTGCCCGGCAACGATTGACGGATCGGATCGAGATAGTCGGGGAAGATGGTCAGGACGTCAACGCGCACGCCTCAGCCTTCCAGATCCAGCAGACCGTCGGGCGGATCGATGACCAGGGTCTGCTCGGCCAGCGACACCGACGGCACGAACGCCGCGACGAACGGGACCAGCAACTCACGTCCGTCGGTCCGCTTGATCGCCAACAGTTCGCCGGCGGCGGTGTGCAACACCTCGGTGACGGTGCCGATCTCCTCCCCCGCCCCGGTGCGCACCCGCAGACCTTCGAGCTGGTGGTCGTAGTAGGTGTCGGCTTCGGTGATCGGCGGAAGGTCGGCGGAGTCGACCACGAAGACGCTTCCCCGAAGTGCGTCGGCGCCGTCGCGGTCGCCAACTCCGGCCAGCCGCACCAGCAGTCGGGCTCCGTGCGGCCGCGCCGCCTCGACGACATAGTCACGCTGCGGCGCACCGGCTTTCCGCGCGTGCAACGTAGCTCCCGGCGCGAACCGGAGTTCGGGATCGTCGGTGCGGACGTCGACGACGACCTCGCCGGTGATGCCGTGGGCCTTGACCACCCGTCCGACGGTCAGCTCCATGACCGGCCTGCTACCGGTCGGTGTCCACCACGTCTACGCGGATGCCGCGTCCGCCGATTCCGGCGACGAGGGTGCGCAACGCAGTGGCCGTGCGACCGCCGCGACCGATCACCTTGCCCAGGTCCTCGGGGTGGACGTGGACCTCGACGGTGCGGCCACGCCGATTGGTCACCATGTCGACCCGGACGTCATCGGGGTTGTCGACGATGCCGCGCACCAGGTGCTCGACGGCGTCTGCCACCACTGCACTCATGGCGGCGGTCAGCTCTCGGTGGCCGGCTCGGCGGCCTCGGCGGCAGCTTCGGTCTCGGCGGCCGGAGCCTCGTCGGCCTTGGGCTCCTCGGCCTTGGCCTCGGCCTTGTCGGCCTGCTCAGTCTTTTTTGCCGGCGCCTTCTTCTTCTTGGCGGTGGTGGCATCGGTGGTCGGGCCACCCTCGGCCTCGGCCAGCGCGGCGTTGAACAACTCCAGCTTGCTGGGCTTGGCGGGCTTGACCTTCAGGCGACCCTCGGCGCCCGGCAGGCCCTTGAACTTCTGCCAGTCACCGGTGATCTTCAGCAGCTTGAGCACCGGCTCAGTGGGCTGAGCACCGACCGACAGCCAGTACTGGGCGCGCTCCGAGTCCACCTCGATCAGGCTGGGCTCTTCCTTGGGGTGGTAGCGGCCGATGACCTCGATGGCCCGGCCGTTGCGGCGGGTGCGGGCGTCGGCGACCGAGATGCGGTACTGGGGATTGCGGATCTTGCCGAGCCGGGTGAGCTTGATCTTGACAGCCATGAATTACTCCTGGGCGTTTCACGCTGCAATTCAGCGATACGGGCGGATTTGCCCACATCCGGTTTTGCCTCGCGTGTTGCAGCCGCCCATTGTGCCAGAACCGGCCCGGTCAGCAGAAATCGCCTCAGGGCAGCTTCTCGAAGCACTTGGTCTCCACCCGGCGGCACATCCGCCAGCCGTCGGCGGTGCGGACGAAGTCGTCGTGGTACCAGAGGCCCAGCAGCATGGTGGCCGGGGTCTCACCGCCGAATACCATCGGGTTGAAGCAGAAAGTGCGCGCGGTGGCGGTGTCGCCGTCCACCCGGATCGAGGGCAGACCCAGCATGTGGGCGTAGCCGGCGAAGTTCGGCAGGACCTCCGCGAGCCAGGTCTTGACCTGCGGGTAGTGCCCGTCGATGCCGCCCATCGCGGAATAGTCGATGTAGGCGTCGGCGGTGAAGATCGCGTCGAGGTCGTCGAAGTTTCGCGTGTCGATCGCGGTGGAGTAGTCGACCAGCAACTGCTGGATCTGCCACCGATCGGACATCTCAGCCTGGCTCAGCATTCCTCGATTCAACACCACGGGCGGTAAGGTGACCGGCCATGCGGAAGATTCTGGCCGTGACGGCCGTGGTCGCAGCAGCCCTGTTCGCGACTCCCGCGGTGACCACTTCCGCCGATGTCGCGCAGCCCTTCGGATCAGCACCGATCCCCGGGGGCCCGGCCCCCAACTGGCTGATCGCCGACATGGACTCCGGGCAGATACTGGCCGAACAGAACGGCTACGCCGTCACTCCACCCGCCAGCACCATCAAGGTACTGCTCGCGCTGACGGTGCTCGACGAGCTGAACGTCGACGACACGGTGGTCGCCACCGGGGCCGACACCGCGGTGGAGTGCAACTGCGCCGGGCTCAAGGCCGGCCACACCTACACCGCCCGGCAACTGCTCGAGGGCCTGCTGCTGGTGTCGGGAAACGATGCCGCCAATGCGCTGGCCGGCATGCTCGGTGGCCCCGAGGCGGCGGTGGCGAAGATGAACGCCAAGGCCGGCGAGGTCGGCGCGACCGACACTCACGCGTCCACTCCGTCCGGGCTGGACGGCCCGGGGGGTTCGGGCGGCACCACTCCGCACGACCTGGCGGTCATTTTCCGGGCGGCGATGGCCAACCCGGTGTTCGCCCAGATCACCGCGCAACATTCGGCGATGTTCCCCACCGAGTCCGGTGAGCGGCCGATCGTGAACATGAACGAGCTGTTGACCCGCTACCCGGGCGCCTTCGGCGGCAAGACCGGCTTCACCGACGCCGCTCGCAAGACCTACGTCGGCGGGGCGGAACGCAACGGTCGGCACCTGGTGGTCGCGATGATGTACGGCCTGATCCACGAGGGCGGCCCGAACTACTGGGACCAGGCGATGGCGCTGCTGGACTGGGGCTTCGGGCAGGGCCCGCTGGCGTCGGGCATCGGCTCGCTTTAGCCGCGACCGTGCAGGGCGGTCCGGCATTTCCCCAGGTGGGCCCGAACGATTCTGCACGCTCGGCGGGGAGTTAGTACACCCGACCGCGCAGCATCACCAGATCGGGATGCCCAAGTACCTCCGGGCCGCTGCGCGGATCCTCGGTGAAGCACAACAGGTCCGCAGAGGCGCCCTGCTGCAGCACCGGCGCGCCCAGCCAACCCCGGGCATTCCAGCAGGCCGCACCGAGGGCGTCGGTGGCACTGAGCCCGACACCGGTCAGCGCGGCCACCTCGTCGGCGATCCGGCCGTGCGCGATCATGCCGCCGGCGTCGGTGCCGGCGTAGATCGGCACCCCGGCCTCGCGAGCGGCACCGATCCGCGCCCGGGAACCGGCGTACAACGCCCGCATGTGCGCGGCGTAGGTCGGATACTTGGCCGCCGAATCGGCGATCCCGGGAAAGTTGTCGATGTTGATCAGCGTCGGTACCAGCGCCGTGCCGTGGTCGAGCATCAGCGCGATGATGTCGTCGGTGATACCGGTGCCGTGTTCGATGCAGTCGATGCCGGCGTTGATCAGGCCCAGCAGCGCGTCCTCACCGAAGACGTGCGCGGTGACCCGGGCGCCGTTGGCGTGGGCGGCGTCGATGGCCGGCTTCAGCACGTCGTCGGACCATAGCGGAGCCAGGTCGCCGATCCCCCGGTCGATCCAGTCACCGACCAACTTCACCCAGCCGTCACCCCGGCAGGCTTGGGCCGCAACAGCTTCCGGCAACTGCGCCTCGTCGTCGACGTTGAGGCCGAGCCCGGGAATGTAGCGTTTGGTCTTCGCGATGTGCCGCCCGGCGCGGATGATGCGCGGCACGTCGGCCCGGTCGTCGAAACCGCGGGTGTCGATCGGCGATCCGGCGTCGCGGATCAGCAGCACCCCGGCGCGGCGCTCGGTCTCGGCCTGGCGCAGCGCCTCGTCGGCGTCGACCGGTCCGCCGGGCCCGATACCGACATGGCAGTGCGCATCGACCAGGCCGGGAATGATCCAGCCGTCGGAGAAGACGGTCTGCGCGCCGGCCACCGGCTCGAGGCTGATCGCACCGTCGGCGATCCAGTACTCGACGGGCTGCTCATCGGGCAGCCCGCGACCGGAAATGTGCAGCGCCAAATTACTTCTGGCCCGGGAAGTTCAGCTTGGACAGGTCGAAGTCGGCCAGTCCCGGCGGCAGCTCGTCGAGGCCCGTCGGCATCTGCGACAGGTCGGGGAAACCGGCGGGCATGCCCGGCCCGAACATGCCCCGCGCCCCCTTCGGCGGGGTCGGCCCCCGCTTCTTGCCGCCCTTCTTGGCGTTCTTGCCCTTGGCTTTTCGGGTGGCGCTCTTGCGTCCCATCCCGGGCAGGCCCAGGCCGCCCATCATCGACGACATCATCTTGCGGGCCTCGAAGAACCGGTCGACGAGCTGATTGACCTCCGACACGGCGACCCCGGAGCCGTTGGCGATGCGCAGCCGGCGCGAGGCGTTGATGATCTTCGGGTCGGCCCGCTCGGCCGGGGTCATGCCGCGGATGATCGCCTGCAGCCGGTCCAGGTGGCTGTCGTCGACGGCGGCCAGCGCGTCCTTCATCTGTCCGGCGCCGGGCAACATGCCCAGCAGGTTGCCGATCGGACCCATCTTGCGGATCGCCAGCATCTGCTCCAGGAAGTCCTCCAGGGTGAGCTCGCCGGAGCCGATCTTGGCCGCGGCCTCCTCGGCCTTGCTCGCGTCGAAGACCTGCTCGGCCTGCTCGATCAGGCTGAGCACGTCACCCATGCCCAGGATGCGGCTGGCCATCCGGTCGGGGTGGAAGACGTCGAAGTCCTCCAGCTTCTCTCCCGTGGAGGCGAACAGGATCGGGGCGCCGGTGACCTCACGCACCGACAGCGCCGCGCCACCGCGGGCGTCACCGTCCAGCTTGGTCAGCACCACGCCGGTGAAGCCCACTCCCTCGCGGAACGCGTCGGCGGTGGTCACCGCGTCCTGGCCGATCATCGCGTCGAGGACGAACAGCACCTCGTCGGGCTGGACGGCGTCGCGGATGGCGGCGGCCTGGGCCATCATCTCCTCGTCGATGCCCAGGCGGCCGGCGGTGTCGACGATGACGACGTCGAAGTGCTTGGCCTTGGCCTCGGCCAGGCCCGCCGCTGCGACGGCGACCGGATCCCCGGCACCGGCCGCCAGCGCATCGCCGGCCGGTGAGGTGCCCGGGTGCGGGGCGAACACCGCGACGCCGGCGCGTTCCCCGACGACCTGCAGCTGGTTGACCGCGCCGGGCCGTTGCAGGTCGCAGGCCACCAGCAGCGGCGTGTGACCTTGGCCGCGCAGCCAGGTGGCCAGCTTGCCGGCCAGCGTGGTCTTGCCCGCGCCCTGCAGACCGGCCAGCATGACGACCGTCGGCGGGTTCTTGGCGAAGGACAGGGTGCGGGTCTGCCCGCCGAGGATGCCGATGAGCTCCTCGTTGACGATCTTGACGACCTGCTGGGCCGGATTGAGCGCGCCGGAGACCTCTGCACCCTTGGCACGGTCCTTGATCCGGCCGATGAAGTCCCGCACCACCGGCAACGAGACGTCGGCCTCCAGCAGCGCCAGCCGGATCTCCCGGGCGGTGGCATCGATGTCGGCGTCGGTGAGACGTCCCTTGCTGCGCAGGCCCGCCAGGGCGGAGGTCAAGCGGTCGGAGAGCGATTCAAACACGCAGCCAGCCTAATCCACGGCCGCCGACGTGTACCCGCCACGTTAGATAAATTACTCAGTTAAGCCGGAGATTCACCTCGGTTAAAGAAATGTTGCCGACCTTTCACGGGATATCGAATTCCGTTAAGGATTGGCTCCCGGCCGCTAAAAAAGCGTTACCGACCGACTTTCTCTGTGGAATTCCTGCCATGCTTCACGGCATCGGTACGGCTTCCAGCAAGGAGGATGCATGTCTTTTGTAAAAGCGCTCCCCGAGGCAATGACATCCGCTGCGACCCAACTGGCGGGCATCGGCGAAGCACTGACCGCCGCGAACGGCTCTGCGCTGGCCCCGACCACCGTGATCGCGCCGGCCGGCACTGACCCGATTTCGCAGCTGCAGGCCACGCTGTTCTCCACCTACGGCAACCTCTACCAGTCGATCAGCGACCAGGCGGCCGCCGTCCACCAGCAGCTGGTGACGGTTCTGGGGCAGAACGCCGGTGCCTACTCCTCGGCCGAGGCGACCAACCAGACCACGACGTCGCTGGACACCGCGATCCAGAGCCTGTTGACCGACATCCTCGGTGTGCCGACCAGCGGCAGCAGTTCGTTGCTGTCGGGCAACCTGGCCAACATCGGAAACATCGGGACGGGCAACTGGGCGTCGGCCTGCTCGGCCCTGCTCGGCATGGCCGGTGGTGGTCTCCTGGACTTTCCCGAGGAAGTCGCCGCCGAGGCCGGCGCCGGCCTGGTCGGATTCGACCAGGCGATGCTGGCCGGGGCCGTCGCACCTGCCGCTATGGGTGTCGCGCCGGTGGCAGCCGGCGTTGCGCAGGCCGGCACGCTCGGCGCCATGTCGGTCCCGCCTGGCTGGGCGGGCGAGGGCGTGGCGGCCGCACCCGCCGCTCGCCTGGCCGCCGCGAGCATGGTCACCGCGCACCCCGCGGCGGGCATGGCGGCCGTACCTGCAGTCATGCCGTCTGCGGGATCGGGCGGCGGCGTGGGGAGATTGGGCACGCCACGCTACGGCGACAAGCCCACCGTCATGCCCAAGCCGACCGCCGTCTAGCGGCCCGACCACCGACCAGAACGGGATAGACGAAGATGCCTTTCGATTTCGGAGCATTGCCGCCGGAGATCGTGTCCGCATGGATGTACAGCGGAGCCGGTTCCGCTCCGCTGATGTCGGCGGCCTCGGCCTGGAACAGCCTGGCCGCCGAGTTGGAGTCGACGGCGGCGGCGGCGCACTCGGTGATCTCGGAACTGTCGGGCGAGCAGTGGACCGGGCCGGCTTCGGCGGCGATGACCACCGCCGTCACGCCCTATCTGGCCTGGCTGCAGACCACCGCCGCAGCCGCGCAACAAGCGAGCTCGCAGGCGATGGCCTCAGCCGGCGCATTCGAGGCCGCCCGCGCAGCGGTCGTGCCCCCACCGGTGATCGTCGCCAATCGAAGCCAGCTGGCGATGCTGGTGGCGTCGAACCTGTTGGGGCAGAACACCCCGGCGATCCTCGCCACCGAGGCCCACTACATGCAGATGTGGGCACAGGACACCCTGGCCATGTTCGGCTACAGCAGCTCGTCGGCGATGGCGGCCGAGCTGTCGCCGATGACTCCGGCGCCGCAACCCTCCAACCCGATCGGATCGGCCGTCGCCAGCGCCACTGCCGCCGGCGGATTCCAGGAGGAGCTGGCCCAGGCCATCACGGCGCTACAGGGCACCCTGCAGACGGCCGCCGCACCGGTGGGATCCGGGAGCACACTCGACCTGCTGCTCGGCACCCCGTTGATCGGCAACGCCATCAACGGCGGCGTGAACACCGCGGCGTGGTTCGTCTGCACCGCCATCCCGACGGCGGTCTCGCTGGGCCACACCCTGGCGCTGGCGGGTCCGGCCACCCTGGCATCCGATGTCACGGGTGTCGAGGGACTTGCGGCCGGGTTGGGTTCGGGGGTGCTGGCAGGCATGGTGCAACCGGCCGGCGCGGTGGCATCCGGTGCGGCACCGGTGCTGGCAAGCCTCGGTCAGGCGTCTGCAGTCGGCGGGGTGTCGGTACCGGGTGCCTGGTCGGCCGCAGCAGGAACCGAGGTCGCGGCATCGAGCGGATCGGGCTGGACGGGCGTCACAGAAGAGGCCGCTCCGCTGCACGCGGTACCGGCCGGGATGGGGTCGGCGGGCGCGGCGGGACGTTCCGGCCTCGGCCTGGGCACCCCCCGCTACGGCGTCAAACCGACAGTGATGCCCAAACAGGTGTTTGTGTAACCGCTGCCGGGGCCGCGCCCGGGCCGCTGCCCAGTTCGCCGCTGACGGCGGGGACTTCGCCGTCCGGCCGGGCCTCCGGAACGCGTGCCGGTGGACGCTTGTGCCCCGGGCAGGTGCGGTAACGGATGCAGCCGCAGTTGAGGCCGACGATGCAGGCCTGCGGACCGGGCGCAGAGAGCACCTGACTGACGGGAGCGGTCACCTCGGTGATGCCCGCCGGAAACGGACCGAAACCACCGAGCCCAACCGCCAAAACCGCGCCGACGGCGAGCCCCGCGGACGCCATCCTGCCGAAATGCTTCATCACTTGTCCCAAGTGTTTCGTTCATGTTACGTCTTGCTGGCAACGCTACGCCGCCACCCTGGCAGCACCCTGAGTTCCTGGCCGGACCCTGAGATGCCAATTCGGGACAAATTAATCGACACGCAATTTAAAACGAAAAACAATTTGAGCGCAAAAATACGCGAGAATAACAGCGTCGGCGATTTAATCCAACGCGCTACGTAAATATTTCTCGGCCACCGCCCGATCAGCCGCCTGCGGCAGGACCACACAGAAAACGTCGTCGACCGTCGATCCCCGGGTGGTGGCCTTAGCCCACACGATGTCGATTCCCGCCCCCTCCAGTGCGGCCGCCAGCCGGGCCAATAGGCCGGGCCGATCAGCGGCGCGGACTTCGACGATGGAGCGGCCCGGGGCGCTGTCGAACCACACGATGCGAGGCGGGGCCGTCAGGTCGCTCGCCGGAACCCCTGCGACATCGCCGGAGGCCATCCGGCAGGACTCGCGTGGGCGCTGTTGTAGCGCGGCAGCGACGTCGATGCCGTCGGCGAGGGCCAGACCGAACTGCTCGCAGATCAGCTCCGCAGCCGGCGGCGGGCCGAAGTACGGCGACACCACGAACTCGGTGACCACCGTCTCGTGGGCGATGTTGACCGTCGCCGCGTGGACGCACAGCGAGTTCAGCGCCAACACACCGGCGGCCTTGGACAGTAGACCGCGCTGGTGCGGGGCGATCATGTTCACGCGATAGCCGCGCCCGCCTTCGTCGGCGCGCAGCTCCACAGAAACCTCGCGCGCCGTCGCCACGTATTCGGCGGGGATCGGGTCGGCCTGCGGCAGCGGCTCGCCGGCCATCACCAGGCGGCACCGTCGAACGAGGTCGGCGACCAGCGACGCCTTCCAGTCGCTCCACATCGCCGGCCCGGTAGCCACCGAATCGGCTTCGGTCAGGGCGTGCAACACCTCCAGCAGCACCACGTCCCCGCCCAGCGCTGCGGCGACACCGGCGATGACGTCGGGGTCATTGAGGTCATGGCGGACGGCGACGTCGCACAGCAGCAGGTGGTGGGTCACCAGCGTGGCGAGCATCGCGACATCACACGGCCACAGGCCCAGCCGGGCGCCGATCGCGGTGACCAGCTGGGCGCCGACAAGGCTGTGATCAGCACCGCTGCCCTTGCCGATGTCGTGTAGCAGGGCGGCGAGCACCAGCAGGTCAGGGCGCGCCACCGCGGTGGTGAACGCCGCAGCCCGGGCCGCCGTCTCGATCAGATGCCGGTCGACGGTCCAGATGTGGACGGGATCGCGCGGC
The DNA here is from genome assembly GCF_020181635.2 of Mycobacterium zoologicum. Classification (NCBI taxonomy): domain Bacteria; kingdom Bacillati; phylum Actinomycetota; class Actinomycetes; order Mycobacteriales; family Mycobacteriaceae; genus Mycobacterium; species Mycobacterium zoologicum. The sequence goes on along the minus strand of NZ_JAYJJS010000012.1, from coordinate 78,130 downwards.
GGCAGGTCGCGTACCGCCGCCCATTCCGGAAACAGCCGGCCCCACAGTCCCCCGCGATCGAGTGCCTCGACGGTAGGCACCATCGCCGGACCCGCGGACAGCAGTACCAACAGGTCGTCGAGCGCCTCCCGCGGCCACGGTACGGGCAGCTCGGGTGCCTCGTGGGCCAGCCGGTTCACGGTGTCTGCCGCGATGGGCAATCCGGTGGCGGCGGACGCGGCCGCGACGCGCAGGAGCAACCCCGGATCCCGCTCTGGCCGGACGTCGCGAGCCAGGATCACCTCGCCGGCGTACTCGACCACGCCGTCGTCCAGCGGACGCCGCAGCCGTGGCCGCACCGCCGACATCCCGCGTCGGGGAAGCGCGTTGGCTGCGATGCGCAGGCCTGCGTCGACGCGGCAATTGATGGTGCGGGCCGCATCGGAGAGGCTGCGGGACAGCTCGTAGCGGTCGCCGATGTGTAGCGCCTCGCCGATCTGGTCGGCGTACTGGGCCGGCAACAGATCGTGGCCACTGCCCGAGATGCGGTGCAGCTCGGTGCGCACATCGAGCAGACGCACATAGGCCTCAGTCACCGAGCCTCCGAGCATCTGGGCACGGCGAACGGTCGCACGGTCGGCAAGTTGTGCCAGTGCCAGTGCATTGAGCAGCTGAACGTCGCGTAATCCACCCCGTCCGCTTTTCAGATCGGGTTCCCCGCGATGCGCCACGTCTCCGCTCCGCTGCCAGCGCGCGTGTGTCGTCTCGACGAGTTCGCCGAAGCGGGAAGCGATTCCGTGCCGCCATTGGTGGCGGACGTCCCGGACGAGCTGCTCCGACAGGTGCTCGTCTCCGGCGATGTGGCGGGCGTCGAGCATGCCCAGGTCGGCGAGTAGATCAGCACCGGCAACCTCGACGGCCTCGGCCACGGTGCGCACACTGTGGTCGAGCCGAACACGGGCGTCCCACAGCGGGTACCACAGCAGCGCGGCGACGTCCTCGACGGCGCCGGCGGGCTTGTCGTCATGCAGCAGCAGCAGATCCACGTCCGAATGCGGGAGGAATTCGCACCGCCCCAGCGAACCGGTCGCCACGATCGCGAAACCGCTGCCGGCCACCACGCCGATCTCGGCCGCCCTGGCGGTCAGCCAGTTCTCATGCAGGTGCCGCCAGGCGTCGCGCAAAGCTGCGGAATCCAGCCGGCCCGCGGCCTGCGACCGAAACGCGGCCCGCGCCTCCGACAGATCCACGCGCGTCATCGTGTTTCGCCACGATCAACTCGGGTCGAATCTCATAGGGCATCGACTCCCAGTTCACCGGTGCGTACCCGCATCACGGTCTCCACCGGGGTCACCCACACCTTGCCGTCGCCGATCTTGCCGGTGCGGGCCGCACGCGCGATGATGTCCAGAATCCGTTCCACCGCAGCGTCATCGACGAGGACCTCGACCCGCAGTTTGGGTACGAAGTCGACCGAGTACTCGGCTCCCCGGTAGACCTCGGTGTGTCCCTTCTGCCGCCCGTAGCCCCGGACCTCACTGACCGTCATGCCCTGCAGGCCCGCCTGCTCCAACCCGGTCCTGATTTCCTCCAACGTGAACGGCTTCACGATCGCGGTGATCAGCTTCATACTCTCTTCTCTCTTCGGCGAAGTGGGTTGATACCGGGCTGGCGGCCACCGCAAAGTCATAACCGCTCTCGGCGTGCAGTGCTTCGTCAATACCCGAGGCTTCGGCTTCGGCGTCCACCCTAAGTCCGACGGTGAGTTTGACGATCCACGCCACGATGACCGTTCCGATCGCGGAATAGGCCGCGACGCTGCACGCGCCGATGATCTGACGCCACAACTGCTGGGCACCCCCGCTGTACAGCAGCCCGGGCGACACGCCGGACCCACCGGCGATGGCGGAGGTGGCGGGAGCCGCCAGGAAACCCACCAGCCCCGTGCCGACGACGCCGCCGACCAGGTGAACACCGACGACATCAAGCGAATCATCCAGTCCGAAGCGGTATTTCAGGCCCACCGCCAAGGCGCAGGCGATGCCGGACACCGCGCCGATAGCCAGGGCGCCGACGACGTTCACCGAGGCACACGCCGGGGTGATACCCACCAGCCCGGCCACAATGCCCGACGCGGCACCCAGTGATGTCGCATGCCCGTCGCGGATTCGCTCGGCCAACAACCAGCCGAGCATGGCCGCGGCGGCCGCGATCGTGGTGGTCAGAAACGTCGACCCCGCGACTCCATTGGCACTGACCGCAGAACCGGCGTTGAAGCCGTACCAGCCGAACCAGAGCAGAGCGGCACCGAGCATCACCAACGGCAGGTTGTGGGGCCGCATCGCCATCGGCCAGCCGCGGCGGCGGCCCAGCATGATCGCGAGCACCAGTGCTGCGGTGCCAGCGTTGATATGCACCGCGGTGCCGCCGGCGAAGTCAATGGCATGCAGCTTGTTGGCGATCCAGCCGCCGTGCGCGGCGGTGGCGCCGTCGAACGCGAACACCCAGTGCGCCACCGGAAAGTACACGATGCTCACCCACAGGGCGGCGAACATCAGCCAGCTGCCGAACTTCATCCGGTCGGCGACCGCCCCGGAGATCAACGCCACCGTGATGATGGCGAACATCAGCTGAAACGCGACGAAGACGTTCTCCGGCACTGTGCCGACGATCGGAATCTGCACGGCCGCAGCGCCTCCGTCCGGGCCGGCGGGCACCGCGTTGACTCCGATGAGGCCCTTGAGGCCCCAGTAGTCGCTCGGGCGCCCCATTACATTGCCGACGTCGTCACCGAAGGCCACCGAGTATCCGTAGAGCACCCACAGCACGGTCACCACACCCATCGCGGTGACACTCATCATGATCATGTTCAGCACGCTTTTGACACGCACCATGCCGCCGTAGAAGAACGCCAGACCCGGCGTCATCAGCAGCACCAGAGTGGCGCTGATCAGCATCCACGCGGTATCGCCGGTGTCCGGCACCCCGGTAAGCGGATGACCATCCAAGAGCCCAACCCCTCTCGCCGACGCGACTGCCCGCTTCGCGGACCACGTTGCTCATACAATGCGTAGAGGTTGTTTCGGTTGCAGCGCCGCGTTGTTGCGGCCATGTCACAAGCTGCTCACAGGTACGGCGGCGACTACAGCCGGCTCAGCGCCAGCTTCGCCGCATTGACTCCGCACATCCCGTGCGCGCCGGGACCCGGCGGGGTTGCCGCTGAACAGATGTATCTGCCGGGGATTCCGGTGTCATACGGCGACAGGGTCACTCGCGGCCCAAACATCAACTGGCGGAGGTCCTTTGCACCGGTCATGATGTCTCCACCGATGTAGTTTGCGTTGTATGCCGCCATCTCGGCGGTGTTGCGCACCGTCTGACCGACCACGCGGTCGGCGAAACCTGGTGCGAACCGCTCGATCTGGGCGATGATCGCGGCGGTGGCGTCGCCGGTGTAGCCGGTGGGCACATGCGCATAGGTCCACACCGGGTGCACGTCGCCGACGGATCGTTGGGGGTCGGCCAGATACTGCTGGCCGACCAACACGAAGGGCCGCTGCGGCATGCGTCCGGCATGGACATCGCGTTCGGTGGCTTCGAGCTCGGCGTGCGTCCCGGCCAAGTGAACCGTCCCCGCCCGCCGGGCATCCGGATTGACCCATGGCACACCGCCTTCGACGGCGAAGTCCACTTTGAAGGCGCCGGGTCCGCGCCGGAAGCGACGGTAGGCGCGCGCGACCCGGGCGGGCAGCCGGTCACCGAGAATGCCCGCGACCGCCTCAGGCGCCAGGTCGAACATCGTCACGTCCGCAGGCGGCAACTGTGCGGCGGACTCCACCCGCACCCCGGTCTCGATGGTGCCACCCAGATCGGTGAGCGCTGCGGCCATCGCATCGGCGATCGCCTGCGATCCACCAGCGGCCACCGCCCATCCGTGCCGGTGCCCGGCGGTCAGAATGCCCAACCCGATCGCCGAGGTCATCGGGTAGTGCAACGGCCGAAAGGCATGTGCGGCAACGCCAATGAACAAGGCCCTGGCTTGGGCGCTCCGAAACCAGCGGGCCAGGGCCGATGCGGGCAGCGTGGTGGGCGCGCCGAATCGGGCCAGGGTCAGCGGGTGGTGTGGCACCCGCAGCAGCGGGCCCATGATGTCGTCGTTGAGGGCATCGAAGCGGGCGACCGGGCGGTCGAACAGCGCATGCCAACGGCGGCCGTCGCGGCCCAGCCCGTCTGCGGTCTGATCGACCGAGCGGTAGAGCACCCCGGCAGAGCCGCCGTCGAGTGGGTGGGCACAGTCGATCTGCGGCCAGCGCCACGCCAAGCCGTAGCGCTGCAGGTCCAGCCCGGACAGGAACGGTGAGCCCACGGCCATCGGGTGGATCGCCGAGCAGTGGTCATGCAACAGGCCCGGCAGGATCGCCTCACCGCTGCGGGTGCCGCCACCCACCTGGTCGGCGGCTTCGAGCACGCTGACCTGCAGGCCCTGCTGCGCCAGGGTTACGGCGGCGGCCAGCCCGTTGGGCCCGCTGCCCACCACAATCGCCGTACTCACGTCGTCCCCATGATTTTCGGAGCGTACCGATCGACCCCATCGAAGTCGCCCGAAACCCTCTACCGAGGATATCTCTGTTCGAATAGAATATTCCTCGTGGCGGGACCTACTGCGCGAGACAGGCTGCTGGAAGCGGCACGGATTCGCTTCGCCGCGAGCGGGACACTGACCCCGACCCTGGAAGAGATCCGGCAGCAGGCCGGCGTCAGCGTGGGCGCCCTGTACCACCACTTTCCGGACAAGGCCGCACTGGCGGCCGCGGTGTACGCCCGGGTGATGGCCGACTACCAGGCCGGGTTCCTCATGATGCTGCGCAGGCAGGCGACCGCCGAAGGAGGGATTCGCGGCGGCGTCGAGCACCATCTGCGCTGGGTTGCGGCACACCGCGGCGAGGCCGAACTGCTGCTGGGCGACCGACTCGACAGCCCGGAGCTGCGGAAATCCAACACAGAATTCTTCGGCGCGGTCCGGGACTGGTGGCGCCCCCACCAGAGCTATGGTGCGCTGCGGCCCCTGCAGACCCCGATCACCGCCGCGCTCTGGTTCGGACCGGCTCAGGAGTTCAGCCGGCACTGGCTGGCAGGCCACGCGGCGAAACTTCCGCGCGGCGCCATCACCACCTTCGCCGACGCGGCGTGGGCGACGTTGCGCGGCAAACCGGAGGAGGATCCATGACCGAATCCCTATACGACCGATTGATCGCCGAGGGCGATGCGCCGGACGCGCCGGTGCGGGTCCACGTGGAGCATCGTGGTGACCGGGCGGTGGTGACGTTGCACGAGCCCGGCCGGCTCAACGTGCTATCGGCGCCGCTGGTGCGCCAACTGCGGCGCGCGCTGATCGCCTTGGACGCCGACCCCGGCGTCCGCGCCGTGGTGCTGACCGGCACCGATCCCGGATTCAGTGCCGGCGGCGACCTGAAGATGATGTCCGCGGTCACCGAGGGGCGAAATGACCCGGCGCCGGAGGGCGTCGCCGACGTGTGGCGGTGGATTCGCCGCGAGTTCGGCGGTGTCGCGCGGCTCATCGCCGGATCGGACACCATCTTCATCGCCGCACTCAATGGTGCCGCCGCGGGTGTCGGCCTCGCGTGGGCACTGACCTGCGATCTGACCATCGCCGGCGATCGTGCGGTGATCGTGCCCGCCTTCGGCCGCCTGGGCCTGCTTCCGGAGGTGGGCACCAGCTGGGCGTTGACCCGGCGGCTCGGCTACCAGGGCGCGTTGGCCTACTACCTGCGCGGCGAGCCGATCGATGCCCACAGCGCGCAACAGCTCGGCCTGGTGCATGAAGTCGTCCCCCATGACCAGCTCGTGGCGGCCGCCGACCAGTGGTGTTCGCGGGTGGCGGCGATGCCGTCGCACGCCACGGCCATGGTCAAACCGCTGCTGCGCGCGGCCGCCGACGCCGGCTGGAACGAGGCCCTAGCGCTGGAGGAGTTCGCCGAACCCGTCTGTTTCAGCACCGCCGCGTTCGCCGACAACGTGCGGACCATGCTGGCCGGACAGCGCTAAGCGGGCGCCCCCGGAGTGCCGCCGGCCCCACCGGCACCGCCGGTGCCGTCGACGTTGGGGCTGCCGGGCAGCCCCGGGCCACCGGTTACACCACCGGTTGCCCCGCCGTTGCCGCCACGGCCGCCGTCACCGCCGGCGCCGACGCTTGCGTCACCGCCGTTGCCGCCGTCGCCACCGCGGCCACCCACGCTGCCCACCTGGTCGGCGGCAGCGCCGCCCTTGCCGCCGTCGCCACCGTTAGCGCCGACCCTGCCGCTGCCGCCGGCCCCACCGGCACCGCCGGCGCCGCCGTTACCGCCGGTCGCACCGGTGCCTCCGGCCCCGCCGTTGCCGCCGTCGCCGCCGGCACCTCCGGTGCCCATCGGGTTGGTCAGGCCGGCGCCGCCTGCGCCACCCGCGCCGCCATCACCGTCGTCTCCAGCCTTCCCCAGTGCGCCGACCCATCCGGCTTTGGCGCCCGCGGCCCCGGCACTTCCACCGCTACCGCCGTCGCCGGCGTTGCCGCCCATCGGCTGGGAAGCCGTTCCGTCGCTGCCGGTCGCCCCGACCCCGCCAACACCGCCGTCACCACCGTTTCCGCTGGATCCCAGGAACCACCCGGCGTTGCCGCCGACGCCGCCGTTGCCGGCGTTGCCGCCGTTCAACGCGGTCACGAGATTTCCGTTGACACCCGCCCAGCCGGATCCGCCCTGACCACCGGTGCCGCCGAAGCCCCAGCTGGCCAGCGCGTTGCCACCGCTGCCGCCGTCGCCGCCGTCGTGCGCCACCAGGTTGGTGCCGTTGAAGGTGTCATGGAAGCCGGTGCCGCCCTGACCGCCGATGCCGCCATCGCCGTAGAACAGGCCACCGTTGCCGCCCTGGCCACCGTCAGCGGCCTCGATCACGGTGCCGTCGGCGGCGAGGTAGGCGGCGGCACCTTGGCCGCCCATGCCTCCGTTGCCGAACAGTCCGGCGTCACCGCCGGCCCCGCCGATGCCACCGTTGACTCCGGCCACCCCGGCCGCGCCGGTGCCGCCGTCGCCGAACAGGAAGCCGCCGTCACCGAGGTTGCCCAGGCCCAGCCAACCGAACAGCGAGGTGTTGGCGCCGGTGAAGCCGTCGACGCCGTCACCGATCAGGTCGCGACCGAACATCAGCACCCACGGGGTGTTGATCAGATCGATCGTGAGCTGGTTACCGGCGTCGTGCAGCCAGTCCTCCACCATGCTGTGGATCGGCGTGTAGAACCAGTCCTGGTAGAGGTCGGCCCAGTCGCCCGGCGAGAACGCATTGAAGTCGACCGAGCCGATGTCGAACGGTTCGGCGGCGGCCAGGCCGATCTCACCGGCGTCGAAGTTGGCCGGTTCCACAGCGGCGGGCTCGAAGGCGGCCGGATCAAACCAGGTGCTGGGGTCCAGGAAGTCGAAGTCCGCCTGCGCCGACGGTGCCACCGCGAGTGGCGTCAACGCAAGGGCCAGTGCGGCGACGGCGCAGGCGAGCGCACGTCCCACACGATCACGACGCTTCATTGTCGAACGACCTTTCTTCAGGAGTCGAGGCCGAGGGCGTCGGCGATCGGGGACAGGTCGACGTTGGTGTCCAACGGAGCGCCCTGGGGGTCGGTGGCCATCGCCGGTGCGCCCCACCACGAACCGGTGTCCTGGACGTCGAAGAAGACGCGCTCCGCCGCGGCCCACAAGGTGGAGAACGGCTCCTCCGACAGGAATCCGCCCGGAATGTAGGTCTTCGGGTCAGCCAATTCCTTGAACGCGTCCTGAACGCCCTGGTTCCAGGCGTTGGCCAGGGCGGAGCTGATGTCCGACAGGCTGATGTTGCTGGGCAACAGGTTCCAGCTGATGGTGGTCGGCACGTTGGCGGGCCCCTGGTTCCAGCCTTCGGTCAGGCTGCCGTAGCCCAGGTTCACCAGAATGCGCATGGTCGGTTCCAGCAACGCGGCCAGCGGGCTGCCCCAGGACGGGTTGAGCCGCAACAGATCCAGCAACGGCAGACTCTCGGTGGGGATCATGTAGTAGTTGGTCGGGCTGCTGGGGTCGGTGGTGTCCAGTTCGATCGCGTTCGCGATGTCACTGGGGCTCAGTCCCAGGTACCCGTTGTGCAGCAAGAGCATGCCGGCGAGGGCATTGAGTGTCGCCAGCAGGTTCAGCGGATACTTCGGAAAGTCGGCGTACCCGTCGTACTCCATCGTGTAGACGTCGGTGGAGAAGTAGTCCGGCGTGGGGTGCCCCAGGGTCAGCCCGGTCAGGAAGCTGACGTCGCCGCCGGTGAAATTCATCATTTCGACCAGGCCGCCGTTGGGGTTGGCGGTATTGCCGACCAACACGAAGTGAACGTCTTCGGCGGACACACCTTGGTGGTGGAGTTGTTCCATGGTCATCGACGACATCGCGGAGCTCTGCGAGTAGCCGAAGACGTACACCGGATTTTCGGCGTTCACTTGTCCGGTGGCGATCTCTTTGCTGATCGCATCGGCAAGTATCTGCGCCCCTTCGACTTCGGAGACGTTTCCGGGAAAGTACAACTGCGGCGTGAAAAGCGATTGTGGCGTCCCGGTGAAACCGTGCGGCTGCAGATAAAACAGGTTGGCGGCGTTCACATAACCGTCCGACGGCAACGGAACACCGCTGCCGCCCATCACGAACGCGGTACCGCCCCCGGTCAGCTCCACTGCCGAAGCCGATGCAGCGGATGCCGTTGGGGTCAAAGGCGAAGCGCGGAATACTCCGGCCACGCCGGCAAGCACAGCTAGAGCGGTTAGGCAGCTCAGCAATACGCGAACACGGCGCAGCGCAGCCGCACCATCAATGACAGTCATCGCAGCCACGCCTTCCAAGAGAACTGCTAACGGCGGATCTGCGACCGAACCGTTATTCAATCGAAATTGAACCACCCACAACAGTTTTAGTCAGTCGTTCCGCCGAAAGGCAACCAAGCTGACATAACCCGATGCTGCCGGACATCGTGATAATCCCGCGATGTCCCCGCCCCATCCCTCGCCCGCGTCCGGATGCCGCACCGTGCCCGCGTAAGGTGTCGGCGTGGATATCAACGGAGCGAGCGCGATCGTCACCGGTGGCGCGTCAGGAATCGGTGCGGCAACTGCGCGTCAGTTGGCTGCCAAGGGAGCCCGGGTCGTCGTCGCCGACCTGCAGGCGGACAAGGGCGAGGCACTGGCCCACGAGATCGGCGGCGTGTTCGTCCCGGTCGACGTGACCAGCACCGACCAGATCATCGACGCCGTCAACACAGCCGCCGACCTCGGCCCGCTGCGGGCACTGGTGAACTCGGCCGGCGTCGGCTGGGCTCAGCGCACCATCGGCAAGGACGGCGAGTTCGAGTCGGCGCACAAGCTGGACCTCTACAAGAAGGTCATCGACATCAACCTGGTCGGCACCTTCGACTGCATCCGGATCGCGGCCACCGCGATGAGCCGCAACGAGCTCACCGACACCGGCGAACGCGGTGCGATCGTCAACATGACCAGCGTCGCGGCGTTCGACGGCCAGATCGGCCAGGCCGCCTACTCGTCGTCCAAGGGCGGCGTCGTAGGCCTGACCCTGCCGGTGGCCCGGGACCTTTCGGCGGTCGGCATCCGCGTGAACACCGTCGCGCCCGGCCTGATCGACACCCCGATCTACGGGGAAGGTGAAGCCTCCGAGGCCTTTAAGGCCAAGCTCGGTCAGTCCGTGCTGTTCCCGCACCGACTGGGCAAGCCCGACGAACTGGCGTCCATGGTGATCGAGTTGATCACCAACTCCTACATGAACGCCGAAGTCGTCCGCGTGGACGGCGGTATCCGGATGCCACCCAAGTAGCAGCTTTCCGTCTAGCCGAAGGCCCCCGTTTCGACGGGGGCCTTCTGGGTGTCAGGGAGTCGGATTCGACTGTTCGATCCGCTCGACCGCCGCTTCCAGCAGCTCGCTCGGGCTGACCTCGCCTTGGCGACCAGCTCCGCCTGCGCAGTGGCGTCCATCCACCGGGTCTGAGCCGCAAGACCACTCATGACTTCCGGTTCTACCACGACCGGAGCTCGATCACGTCCGCACTTCGCGGCTACCCGCGACGCTGGACACCCTGACCGGCGTGACGGGTGGCGCCCCAGAGCCCAACGCCGATGCCGACGATCGCTCCACCGAGGCCGATGATCTGCTGGCCGCGCTTGAGGTCGGCGTGCACGCTCATCCCGCCCAGCAGATCGGCCGCGTCTGCACCACCGGAAGCCAGGAACCAGCCGCGGGTATCTCGGCCACGCACGGCTGCATACAGCAACAGGCCCCCGATCAGGGCGTCGCGGTAGCCCATCGACCGGAGAAGCAGACGTGCGGAAGGCCCGGGGTCATCCGGTTCTCCCCATATCCTGTTCGCCCGCAGGGGGTCGACCAGGAAAGATACGCCCGAGGCCAGCCGGATGCTGCCGGCGACAAGCGCAGCGCGGTCCTTCGCCATGGACCGCAGCCTAATGCGGGGCATCGGTGCCCGGAGTTATTTCCAGGCGAACACCGGTTGCTCGAGTTCATCGACCGGGTCTCCTCGACCCTCCAGGCACAGCCACCGCAATTGCAGCAGCACCGCGCCCGTCGGCGCGTGGATGAGGTCGTTGCCCAACGGGATCTGCACGACCGGACGCGAGCTCTCCGGGATCGAGATGAAGCGCGGGGAGTCGTCGCGTTGCAATTGGTGCAGCCCGACCCGGTAGGCCGCGACCACCTCGTCGGGCGCGGGCCGCGGGTCGAGCCGCCCACCGCCCCAGATCACCACCGGGCTGATGACGTATCCGGAGCGTGTCGGGTAGTCGTCGAGGAGACCCAGCACGGCTGAGCCGGGCAGCCTGATGCCGACCTCCTCATCCAACTCCCGCAGCGCAGCGTCGACGGCGGTTTCGCCGGGATCCAGGCGACCCCCGGGCAACGCCCACTGAGCGGCATGCGAGGTGAGACGAGAAGCTCTGCGGCACAAGAGGAAAGCAGCACCTCCGGACACGTCGACCATGCGGCCGTCGAGTCCCGCCTCCGGCATGGGCCGCCCGCCGATCCAGTCGTCCACGGGCGCAGGGTCGACTCGGTCTTCACCGATCTCGGAGTCCACGATCACCACCGCGACGGCCGCGTGCCGCTTCGACGGGTCCGTCACCGCGCGGCGGTCATGAGCGTCCAGGCGTGCCCGGATCCGCTCTCGCAACGCCTCGTCATAGCTGATCGTCACCCGCTGGGCCCTAGGCAGTTCCGCTTTCAGTGGGCCGCGCTCAGCCGGCGTTGCGCGCCAGGTTGATCGCGTACTCGCTGACGAAATGCCCCGCCGCGGGCTCACCCGAGCCGCAACTGCCGTCGGACTCCCCCACCCGCTTGACCCACAGGTAGGCGTCGGCGTGCTGTCCGGCGGTGTCGGTGGTGGGCGGTGTGCCCAGGGCCCGACCGCTGGGGTTGCACCAGCCGAACGGGTCGCCCTCGGCCGGACCGACACCGTTGCGGGAGGTGTCGATGACGTAGTGCGCTCCGCCCGTCATACCCGAGATCTCTTCGCCGTAACCGGTTTCCTCTTCGGTGGTGAAGTAGTTCGTCGAGTTGAGACTGAAGCCCCGGGCGCGGCCCACACCGGCCTGGTTGAGCCGGTTCGCCATCTCGCCGGCACTGACCCAGCGGGAGTGCCCTGCGTCGACGTAGACCGCGGTGGCCGGGTTGCGGCTCAGCGTGTCCACGGCGTAGCTGATCAGATCGAAGCGCTCCTGGCGCGCGTCACCGGAGAGGCAGTCGGCCATCGCCAGCGCATCGGGCTCGAGGATGATCGCGGCCGGGTTGCCGCCGATTCCGTCGGCGACGCCGTCGACCCAGGCGCGGTAGGACGCGCCTGAGGAGAATCCGCCGGCGGCGTAGCTGCCGCAGTCCCGATGCGGGATCGCGTAGAGCACCAGCACCGGCGTGGCCCCGGCCGCAGCCGCCGCACCGGTGTGGCGGGCCACGGTCGCACCGACCGAGCCGGGCGAGAAGGCCTGGTCAAGCCAGTAGGCCTGGGGGGTGTTGGCTACCCGAGCCAGCTCGGCACTGTCCGGCTGCGCGCTGGAGGCATGCATCGCCTTCGAGATCGGGTCGACATAGAACGGCCTACCGGCCAGCGGGTTGTCCCCGTCGGCCTGGGCCGGACTCGCGCCGGCCAGTGCGGCAACAGCCAAAAACGGGGTAAGGCAGCGCGCAACAGCGCCAAAGAGTGCGGGGGTCACAGGGAAAAATTACCTTACGATCGCCGCGAGGTCACAGGACGGTCACGATCGGCGCATTTCGCTCAGCCCAGCAACGCGTCGACAAACGCCTCCGGCTCGAACGGGGCCAGGTCGTCGGGTCCCTCGCCGAGCCCCACCAGCTTGACCGGGACTCCCAGCTCCTGCTGCACCCGGAAGACGATCCCGCCCTTGGCGGTGCCGTCGAGCTTGGTCAGCACCACCCCGGTGATGTCGACGACGTCGGCGAACACCCGGGCCTGCGCCAGGCCGTTCTGCCCGATGGTGGCGTCGAGCACCAGCAGCACCTCATCGACGGCTGCGCGCTTGGTCACCACCCGCTTGACCTTGCCGAGTTCGTCCATCAGCCCGGTCTTGGTGTGCAGCCGCCCGGCGGTGTCCACGACGACGACATCGGCACCGGATCGCACACCGGTGTCGACGGCGTCGAAAGCCACCGAGGCCGGATCTGCCCCCTCGGGGCCGCGCACGACCTCCGCCCCGACCCGCGCCGCCCAGGTCTGCAACTGGTCGGCGGCAGCGGCCCGGAACGTGTCGGCGGCGCCGAGCACCACCCGCCGGCCGTCGGCCACCAGCACCCGGGCCAGTTTGCCTACCGTGGTGGTCTTGCCGGTGCCGTTGACCCCCACCACCAGCAGCACCGAGGGATGGTCGTCATGCGGCAGCGCCCTGATCGCGCGGTCCAGGCCGGGCTGCAGCTCGCCGATCAGCACGTCACGCAGCACGGCGCGGGCCTCGGCTTCGGTGCGCACCTGACCACCGGCCAGCCGTTCCCGCAGCTGGGCGACCACCGACTCGGTGACGACGGGCCCCAGGTCGGCGACCAGCAGGGTGTCCTCGATGTCCTGCCAGGAGTCGTCGTCCAGGTCGCCACCGCCGAGCAGCCCGAGCACGCTGCGCCCCAACGCATTCTGCGATTTGGCCAACCGGCCGCGCAGGCGCTGCATCCGGCCGTCAACCGGTTCGATGTCGGGTTCGCGAACGGCCTCGGCGGGTGCTTCGGGCAGTGCGACGTCGGTGATCGTGCGCCGGGGGGCGTCGCGGGGCACGGTGGCGTCGTCGCCGACGACCGGGGTCTCGGTGCGGCTGAACTCGATTCCCGTCGACGCGGTGTAGCCGCCGGAGCGGTCCAGGCTCTGCTGTTCTGGGCGTGTTGCGCCCGACAGGCTGATGCGCCGGCGCCGTTGGCGCACCAGGCCGAAGACCAGCGCGGCGATGACGACGAGGGCGACGGCGACCGCTAGGGCGATCCAGAGACCTTCAGACACGCCCGCCATTGTTTCAGGGCCTCGGCGGGCACGGGTTGTCGGTGGTGTTCGGCAGACTGCGACCAAGACGCCTTCGGGCGTAATCTGCAACTACCTGAGCTGCCATCGGAAGGAGGTGGACCGTGTCCGAGCTGTTGGATGGGCCGTTTGACTTGATGACCCTGGAGCAGTGGGATGCGCTGGAGATCGCCCATGCGCGACGGTGGGAGCTCAGTGAGGGGTCCATCATCATGTCGCCGCGACCACCGCTGATACATCAGGAAATTTCGAAACGATTCACCCGCCTCCTCGATGATCACCTACCGGGTGGAATGCGAACGCTTCCCGAAATCGAGGTCACGACGAGTACATCGTTTCCGCCCAGCGTGCGTGACCCGGACATCACGGTGATTCGAGAAGCCGCATTCAAGCCGAGCGCCACGCGGGTCCCAGCGGCCGACGTTGTGCTCGTCGTCGAGATCGTCTCGCCCGGCTCACGCAGCATGGACCACGTGATGAAGCTGTACGAGTACGCCAAGGCCGGCATCGAGCACTACTGGATCGTCGACGCCGAGGCCCCGACCGGAGAGTGGTTCCTGGCCTACCGCCTCGACGGCGACGTATACCGGCCGGTCGCTGCGCTCGACGGCGATCACGCCGTTGTGCACGAGCCCGCTGAGGTGCGGTTCACCCTGGGCGAGCTGACCGGCTAACTCGGGCTGGCGACCAGCTCCTCGCCGCGTATGCGCTGCGAGATCACCGCGGTGATCCCGTCACCCTGCATGGTCACCCCGTACAGCGCGTCGGCGACCTCCATGGTCGGCTTCTGGTGGGTGATGACGATCAGCTGCGAGCGGGCCCGCAGCATCTCGAACAACGCCAGCAGACGGCGCAGGTTGGTGTCGTCGAGGGCGGCCTCTACCTCGTCCATGATGTAGAACGGCGACGGGCGGGCCCGGAAGATCGCCACCAACATGGCGATCGCGGTCAGTGACTTCTCGCCACCGGACAGCAGCGACAGCCGCTTGACCTTCTTGCCGGGCGGGCGGGCTTCGACGTCGACCCCGGTGGTGAGCATGTCGCCGGGGTCGGTCAGCAGCAGCCGGCCCTCGCCGCCGGGGAACAGTGCCGCGAACACCTCGGTGAACTCGCGTTCCACATCGGCGTAGGCGTCGGTGAACACCTGCAGGATGCGTGCGTCGACCTCGGACACCACGTCGAGCAGGTCTTTGCGGGCCGCCTTGACGTCTTCGAGCTGGGTGGACAGGAAGTTGTAGCGCTCTTCGAGTGCGGCGAACTCCTCCAGTGCCAGCGGGTTGACCCGGCCCAGCTCGGCCAGTTCACGTTCGGCGCGCTTGGCCCGGCGTTCCTGGGTGGGCCGGTCGAACGCCATGGGAGCCGGCGCGGTGACCTGCTCGCCGCGCTCACGGGCCTGCTCGAACTCGGCGATCTCCAACTCGGTGGGCGGCAGAGCGACGTCGGGCCCGTATTCGGCGATCAGGTCCGCCGAGCTCATCCCGAACTGTTCGAGCACGTTCTGTTCTAGCTGCTCGATCCGCAGCGATGCCTGGGCCTTGGCGACCTCGTCGCGGTGCAGCGACTCGGTGAGCGCGGTGATGCGGGTGCTCAGGGAGTTCACCTCGTCGCGCACGGCGGCCATCGCGGCAGACCGGTGCTGACGTTCGCCGGCCAGCGCATCCCGGCTGCGCGAGGCCGCGGCCACGACCAGTTGCAGGCGCTGGGCCAAGGTGACGCCGGCCTCGGCCACCGCAGCCGACGTGGCGGCCGCAAGCGCGCGGGCGGCGCGGGCCTGCTCGGCGCGCACTCGGGCCTCACGTTCGGCCGCCGCTGCCCGGCGCAGTGAATCTGCTTTCCCCCGAACGGCATTGGCGCGTTCCTCGGTGGTACGCACGGCCAGCCGCGCCTCCACCTCGACGCTGCGAGCCGCCTCGGCCGCCGCGGCGATCTGCTGGCGATCCACCGGCTCGGCGGCGTCTGCCGGCTGATCCTGTTCGGCATTGCGCAGCCGGAACTCCAGCTCGCCGAGTTCGGTGACGGTCTGCGCCCGGCCGGCCTCCAGCTCTTCGCGCTCGCGCAGGCGGCGGTGCCATTCGGTCTCCGCGGCGCGGGCCTCCTGCCCGAGACGGCCCAACTGCTCGTGGGTCGCGGCGATGGCGGCGTCGGACTCGTTGAGCGCGGCCAGTGCCTGCTCGGCGGCGTCCTGGCGGGCGGCCTGCTCGGTCAGAGCACCGGAGAGAGCCGCACCCAGTTCCCCGGCCTGCGTCTCGGCGCCGGCCAGCTCGGCGCGCGCCTTGTCGATCTCGCTGTTGATCTCCAGAGTGGAAGGCTTGCGGTCCGAACCGCCACTGACCCAACCGGCGCCGACGAGATCACCGTCGACGGTCACCGCGCGCACCCCCGGACGAGCGGCCACCAGATCCAGCGCGGCCGGCAGGTCGGCGACCACCGCCACCGACCCCAGCATCGCCGTCATCGCGCCGCGCAGCCGATCCGGCGCCTCGATCAGCTCCAGGGCCCACCGGGCCCCGTCGGGCAGCCCACCGGCGTGTTCGGGGGGCGTCTGGATCGGCCAGTCCCCCAGCACGATCGCGGCCCGGCCCCCGTCGGCGGTCTTGAGTGCGGTCAACGCCGAACGGGCCGCACCGGCATTCTCGGCGGCCAGCGCGTCGGCGGCCGATCCCAGCACCGCGGCCAGCGCCGACTCGTAACCGGAGCGGACCTTGACCAGCTTGGCGATCGACCCGAACAGCCCTGAACCGCTGTGATTCTGGGTGAGCCAGGCCGCACCGTCGCGGCGTTCCAGCCCCATCGACAGCGCGTCGATACGGGCCCGCAGCGACGCCACCTGACGTTCGGCGCCGCGTTCACCGGCCTGCAGCTCGGCCACCCGCTGATCGGCGAGAACCTGCGCGGCCACCGTGCGTTCGTGGTGTTCATCCAGGCCGACCTCACCCTGGTCGAGTTCGGCGACCCGGCCCTGCACCGTCTCGAACTCCGCCTGGGCGGCCTGGGCGCGCTCGGCGGCCTCCTCGATGCGCTGGCTCAGCTGCCCGACGTGGACGTCGATCGACTCGACTCGCGCCCGGATGGTCTCCACCTGGCCGGTGAGGCGGGCCAGGCCCTCGCGCCGGTCAGCCTCGGCGCGGACCGCGGCCAGGTGCGCCTTCTCAGCCTCGGCGCTGCGGCGCTCCCGTTCGGCCAACTCAGCGCGGGCGGCCTCCAGCCGGGTACCGGCGTCCGTGAGCTCGGCCAGCAGCTGCTGTTCAGCGGCGGCCACCTGTTCGGCTTCGGCCTCCAGCGCCTCGGGGTCGACGCCGCCGGTGCTGATCGGCTCCTCATCGAGATGCTGGGCACGTTCGCTGGCGATACGCACGGTGGCACTGACCCGCTCGGCCAGCGCCGAGAGCGAGAACCAGGTCTGCTGGGCGGCTTCGGCACGGTGCGTGAGAGTGGCGACGGCGGATTCGTGGGTGGTCAGCTCGTCGGCGGCCACCGTCAGGCGTTCGGTGATCTGATCGTGTTCGCGGCGCAGTGTCGCCTCGGCGTTGCCGGCCCCGGCGAACTCGGCCTGCCGGGACACCAAGTCATCGGCGGTCAGCCGCAGCCGCGCGTCGCGCAGGTCGGCCTGGATCGTCGCGGCGCGGCGCGCCACCTCAGCCTGGCGACCCAGCGGCTTGAGCTGGCGACGCAGCTCGGTCGTCAGGTCGGTCAGCCGAGCCAGGTTGGCCGACATGGCGTCGAGCTTGCGCACCGCCTTTTCTTTGCGCTTGCGGTGCTTGAGCACGCCCGCGGCCTCTTCGATGAACGCCCGCCGGTCTTCGGGCCGCGACTCCAGGATCTGCGCCAGCCGACCCTGGCCGACGATGACGTGCATCTCGCGGCCGATACCGGAGTCGCTCAGCAGCTCCTGGACGTCCATCAGGCGGCAGCCGGCGCCGTTGATCTCGTATTCGCTGGCACCGTCGCGGAACATCCGCCGGGTGATCGAGACCTCGGCGTACTCGATCGGCAGCGCGTTGTCGGAGTTGTCGATGGTGACGGTGACCTCGGCACGGCCCAGCGGCGCACGCGAGGAGGTGCCGGCGAAGATGACGTCTTCCATCTTCCCGCCGCGCAGCGTCTTGGCGCTGTGCTCACCCATCACCCAGGCCAGCGCGTCGACCACGTTGGACTTGCCCGAACCATTGGGTCCGACCACCGCGGTGATGCCAGGTTCGAAGCGCAGAGTCGTGGGCGCGGCGAAGGACTTGAAGCCCTTCAGCGTCAGACTCTTGAGGTGCACGGGGTGTGAGACTACCGGTCTAGCGTTCGGCGAACCCGTCGATCGGGTCCCCGGCGGCCATCCAGTCCGCGACCACGGTGTCCACCCGGCCCGGTGTGGCGCCGCCTTGCAGCAGATCCAGCAGACGCCGGCAGTCCTCGCGGGGGCCCTGCGCGACGACCTGGACGCGGCCGTCCGGGCGGTTCGCGGCGTATCCGGTCAGTCCCAACTCCAGCGCGCGCGAGCGGGTCCACCAGCGAAAACCGACCCCCTGGACGTGACCGTGCACCCACGCCGTCAGCCGAACGTCAGTCACGTTGGGCGATCTCGAACCGCACCTCGGTGCCGGACTTGAGCGTGCGGCCCACGGTGCAGACCTGGTCGACGGCGCGATGCACCACGGTCAGCAGGCGTTGCCTCTCGGCGTCGTCCAGGCCGGACAGGTCCAGCTCCAGGGTCTCCTCCAGCAGTGGGTAGCGCTCCTGCTCCCGGTCGGCGGGACCGGAGACCTGGATCGTCGCCGGGTAGTCGTCACCGAGCCGGCGCGCCAGCGGGGCGTCGCTGGACATGCCGCTGCAGGCCGCCAGGGCGATCTTGAGCAGTTCCCCGGGGGTGAACACGCCGTCGACGTCCTCGCTGCCGATGAGCACCTGCGCGCCCCGGGAACTGCGCCCGGTGTAGCGACGGGTTCCGGTGCGTTCCACCCACAACTTCGTCATGGGGATATCTTGGCAGCCGCCGGGCATACTGGGCGGTCATGGCCACTGTCGTCGCTTTCCACGCCCATCCGGACGACGAAGTGGTGCTGACCGGGGGAACCCTGGCTCGGGCGGTCGCCCAGGGGCACCGGGTGGTGCTCGTGGTGGCCACCGACGGCCGCGTCCACAACGAGGACGACGACGTGCGACTCGAGGAATTACGGGTCAGCGCAGACGCTCTCGGGGTGCATCGGGTCGAGCACCTCGGTTATGCCGACAGCGGCTACGGTGCGCGGTTCTATCCCGACCCGCCGGGCCGGGTCCGCTTCGCCCGCGCCGATGTCGAGGAGGCCGCACAGCGGTTGGCCGCGATCCTGCGCGACGAGAGCGCCGATCTGCTCCTCAGCTACCAGGCCAACGGCGGCTACGGCCATCGCGATCATGTGCAGGTGCATCACGTCGGCAAGCGGGCCGCCGAACTCGCGGGCACACCGCGGATTTTGGAGGCGACCATGCCGCGGGAGATGCTGATCCGGCTCAGCAGGGTCGCGCGGGCGCTGCGACTGCCGGCGCCGTATGAGCCCGAGATACTGCCGACCGCCTACACGCCGGGGTCCGCAATCACCCACCGCATCAACGTGTTTCGGTACGGTCGGCAGAAGCGGGATGCGTTCGCCGCGCATCGCTCGCAGGTCGGAAACAACCGGGTGGCGGCGGTGTTGTTCGGCACGCTGTCGTGGCTGCCCCCGCAGATGGTCGGTGCGTTCTTGGGCCGGGAGTGGTTCGTCGATCCGGCGCTGCCGCCGGGGCGGGTGTGCGGCGACATCTTCGAATGACGCCCAGCTGCGGCGAGCGTGCCCGCCATCCATGCCGAGCGTGCCCGCCATCCATGCCGAGCGTGCCCGCCATCCATGCCGAGCGTGCAGAAGTGTCCACCTCGACCAGGGGTTTTACCGAACATTTCCGCACGCTCGGCGGGGGAAGGGACAGCGTCAGCGCTGGCATTTCGGGCAGTAGTACGACGAGCGGTTCATGAACTTCGCCCGCCGGATGAGCGTTCCGCATCGCCGGCATGGCTCGTCTTCGCGGCCGTAGGCGTCCAGCGACCGGCTGAAGTAGCCGGACTCACCGTTGACGTTGACATACAGCGAGTCGAACGAGGTGCCCCCGGCCGCCAGCGCATCGCGCATCACGGCCCCGGCCGCCCCGAGCAGCGCGCGTAACCGCGGCCGGGACAACGCGTCGGCCATCCGGGTGCCGCGAATTCCGGCGCGCCACAGCGCCTCGTCGGCGTAGATGTTGCCGATGCCGGACACCACCGTTTGATCCAGCAACTGCCGCTTGATCTCGGAGTGCTTGCGCCGCAGCACGTTCACCACCGATTCGACATCGAAGCACGGGTCCAGCGGGTCGCGGGCCAGATGGGCCACCGGCAGCGGCAGCAGACTTCCGTCCACGGTGACCAGATCGGTGAGCTGCCAACCGCCGAACGTTCGCTGGTCGACGAAGCTGACCTTCGTACCGTCGTCGAGCACCGCGGCGATCCGCAGGTGCCTGTTGTCGGGCAACTCTCCCAGCAGCATCTGCCCGCTCATGCCCAGATGCACCACCAGGGCCTCGCCGGTACCGAGCAGCAGCCAGAGGTACTTGCCGCGCCGATCGGTGCCGGTGATCTTCGCACCCAGCAGACGGCCGGTCAGATCGGCGGGGCCGGCCTCATGGCGGCGCACAGCACGCGGGTGATGAACCCGCACACCGGTGATGGTGTGGCCCACCAGGTGGGTGTCCAGGCCACGGCGCACCACCTCGACCTCGGGAAGCTCCGGCATGCGCTGCTACCCGGGCGCGCCGGCGTCCAGCGCGTCCAGCGCCGTCCAGGCCGCGGCCGCCGCCTTCTGCTCGGCTTCCTTCTTGGACCGGCCGACTCCCGTGCCGTATTCGGTGTCCGCGACGACGACGGTCGCGGTGAACTCCCGATCATGGTCAGGCCCGGTGGAGCTGACTTGGTAGTTTGGCACGCCGATACCGCGCGCCGCGGTCAGTTCCTGCAGGCTGGTCTTCCAGTCCAGTCCGGCGCCCAGGGTGGCGGCGGTGTTGAGCAGCGGACCGAACAGTCGCAGGATCACCTCGCGCACCGTGTCGATACCGTGCTGCAGATACACCGCACCGAGCAGCGACTCCATGCTGTCGGCCAGGATGCTGGACTTGTCGCCCCCACCGGTGTTGACCTCGCCGCGGCCGAGCAACAGGTGGGCGCCCAGGCCGTCGGCGGTCAGTCCCCGTGCGACATCGGCCAACGCCGAGGTGTTGACCACGCTGGAGCGCAGTTTGGCCAGGTCGCCCTCCGGCCGGTCCGGGTGACGGTGAAACAGCTCGTCGGTGATCGTCAGCCCGAGTACGGCGTCGCCGAGGAACTCGAGCCGTTCGTTGGTGGGCAGCCCGCCGTGCTCGTAGGCATAGCTGCGGTGGGTGACCGCCAGCGTGAGCAGTTCATCGGTCAGATCCACGCCCAGTGCATCGAGCACGGCGCGGCGGGGACGGCTCACCTGTCCCCGTCGTCGTTCGCCGGCGGCCCGGCCAGCTCGGCGAGTTTGGCCCAGCGCGGGTCGATCTTGTCGTGATGATGTCCCGGCTCCGCCTCTGCCAGCACCACCCCGCAGTCCGGGCACAGCCCCGCACAATCCGGGTCGCACAGCGGTGACAGTGGCAGCGCCAGACCGATCGCGTCCACGATGGCCTGCTCCAGATCCACCGAGTCGTCGACGACGCGGCCGATCTCGTCGTCGTCGGTGGTGGCGTCGGTGGCGCTGTCGGGATAGGCGAACAGCTCAGTCAGCGTGATGTCGATGTCGCCGGCGATCGGCCGCAGGCACCGCGCGCATTCACCCGCGGTGGGCGCCGAGACCGAGCCCGTCACCAACACGCCCTCGGAGACCGACTCGATCCGCAGATCCAGGTCCACCTCGGCGTCGGCGGGGATCGCCATCAGATCCAGACCGATGGACGCGACACTGCAACGCTGCTCCCGAAGCGACAGCATCGAGCCGGGGCGCCGGCCCAGCCGGGCGATGTTGACCACGAACGGCGAAGACCGCTGCCGCTTTCCTGCGTTCGGGTGTCTCGCCATGGCGCGATTCTACGCAGCGGGCGAGCCCGCGCCGGCGGTAGCAAGGCTCGACGAAGGAGAGGCGAAGCTGGACCGCCGATCAGACCCGGCGGTCAGCGTGTTGCGTAGTCGTGCGTCCCGGCGGCGGTACGCAATTGGTGGCGCCCGCGGTTGATCGAACGCAGGGTGCCGTTGAGGAAGTCCTCGAACTCGGCCAGTTTGGCATCGACGTAGATGTCGCATTCGCCGCGCATCCGATCGGCTTCGGCGTGGGCGGAGTCGATGAGCCGGGTGGCTTCGGCACGTGCCGAGACCACCACCTCGTTCTGCCCGACCAGCCGCTGCTGCTCCTTGATGCCCTCCTGCACGGCCTTCTCGTAGGCGGCGTTGCCGTTCTCGACCAATCGGTCGCATTCGGCCTGGGCACGGGTGGTGGCGGTCTCGAATTCGCGCTTGGCGGTAGCGGTCAGCCGGCCGGCCTCCTCGCGGGCCTCGGTGAGCATCCGCTCGCTGTGCCCGCGGGCTTCGGCCACCATCCGGTCGGCCTGGCCCTTGGCGTCGGCCAGCAATCGGTCGGCCTCGGCCCGGGCGTGGCTGACCATCGAGCCGGATTCGGCGGTGGCGGAACTGACCATCGAGTCCGCGTGCTCCTTGGCCTCGTTGAGCACCGAGTCGCGGGCGTCGAGAACGTCCTGCGCGTCGTCCAGCTCGCCGGGGATGGCGTCGCGGATGTCGTCGATCAACTCGAGGACATCGCCGCGGGGTACCACGCAACCGGCCGTCATGGGCACGCCACGTGCTTCTTCAACAATGGAGCCCAGCTCGTCAAGGGCTTCAAACACTCGGTACACGGCAGCACCCTCCAGGCCTAGTTGTTGTGACTAGTGTGCCTGGTGTTGCGTGTGTGACTGCGTTAGCTGCTCGGTGTGTCGGATATTGGTCCACTACACCGGTACCCTGAGCCGTTGACATCCGGATCGGCGAAGGGCGGCCATGGCGAGTACTTCCGGGAGTCCGGGCAGTACGGGCGCGCCGGACGCCGCGACGGCCAACATCGGGCGACTGCTGCTGCGCTGCCCCGACAGTCACGGCATCATCGCCGCGGTCAGCGCCTTCCTCGCCGAAGCCGGCGGCAACATCATCTCGCTGGACCAGCATTCGACCGCCCCCGAAGACGGGACGTTCGTACAGCGGGCGATCTTCCACCTTCCCGGCCTGCCGGCCGCCATCGACGGGCTGCGGGAACGATTCGGCGCCACGGTGGCCGACCGCTTCGCGATGGACTACCGCTTCGCCGAGGCGGCCAAACCCAAACGGGTGGCGATCATGGCTTCCCGGACGGATCACTGCCTGCTGGATCTGCTGTGGCGCAACCGTCGCGGGGAACTGGAGATGAACGTCGCGATGGTGATCTCCAACCACCCGGACCTGGCCGAGCAGGTCCGCCCGTTCGGGGTGCCGTTCTTCCACATCCCCGCCACCCGCGACATCCGATCCGAAGCCGAGCAGCGGCAGCTGCAACTGCTCTGCGACAACGTCGATTTGGTGGTGCTGGCGCGCTACATGCAGATCATCAGCGGCGAGTTCATCGAGACGCTGGGCTGCCCGCTGATCAACATCCACCACTCCTTCCTGCCCGCATTCATCGGTGCGGCGCCCTACCAACGGGCGCGGGAGCGCGGCGTGAAGCTGATCGGCGCCACCGCGCACTACGTCACCGAGGTGCTCGACGAGGGGCCGATCATCGAACAGGACGTGGTGCGCGTGGACCACACCCACAGCGTGACCGACCTGATGCGGTTGGGCGCCGACGTCGAGCGGGCCGTGCTGTCCCGGGCGGTGCAGTGGCACTGCCAGGACCGGGTGCTGCGGGTCGCAGGCGAAACCGTGGTGTTCTGAACGGGACTCGCCTTCGTTGACACTTGTCAAGTACGGTGATCGACATGCTCGTTTCGGATCTTTTCCCGGCGGTACCGACGACCACCGACGAGGCGCTGGAGATCTTCGACGCCGCCGAGGCGGTCGACCCCGATTTCATGATCGACACCTGGCACGGCGCCGAGCTGCCGACCGGACACCCGCTGGACGGGCTGCTGGCCGCCACCGGCTGGTGGGGCAAGCAGTTCGTCGACGCCGAGACGGTCCACCCGCTGCTGTTCCCCACCCGGGACGGGTCCGCGCTGTGGGCGTTCAACCCGGTGCTGGCGTTCAGTGTGCTGGGCATCTCCACGAAACTTCCGGTGCTCAAGACCCGGTCGTTCCTCGGGCCGATCAACCTGATGCAGCCGCTGCTGCGGACCCGGACGGCCCGGGCTCGGCTGCGCACCACGCGCTACCGCGGAACCGACAGCGCGACAATGGTCTACGACCAGGCGCCGGTCAACGACGTCTTCCGGCGGATATCCGCCGACGCGGTGATCGGGGCGATGGACCTGCGGGGCTCCGACCGGCCGTACTTCTTCGTGCTGTACCGCGACGACTCACTGAGACTGCTTTAACCGATCTCTCCGGACCGGCGCCACGCGCTGCGCTCGGCGGTGAACGCGGCGTGCTGTTGCCGGCGGAATCCGTCGATGCTCTCGGCATTGCCGTCGAGAAACTTCCGGTAGGCTGGCAGCGAGAACTCACCATCGGTGATGTCGACCGCACCGCGGCCCGCGGCGGTTTCGGCGCGTAACTCCAGCAGTTCCCCGGCGCTCACCGGATAGAAGCTGATTCGGTCGAAATAGCGCAGCAGCCAAGGCGTTTCGGTATCAAATAGGCCGGCGGTGGCGTGCTGGTGGTTCCACACCTGGGTGGTGCGCCCGACGAACTGATAGCCACCCGGTCCTTCGATGCCATAGATGCACAGGTAGGCGCCGCCGATGCCAACGGCGTTCTCCGGGGTCCAGGTGCGGGCCGGGTTGTACTTGGTCGTCACCAACCGGTGCCGCGGATCCAGCGGGGTGGCCACCGGCGCGCCGAGGTAGATGTCGCCGAGGCCCAGCACCAGGTACTGGGCGCCGAAGACGATGTCGTGCACCTGCGAGATGTCGTCGAGTCCGTTTATGCGCCTGATGAATTCGATGTTCGACGGGCACCACGGCGCGTCGGCCCGCACGCCGTACATGTAGCGGCGGATCGCCTCGTGGGTACCGGGGTCGTCCCAGCTCAACGGCAGGCGCACCGACCGGCTCGGCACCACGAGCTCATCGCACGGCGGCAACGCATCGTCGATCGCGGCCAGTTCCTCGACAACCTCGGCGCACGAGGACCGCTCGGTGTCGAACTGGATCTGCAGCGAGCGCACCCCGGGCGTCAGTTCGGCCAACCCGGGCAGTCCGCGCTCCCGGACCTGGTCGTAGAGCACCTGGACCCGTGCCCGCAACGCCAGGTCCAGTGTCATCGGGCCGTATTCGAGCAGAATCCCGCCGTCACCGGCTCGGCGCATGGTCACCGCCGTCCCATCTCGGCCGGTGTGGCGCGTCAGCACTCCGTCGTCGGCGTCACCGGATTCCGAGACCACCGGCATCGCCGCCCGGCGGCGCGGCCCCAGCGACGCCACCGGCGGGGCATGGCCGGCCCGGATCGGCACCAGCCGCACGGTGTCGCCCGGTGCGAGCTGACCGAGTTTCCAGCGGTCGCCGCGCACCACCGTCACCGGGCAGACGAACCCGCCCAGGCTGGGCCCGTCGGGGCCGAGCAGGATCGGGGTGTCACCGGTAAAGTCCAGTGTCCCAACGCAGTACGGGGTGTCGTGGATATTCGACGGGTGCAGGCCGGCCTCACCGCCGTCCGGGCGGGCCCAGCGCGGTTTGGGTCCGACCAGCCGCACGCCGGTGCGGTCGGAGTTGAAGTGCACGGTGTAGTCGGTGGCGAACAGGGTTGTCATATCGGCGCGGGTCAGGAACTCCGGCGCCGCGTGCGGGCCCTCGGCGACTGCCAGCTGCCAGTGGTGGCCGATGCTGGGCCGGCTCTCGTACGGGGCGCGGGACAGCGCGGGTGCGCCGCCGCCGGCGGCGTTGAGCAGATCGCCTTCACGCAGCGCTCTCCCCCGATGTCCTCCGAATGCGCCCTGGGTGAATGTTGCTACGCTGCCCAGGAATTGCGTCTCCGCGATGCCACCGGCGACCAGAACGTAGCAGCGCGTCCCGGGTCCGGGGATGGTGCCGATCTCCAGCAGCCCGTCGGCGGGTACCCGCACGGAGTGCCACTGCGGCACCGGGACGCCGTCCAGGTGAACCGGTACCGCGGCGCCGGTGACACAGACCCACGCCGGGCTCGAAAAGCGCAGGGCGGGTCCTGATCGGGTGCATTCCAGCCCGGCCGCGCCCTCGGGGTTGCCGAGTACCTGGTTGCCGACACGGAACGACAGGTCGTCCATCGGACCCGACGGCGGCACCCCGACATGCCAGTAGCCGATGCGTCCGGGCCAGTCCTGCACCGTGGTGAGCGGCCCCGGGGCGACCACCTCGATGCCGATCATGGTCGGGTGATCACCGTCCGAACCGGGGTGGGGTCAAAACCGTTGCACGGGTTGTTGATCTGCGGGCAGTTCGACACCAGCACCAAGGTGTCGGTCTCGGCCCGCAACGTCAGGCTCTTGCCCGGCGCGGAGATCCCGTCGACGATGCCCAGCGTGCCGTCGGCTTCGACCGGGACGTTCATGAACCAATTGATGTTGGAGACGATGTCGCGCTTGCCCAGGCCGTGTTTGGAGCCTTCGGCGAGGAAGTTCTCGACGCAGGCGTGCTGGTGGGCGGTGTGGTGGCCGTAGCGCAGCGTGTTGGACTCCTGCGAGCAGGCTCCGGCGATGGTGTCGTGATTGCCGACGTCGTCGGCGACGACGGTCATCAGCGCGGTGCCGTCGGCGGTACGCAGTACCGAGCCGGTGGTCAGGAAGATGTTGCGCTGGGCGGCCACGGTGGCCTGGGCACTGTAGCGGCGGGTGTGGTCGGCGGCGTCGTAGAGCAGGCAGTCCACGGCCTGGTTGCCGTTCAGGTCGATGATCTCCAGCCGGTCACCGGCGTCCACCACCGCCGACCACGGCGCGCGGGCGGGGACCACGTCGTCGGAGATGATCACCATGCCGCCACCACCGCTTCGGTGTTCGCCACGGCGCGCAGGTATTCCGGGTCGTGGTTGGACAACTGCGCCAACTGCTCGGGCGACTTCCACGCCAGCACGTCCAATGCTGCGGCGGGCGGATCGGGATCAAGGGGGTGCGCGGCATTAGCGATGACCATCAGCACCGGAAGGTGGATCAGCAGGTCGACCACCGCGCCCGGGCCGGCCGATCCGGTGAATTCCAGTGCGCCGCTTGCCGGGTCGACGCGCACGCCGCGGAACAGCGACAGCGACGGCGCAACGTCGCGAATGTCCATGCCGTGTTTGAGCGCACCCAACAGCAGCAGTTGCCGACCGGTGGCATTCGGCCCGCACAGCATGTCGTGGTGGCCCGAGGAATCGGCGATGACGGTGGCCAGCACCCTGCCCTGATCGGACAGCAGCGGATGCCCGGTGCCCAGGTATGCCTGCCACGGCACCTTCATGGTGTCGGCGACATTCAGCCGCTCCCATGACGACTCGGCTCGGTACAGCAGCAGATGCGCGCACGCGCCGCCGTCGACGTCGATCAGCCGGATCCGGCTGCCGCGGGCGAGCACCTTGGTGGCGTAGCCGTTCGCCGGGATCGACTCGGCCCAGCTCAGCGCCGCCGGGTCAACGCCGTCGGGAGGCTCGGGCATCCGCATGTCGGCCTGGCGGGCCTGGGCGCGGGCATGCGACCGGGCGCCGCTGGCCGAATCGGTGTTCACAGGCGTCTCCTCTCGACAGCCAGCACCCTAACATGGTTACCTATCACTTGATAGAAATGCCAGGAGGTGCGCTATGGAGACCGACCGACGTGGGCGGCCCAGGCTGGTCGAATCTCGCCGGCCGGGGCGCAGTGCGCGTGACGAGATCCTCGATGCGGCAGCGGAGTTGTTCACCACTGTCGGCTACGCCGCCACCTCAACGCGACGCATCGCCGAGAGTGTCGGCATCCGGCAGGCCTCGCTGTATCACCACTTCGCCGCCAAGGACGACATCCTCGACGCATTGTTGGCCGGCACCGTGGACGCCTCGGTGGAGCTGGCCGCCGAACTGCTCGCCGAAGGCGGGCCCGCCGCTCCCCGGCTGCATACACTGGTGGTCGCCGACGCCACCCAACTGTGCGGCGGCACTTGGAATCTGGGCACTCTGTATCTGCTGCCGGACCTGCGCGTCGAGCGCTTCGCGGTGTTCCACCGGTGCCGAGAAGAGCTGCGAAGCCACTACCGCACGCTGGCTTCCGCGGTGATCGCCGAGCACGACGGAGCTGCCGGCGCCGACGACCTACCGTTCCGGCTGACCGAGGCCGTGATCAACCGTCGCGCCGACGACGGTGACTGCCCGCCCGACTACCCGTGGACCACCGCCGAGGCCGCGCTGCGGGTGCTGGGGTGCGCGAAGGGTTTCGCCGGGCTGCGCGCGACGACCGCGGAGCGCCTTGAGCTCCCGCCCGGATAGGGCCTAGGAGCCCAGCTTGGCAGCCAGCCGCCGGTTCACCGGCTCGGGCAACAGGTCGGAGACGTCCCCGCCCATCGACGCCACCTCCTTGGCCAGCGACGAGGACACGAACGAATACCGCGGCGCGGTGGCCACGAAGAACGTGTCCACCCCGGCGATGTGCTTGTTCATCTGCGCCATCTGCAGCTCGTACTCGAAGTCGGTGCCGGTGCGCAGGCCCTTGATGATCGCGGTCAGTCCCCGCTCCCGGACGAAGTCGACCACCAGGCCGCGGCCGGATTCGGCGCGCACATTGGGCAGGTGCGCGGTGGCCTCACCGATCATCTCCAGGCGCTCGTCCAGGCTGAACATGCCCTGCTTGGCCGGGTTGATCAGCACCGCGGCCACCACCTCGTCGAACTGGGCGGCCGCACGCTCCAGGATGTCGACGTGTCCCAGCGTCACCGGGTCGAAGGAACCGGGGCATACCGCGCCACTCATAGACGACGACGCTAGCAGGACCGTCAGCCGAGTTCAGCCAGCTCGAGTCGGGTGTCGCCGTAGCGCCGTTCCGGCCAGGCCTGCCAGCCGTCGGGCCACCCCACCGCGGGACTCGACGACGCCCGCTCGATCACCACGACGGTGCCCGGCCCCACCCAGCCGCCCGCCGTCAACAGCCCGGGCAGGGCGTCGATGTCGGCCGCAGCCACTTCGTAGGGCGGATCGGCCAGCACCAGATCCACCGGAGCCGGTGTCCCGCCGGCCAACACCGCTGCGACGGCACCACGGCGCAGCGTGGCACCGGGCAGTCCCAGTGCGGCGATGTTGCCGGCCAGCACCTCGGCGGCCCGGCGGTCGGATTCGACGAACAGCGCCGCCGACGCGCCGCGCGACAACGCTTCCAGACCCAGCGCCCCCGAGCCCGCATACAGGTCCAGCACCGTCATCCCGGTCAGATCCAGGCGGGCGTCGAGCACGTTGAACAACGCCTCGCGGACCCGGTCGGTGGTCGGCCGGGTGCCGCGCGGAGGAACCGCGATGCGCCGCCCACCGGCCGCACCGCCGACGATGCGGGTCAGCTCAGCACCACCAGCAGGTCGCCGCCCTCGACCTGCGCGGTCCCCGAAACCGCCACCCGTGCCACGGTGCCATCGGCCGGTGCGGTGATGGCGGCCTCCATCTTCATCGCCTCGATAGTGGCGATGGTCTGGCCGGCACTGACCTTCTCGCCTTCGGCCACCCCGATGGTGACGACCCCGGCGAAGGGTGCGGCGATGTGGCCGGCCTTGGTGCGATCGGCCTTCTCTGCCACCGGCACCTCGCTGGCGATGGCACGGTCGCGCACCTCCACCGGGCGCAGCTGACCGTTGATGATGCACATCACCGTGCGCATGCCGCGCTCGTCCGGCTCGGAGATGGCCTCCAGCCCGATCAGCAACTCCACCCCCTGCTCCAGCCGGACCCGGTGCTCCTCCCCTTGGCGCAGCCCGTAGAAGAACTGATTCGCCGAGAGCTGCGAGGTGTCGCCGTAGAGTTCGCGATGCGCCTCGAATTCCTTGGTGGGACCGGGAAACAGCAGCCGGTTCAGCGTCGCCTGGCGCTTCGGCCCGGACAGCATGAGCACGGATTCGTCCTCCGGCGACAATGGCTGCACCCCTCGGGCCGGGTCGCGGCCCTCCAGCGCCTTGGTGCGCAACGGTTCCGGCCAGCCGCCAGCCGGCTCGCCCAGTTCGCCGCGCAGGAATCCGATCACCGAGTCGGGGATGTCCACCCGCCCCGGGTCGGTCGCGAACTCCTGCGCGGTGACGCCGGCCCCTACCAGCGCCAGAGCCAGATCGCCGACCACCTTGGAGCTCGGGGTGACCTTGATCAGCCTGCCCAGCACCGCATCGGCTCCGGCGTAGTTGGCCTCGATCTCCTCGAATCGATCCGCCAGACCGAGTGCTTTGGCCTGCTGGTGCAGATTGGACAGCTGGCCGCCCGGGATCTCGTGGCGGTACACCCGGCCGGTCGGCCCGGCCAGCCCGGATTCGAACGGCGCGTATACCTTTCGCACGCCTTCCCAGTACGGCTCCAGATCGCACACGGCCTCCAGCGACAGGCCGGTGTCATAGGCCGTGTTCGCCGCGGCGGCCACGATCGAGCTGAGCGCGGGCTGGCTGGTGGTGCCGGCCAGCGGCCCCGACGCCCCGTCCACGGCGTCGGCGCCGGCGTGCCAGGCCGCCTCATAGGTGGCCAGCTGACCGCCTGGGGTGTCATGGGTGTGCACATGGATCGGCAGGTCGAAGCGGCTGCGCAGCGCCCGCACCAGAGTGGTCGCCGCCGCGGGCCGCAGCAGCCCGGCCATGTCCTTGATGGCCAGCACGTGCGCGCCGGCGGCCACGATCTGCTCGGCCAGCCGCAGGTAGTAGTCCAGGGTGTAGAGATTCTCGGCCGGATTGGTCAGGTCGCCGGTGTAGCACATGGCGACTTCGGCTATCGCACTGCCGGTTTCGCGTACCGCGTCGATCGCCGCTTGCATCGAGTCGACATTGTTGAGTGCGTCGAAGATCCGGAAGATGTCAATACCGGTCGCGGTGGCCTCGGCCACGAACGCCGAGCACACCAGTTCCGGGTACGGCGTGTAGCCGACGGTGTTGCGGCCCCGCAGCAGCATCTGCAGACAGATGTTGGGCAGTGCCTCCCGCAACACCGCCAGCCGCTCCCACGGGTCTTCCTTCAAAAACCTCAGCGCCACATCGTAAGTCGCACCACCCCAGCACTCCATCGACAGCAGTTGCGGGGTAGTCCGGGCGATGTGGGGCGCAACGTTGAGCAGCCCCTTGGTGCGCAGCCGGGTGGCCAGCAGTGACTGGTGCGCGTCCCGGAACGTCGTGTCGGTGACCCCCACAGCCGGCGACTCCCGCAGCCAGCGGGCGAAGCCGTCTGGTCCGAGTTCGGCCAACCGCTGCTTGGAACCGGGCGGCGGTGGGGCGGACAAGTCCACCGGGGGTAGCTTGTCGCGCGGGTAGGCCGCCGACGGCCGCGCGCCGTGCGGCTGGTTGACGGTGACGTCGGCCAGGAAGGTCAGGATCTTGGTGCCGCGGTCCGCTGAGGAACGCGCGGTCAGCAGCTGCGGACGTTCATCGATGAACGACGTGGTGAGGTGCCCGGCACGAAAGTCCGGATCGTCGAGAACCGCCTGCAGGAAGGGGATGTTCGTCGACACCCCGCGGATACGGAACTCCGCGATCGCGCGGCAGGCCCGCTTGACCGCGATGGAGAAATCCCGGCCCCGGCAGGTCAGTTTGACCAGCATCGAGTCGAAGTGCGGGCTGATCTCCGCACCCAGGTTCGTGCCGCCGTCGAGCCGGATGCCCGCGCCGCCCGGGCTGCGGTAGGCGGTGATGCGACCGGTGTCGGGCCGGAAACCGTTCGCCGGGTCCTCGGTGGTGATCCGGCACTGCAACGCCGCGCCGTGCACCACGATGTCGTCTTGGCGCAGACCCAGATCGGCCAGGGACTCCCCGGCCGCGACCCGCAGCTGAGCCGACACCAGATCGATGTCGGTGATCTCCTCGGTTACGGTGTGCTCCACCTGGATTCGCGGATTCATCTCGATGAAGACGTAGTGGCCGCGCTCGTCGAGCAGGAACTCCACGGTACCCGCGCAGCTGTAACCAATGTGGCGGGCGAACGCGACGGCGTCGGCGCAGATCCGGTCCCGCAAAACTGGATCCAGGTTCGGCGCGGGAGCCAGTTCGACGACCTTCTGATGCCGGCGTTGCACGCTGCAGTCCCGCTCGTATAGGTGCACCACGCTGCCGTGCGTGTCGGCCAGGATCTGCACCTCGATATGGCGCGGGTTGATCACCGCCTGTTCAAGATAGACCGTCGCGTCGCCGAACGCCGACTCTGCCTCCCTGCTGGCGGCTTCGACGGCCTCGGCCAGCCCGTCGAAGTCGGCCACCCGGCGCATTCCGCGGCCACCCCCGCCGGCGACCGCCTTGACGAACAGCGGGAAGGTCATATCGGCTGCGGCGGAAACCAATTCGGCAACCGACCGGGACGGCTCCGAGGACACCAGTACCGGCAGACCGGCCTCGCGTGCGGCGGCCACCGCGTGGGACTTGTTGCCGGCCAGCGCCAGCACCGCCGCGCTCGGACCGACGAAGGTGATGCCGGCTTCGGCGCAGGCCTGCGCCAGCCGTGGGTTCTCCGAAAGGAAACCGTACCCGGGATACACCGCGTCGGCGCCGCATCGCTTGGCCGCGCCGACGATCGCCTCCACCGACAGATAGCCGCGCACCGGATGGCCCGGTTCGCCGATCTGATAAGACTCATCAGCCTTGAGCCGGTGCACCGAATTACGGTCCTCATAGGCATAGACCGCAACCGTCTCGATCCCGAGCTCATAAGCAGCACGAAACGCCCGGATAGCGATCTCCCCGCGGTTAGCCACCAACACTTTGGAGATCACAGGGCACCCCTTACAACAGCGTCAACCAGTAGTCCTGAAATCTGATGAATACCAACAGGAATAACGCGATAAACCATAACGCAACAAGGGTCCACCGCCATCGGTGTAAATGCTGCGAATTAAAGCGTTGCGCATCGGGCCGGCGTGCAAATCCTGCGAATACCACCAGCAGCGCCATGGTGACCGCCCAGACGACCATGCAGTACGGGCACACTGCGCCGATCCGGTACAGGCTCTGGAAGATCAGCCAGTGCACGAACCCGGCACCGGCCAGCGTCCCGAGCGTCAGGCCGAACCAATACCACCGCGGCAACTCGATTTTCGCGACCGCCAGCACCCCGGTGACCGCCACCACGGTGAACGCCACGATCCCCATCAGCGGGTTGGGGAAACCGAACACCGATGCCTGCGGGGTGGCCATCACCGGCCCGCAGGACAGCACCGGGTTGAGATTGCACGACGGTACGTACCCCGGATCGGCCAGCAGCCGGATCTTCTCCACGGTCAGCGTGAGCGAGGCCACCAGGCCGATGACCCCGGCGATCAGCACCGCCCAGGCGCGGCCCATCGGGGCCGGCGACAGTGACGGTTCGACCGGCGGTGCCGCGATGGTCACGACTCCTTGGCCGTAGCTTCCATACCCGGCACATCTCCGACGATCTCCCGGATCTTGGCGACCAGATCCTCCGGGGTCGACGGCCGGTAGTCCTCGCCGTTGATCCGCAGCGTGGGCGTGGCGTGGATGCCGCCGGCCCGGGCCATGCCGTCGACCAGCTTGAGGTATTTACCGCTGTTGATGCAGGCCGGAACGCTGCCGCCGGCGCCCGCCTGGCGGGCCAGCTCGATCAGACGGTTGTTGTCCGGGAAGGTGGTGTCGGTCTCCTCGGGCTGCATTTCCTTGGTGTAGAGCGCGGTGTGGAACCGGCGGAACGCGTCGTTGCTCTCGTCGGCCACGCAGTAGGCCGCGGCACCGGCGCGCATCGAGTAGTCGTCACGGCCGGTCACGATCGCGACCATGTGGTAGTCCGCGGCGATGGCGCCGCTGTCGATCAGCCGCGACACGGTCGGGCCGAACGCCCGCTCCAGGTTGCCGCACGCCGGGCAGAGGAAGTCCTCGTAGAACTCCAGCACGGCCTTGGGCTCGCCTGTGCCGTCCTTGGTGACCAGCTTGGCCGAGGTCACCCGAATAGCCTGGTTGGCGCCGTCGCGCTTGTGGTTGTTGGACAGCACGATGTAGCTGATCAGGCCGACCGCGAAGATCACCACGACGGCGATGAGACCGATCTGCATGGCGAGGTTGCGCTTGTGGTCGTTGGCCCGCAGGCCGGAGGCTCCGGGGCGTTTGGGTTTGCTGGCCACTGTCGGTTGGTCCTCGTCTTCGGTGGTGGGTTTGCGGTTCAGCCTACCGGCGCGTGCCAGAGGTCTCAGCTGCGGCTGAGGTGTGCCCGCAACGCCGAGATGAGCTCGGCGGTTGCCGCCGCGCTGCCACCGCCGAGCGGGAACAGGTTCATGAAAGCGTGCGTCATCGACCTCATCTGGCGCAGGTCGACCTCAACCCCGGCCTCACGCAGCGCCGTCGCGAACTGTTTTCCTTCGTCGTGCAGCGGATCGAATCCGGCGACCGCAACCAGCGCGGGCGGCAGTCCGGACAAGTCGCCGGCCAGCAACGGTGACACCAGAGAGTCGGTCGGATCCACCTGTGAGCCGTCGAGATATTGGGCGGTGAACCAGTCGATGTCGTGCTTGGTCAGCAGGAAACCTTCGCCGAACAGGGTGCGCGAGCGGGTTACTGCGGTGCAGTCGGTCACTGGGTAGAGCAGCCACTGCAGAATCGGCGCCGGGCCGGCGTCGTCGCGTGCCAGCAACGCCACCGCGGCGGCCAGGTTGCCGCCGGCACTGTCCCCGCCCACCGCCACCTGTCCGGGCAGGCCGCCCAGCTGCTCGGCGTGGTCGTAGGCCCAGCGAAACGCCGCGTAGGCGTCGTCGACCGCCGCGGGTGCAGGATGCTCAGGCGCCAGCCGGTAGTCGATCGACAGCACCACGACGTCAGCGTCCCGACAGGTGAGCCGGCACACCGCATCGTGGCTCTCGAGGTCACCGAGTACGAACCCGCCGCCGTGGTAGAAGACCAGCAGTGCCTTGGCGCCGCCGCCGGCCGGCCGGTAGTGCCGGGCGGCGATCTCACCGGCCGGGCCGGGCAGTGTGATGTCGCGCACCTCGACGCCGCGGATGCCACCGCCGCCCAGCCCGACGGCCAACTCACCCAATTGGGCCCGCGAGGCCGCTACGTCGTCGCCGACGACGAGGCCGTTGACACCCATGGCGCGCTGCGCGACCAGGGTCAGCTGCAGCGTG
The DNA here is from genome assembly GCF_020181635.2 of Mycobacterium zoologicum. Taxonomy (NCBI): domain Bacteria; kingdom Bacillati; phylum Actinomycetota; class Actinomycetes; order Mycobacteriales; family Mycobacteriaceae; genus Mycobacterium; species Mycobacterium zoologicum. Next base: position 43,202 of record NZ_JAYJJS010000012.1, on the reverse strand, counting down.
GGATCCAAGGTGTTGCCGTCGACGGTCACCGACCGCACGCCGGTCATCAGCCGCTGCACTCCGATCGGCAGCCACGGCATCGCCTTCATCCCGACATTCATGGCGGTGCTCTTGAGCCGGTGAGTCCACCGCGGAGCGGGACCCGAGTCGCCTGGCAGACTGCCTGACATGACTGCTCGAAATGATTTGCGCATGGTCACGCTCAACGACGGTAATTCGCTACCCCGCCTGGGTTTCGGGGTTTTCCAAATTCCGGCCGCCGACGCCGAGCAGGCGGTCGCCACGGCACTGGCCGCCGGGTACCGCCACATCGACACAGCGGCGATATACGGCAATGAGCGTGAGGTCGGCGCCGCGGTGCGTTCCAGCGGGGTGCCACGCGAGGAGATCTCCGTGGTGACCAAGGTGTGGAACGCCGATCAGGGCTACGACACGGCGCTGGCGGCGTTCGACAAGAGCATGGCGCGCCTGGGCCTGGACTACCTGGATCTCTACCTCATCCACTGGCCGCTGCCGGCGAGCGGCAAATTCGTCGACACCTTCCGGGCGCTGGCCCACCTGCGCGATCAGGGCCGGATCCGCTCGATCGGGGTCAGCAATTTCGCACCCGAACATCTCCAAACGCTGATCGACGGGACCGGCATCGTGCCCGTGGTCAACCAGGTCGAACTGCACCCCCGCTTCAGCCAGGCCGAATTGCGGGAAGTGCACGCCCGGTTGGGCATCGCCACCGAGGCGTGGGCGCCGCTGGGGCAGGGCGCACTGCTGGAGAACCCGACGGTGACCGAGGTCGCGCAGCGTTGCGGCAGGACATCGGCGCAGGTGCTGATCCGCTGGCATCTTCAGCTGGGTAATATCGTGATTCCGAAATCAGTCAGCCCTGAGCGCATCGTGAGTAACTTCGACGTCTTCGACTTCGAACTCGGCAATGCCGAGATGGCCGCGATATCCTCGCTCGACGACGGCACCCGATTGGGACCGGATCCACGCACGTTCGATTACACAGGTAGGTGAGATGACGCCGGGTACTTCGATCCCCTCCGTCGCCCTCAACGACGAGCACACGATGCCGACTCTGGGCATCGGGGTGGCCGAGCTCTCGGAGGCCGAGACCGAGCGGTCGGTCTCGGCCGCACTTGAAGCGGGGTGCCGGCTGATCGACACCGCCAAGGTGTACGGCAACGAGGAGGCCGTGGGCCGGGCCGTCGCCGCGTCGGGCGTCCCGCGTGACGAACTGTTCATCACCACCAAGCTGGCCAACGCCGACCACGGCGTCGACGCCGCCATCGCGGCCTGCCAGTCCAGCCTGGAGCGGCTCGGCATGGACTACGTGGACCTGTATCTGATCCATTGGCCGGCTCCGGCGCTGGGCCTCTACGTCGACAGCTTCGGCGGGCTGATCCAGGCCAAGGAACTGGGCTGGGCCCGCTCGATCGGGGTGTGCAACTTCACCGCGGAGCACCTCAGCGACGTCACCGACCTGGCCTTCGAGACCCCGTCGGTCAACCAGATCGAGCTGCACCCGCTGCTCAACCAGGCCGAGCTGCGGGCCTTCCACGCCGAGCGCGGGATCGTCACGCAGGCTTACAGCCCGCTCGCGGTGGGCCGGTTGCTCGACCACCCGACCGTCACCGCAATCGCCGGCGAGTACGGCAAGACACCGGCGCAGGTGCTGATCCGGTGGAGCCTGCAGTTGGGCAACTCGGTTATCCCCCGCTCGGCCTCCCCGGAGCGCATCGCCTCCAACCTGGACGTGTTCGGGTTCGAACTCGCCGACGAGCACATGAGCACCCTCAACGGGCTCAACGACGGCACCCGGGTGCGTGAGGACCCGCTGACTTACACCGGTATCTGATCGGCGCTCAGCGGGTTCGGCGGTTGATCCGCTCCACCAGCCGGGCCCGTACCTGCGGCCACTCCTGGTCGATCACGGAGTAGACCATCGTGGTCCGCCACGAGCCGTCGGCGCGGCGGGCATGGCGGCGCAGCGCACCCTCCTCGGTCGCCCCGATGGCTTGCACCGCACGCCGGGAACGCTCGTTCTTCTCGTCCACATTGAGTTCCACCCGAACCGCACCGAGGCGCTCGAAGCAGTGGTCGAACAGCAGCAGTTTGGATTCGGAGTTGATCGCCGACCCGCGGACCCGGGAGGTCAACCAGGTGTAGCCGACGGTCACCCGGCGGTGCACCTCGCTCATGTTGTAGATCGACGTGGTCCCGACGATCTCGCCGGTTCCGATCTCGATCTGGGTCAGCACCTGCCGGCCGGATGCCAGCGGTTCAGCGAGCCTCGACGAAGGAGAGGCGAAGCTGGGACCGCTGCTCAAACCCAGTGCTTCGGCCACGGATTCTTCGGTGGGCGGGCCGGATTGGCTGCCGTAGAGGAAATACCGGGTGGTCTCGACGTCGTAGGCCCGTGCCAGGCCGTCGACGTCGGCGAGCACGGTCGGGCGCAGCAGCACCCGTTCACCGCGCAGGGTCGGCGTGGTGGTCCAGTGGTCGATCGCCATGCATTCCCCGTTCGGTCGGGCAGCTATCCCGTCGGACATGTCGCCGAGGCCCGGCGCAGCTCCTCGGCCGACGGCTGATCGAGACGTAACCCGTAGCCCCGCACGACGGCAATGTAGGCGACGGCGTACTGGCACGCGAATGATTTATTCGGCGGCATCCACTGTCCGGGCCCGGCGTCTCCTTTGTCCTGGTTGCCCTGCCCGGCGACCGCCAGCAGGTTGGCCGGGTCGTTGGCGAAGCGCAACCGCTGGCGATACGGCCATGCCGAAGCGCCCATATCCCAGGCGTAGGACAACGGGACGATGTGGTCGATCTGTACTGCCTCACCGATTTTGGCGCCGCGGGTGAAGGAGACCGTGGCATTGGTGTAGGGGTCGTGCAGGGTGCCGGTGGCCACCGCCTCGGGGCAGCGCTTGGTCCAGACGTGGGTGATGTCGACGAGGTCCCTGTTGAGGATGTCGTCGCGGGTGTCGCAGCCGTTGTGCCCGCCCGGCGCGTCGTTGTCGTCGTCCCAGGCATCGCCGAACACCGAGCGCCGGTAGTCGAAGCGGTGCGTGCGGACCGGAACCACGGTGATCCCGGCCAGCACGTCGGTGCCGGCTGCCACGGTGGGCATGCCGGCCATCGCGGCGGCGGTGTGGTTGCTCCTGACCACCGCCGACACGGTCTGGTACGCCACGATCACGGCCAGCACCGCGGCAACGGCCAGCCACACCAGGGCCTTGCGGTTCGTCATGCCTTGTCCAGGTATTCGATGTCGGTGAAAGGTGCTGCCAGCGCAGCCAGTCCGGGATCGGTGGGATCGATGTCCCAGGCGTGGGTACAGAAGGACCTCGCCGCCTCGATCACCTCGCCGTGGTCGGCCACCGACAGCAGCTTCAAACCTCCTCGCCATCCGGACTGGTTACGCCCCAAAACATCTCCCTCGCCGCGTTCTCGCAGATCCAAGTCGGCCAGGGCGAACCCGTCCAGGGTCGCCGCGACCGCCTCCAGTCGCCTTCCGGCTTTGGAGCCCTGCCGGCTGGAGGTCACCAGCACGCAGAGGCTGGCGTGTTCGCCCCGGCCGATCCTGCCACGCAGCTGGTGCAGCTGGCTGATGCCGAACCAGTCGGCGTCGGAGATCAGCATGACGGTGGCGTTGGGTACGTCGACGCCGACTTCGATGACCGTGGTGCAGACCAGCACGTCGACCGTGCCGGTACGGAACGCCGTCATCACCGCATCCTTCTCGTCGCCGGTGAGCCGGCCGTGCATCAAGCCCAGCCGCAGCCCCGACAACGGCCCGGCCCGCAGCTTGTCGAACAGTCCCACCGCGGTCTCCGAGGTTCGGCCGCCCTCGGCCTGGCCGCCCTCGACGGCCGCGTCGGGCTTGGGCACCTCGTCGGCCTCGTCGATGCGCGGCGCCACCACGTAGGCCTGCCGCCCGGCCGCCACCTCGTCGCGCACCCGCGCCAACGCCCGGCCCAGCCAGACCGGTTTCTCCTTGGCGTAGATCACCGAGCTGGCGATCGGCCTGCGGCCGCGCGGCAGCTCACGCAGCGTGGAGGTCTCCAGGTCGCCGTAGACGGTCAGCGCGACGGTCCGCGGGATGGGAGTCGCCGTCATCACCAAGAGGTGCGGTGTGATACCCGCCGGGGCCTTGGCGCGCAACTGATCTCGCTGCTCGACGCCGAACCGGTGCTGTTCGTCGACGACCACCAGGCCCAGGTTGTCGAATTCGACCGCGTCGACCAGCAGGGCGTGGGTGCCGACGACGATGCCGGCTCGGCCGCCGGCGATCTCGGCCCGGGTGAGTTTCTTGGCGGCCGCCGACATCGACCCGGTGAGCAGCGCCACCCCGGTGGCGTGGTCGGTACCGCCGAGCTGACCGGCGAGCGCGAGCGGGCCCAGCATGTCGCGTATCGACCGGGCATGTTGGGCGGCAAGGACTTCGGTGGGCGCCAGCAGCGCGCACTGATAGCCGGCATCGACCATCTGCAACATGGCCAGCAGCGCAACGACCGTCTTGCCGGAGCCCACCTCCCCCTGCAGCAGCCGGTTCATCGGGCGGGACGCCGCCAGCTCGGTGCCCAGCACACCGAGCACCTCACGTTGCCCGGCGGTCAGCTCAAAGGGCAACCGGCCCAGCATCTCCGCCGCCAGGCCGTCGGTGCGCGCGACGGCCGGCGGGCCGGACTCCGACAGTTCGGAGTTGCGCCGCATCGCCAGCGCCCACTGCAGGCCGAAGGCCTCGTCGACGGCCAGCCGATCGCGCGCTCGGTCGCGTTCGGCCGCGCTCTCCGACAGATGGATCGCCCGTAGCGCTTCGTCCTCGCCGATCAGCCCGCGCTCGGTGCGCACCACGGCCGGCAGCGGATCGGGTACCGGCTCAAGGACATCGAGCACCTGGCGCACGCAGTTGAAGATCTCCCAGCTCTGCAGTTTGGCGGTCGCCGGATAGATCGGATAACAGCTGCGCTCGAACTCCGACTGCAGTACTTCGCCGCTGATCTTCTGGGAGGCATCGGCGATGTTGCGCAGCGAGTCACTGCCAAAATTGCGTTGCTGTTCCCCACCGTCGGCTTCCTTGAGCACCAGGAAGTCCGGATGGGTGAGCTGGATGGCGCCCCGATACAGCTTCACCTCGCCGGACAGCATCACCCGGGTGCCCTTGGTCAGCCGCCAGCGCAGGCCTTTGGGGTTGAAGAACGTCGCACTGACCTTATTGCGGCCGGTGCCGACGGTGACGGCGAGGAATTTTCCCTTGCGGCGCTGCATCTCCACCAGCTGTGCGGTCTCGATGGTGTCGACGATGGTGATGTGGTCGCCTTCGACGGGACGGCTGTCGGATGCGCCGCGCACCCCGGTCCCCTCGACGTAGCTGCGCGGGTAGTGCCCCAACAGGTCGCCGACGGTACGGATGCCGAACGCATCGTCGAGCTTGTCGGCGGCCTCGGAGCCCAGGATGAAATCCAGTCGATCGCGCAGCGTCACCATCGCTACTCGACCCCGATCAGCAGTGCGTCCCCCCGATGCCCGGTGAAGTAGACCGCCAGTTCGATGCCGGGGTGCTCATCGTGCACGTGCTTGGTCAACACATCGACAAGCTCGCCGTCGAAGCCCGCTCCGAACAGCACCGTCACCAGGTCGCCGCCGGCCGCCAGCAGCAGATCGATCAGGCCGATGGCGGCCGAGGCGACATCGCGAGCCACGATCAGCACCTCGTCACCGGCGATGCCCAATCCGTCACCGGGGCGGCAGGTGCCGGCCCAGGTCAGCGCCTGCTCGGTGGCCACCCGCACCGAACCGTGCCGGGTGGTGCCCGCCGCGCGGGCCATCGTGTAACCGTCGTCCACCACCGGGCGGCCCTGATCGTGCACCGCCAGCGCGGACAGGCCCTGCACCATCGACCCGGTCGGGACCGGCACCACGTCGATTCCCCAGCCGATGGCCGCGGTGCAGCCGGCCACCAGTTCCTCGGCGGCGACGTAGCCGTTGGGCAGCAGCATCACCTGGGCCGCCCCGGTGTCCACCACGGCCCGCAGCAGCTGCTGAGCGGTGATCATCATGGCCGGATCGGCAGTGTGCGGGTCGGGCCGCAGCACGCAGGCGCCCTCGGACTCGAACAATCCCTCGGCCCCGTCGCCGTCGACGACGGCCAGCACCGCACGTTCGCGAGCCCAGCTGCCCGGCGGCGGCCCGGTGGCGCCGGCCAGCGCCGAGACCTGGATGCGCCGCGGCCGGCCGAACTCCAGGCCGGCCTCGACCGCGGCCCCGGCGTCATCGGTGTGCACGTGCACCGAATACCCGCCGACCACCCCAGACGTAGCGATCGCCACCGATTCACCGAGCTGGCACAGCCGTTCCCGCAGCATCTCGGTGTCTTCGGGCGCGCAATCGCCGAGCAGGTACATCACCTCGAACTGCGGTGCGGGTTGTTCCGTGCAGGCCGCCGGTGTGCGGGGCCGCGGCGACGCCTGATAGACCGGCCGCACCGGGGCTTGACCGGTGATCGTGGAGCGCAGCGCGTCGAGCAGCACCAGCAGGCCGCGGCCGCCCGCGTCGACCACCCCGGCGTCGGCGAGCACATCGAGCTGTTCGGTGGTCTTGTCCAGCGCGTCGGCGGCGGCGTCGGTGGCAGCGGTGATCGCCACGCCCAGCCCGTCGGCCGCGGTACGGTCGGCGGCCGCGGCGGCGGCGGCCAACACCGACACGATGGTGCCCGGCACCTCCCGGCCACCCATCGAGGCGACCACCAGCTCGACCCCGTGCCGCAGCCCGGCGCCGAGCAGCACGGCATCGATGGCGGTGACGGCGGTGTCACGGTTGTCCGGGGCGGTCACGTCGGCCAGGCCGCGCAGAATCTGCGACAGGATCACCCCGGAGTTGCCGCGCGCCCCGTGCAGCGCCCCCGACGACAGGGCGGCCGCGACTCGGGACACCTCGCCGGCGGCGGCCACAGTGTTGGCCTCGGCCAGGGCCGAACGCATGGTGAACAGCATGTTCGTGCCGGTGTCGGAGTCGGCGACCGGGAAGACGTTGAGCTGGTTGATCTCGTCGGTGTGGGTGATCAGGTCGCCGACGGCCGTGTGCGCCCAGTCCCGCAGGGCGGCCGCGTCCAGCCGACGATCGAGGTTGCCCACCGCCACCCAACCTTCCTGCCGGCACCTCCGGTGCCGCCAGCCTAATCACTGCCGCCGACGGGCCCGAGTAGGGCGTTTTGGTTGTTGCGCGGCCCGGCGGGTATCCTGATCAGGTTGTCGGGCCACCCACTTTCGGTCGTTGGCCCTCAAGCAAGAGTTTTGAGGAGTGTCACATATGGCTGCCGTGTGCGATATCTGCGGAAAGGGCCCGGGCTTCGGCAAGTCGGTGTCCCACTCGCACCGTCGGACCAGCCGTCGGTGGGACCCGAACATCCAGGTCGTGCACGCCGCCCGTCCCGGTGGCAACAAGCAGCGCCTCAACGCCTGCACCTCGTGCATCAAGGCCGGCAAGGTCACCCGCGGCTAGGACCGTTCTTCCCTCGGGTCTTCCCTCGGGCTCAGCGTGCGTGTCTGTCCGCGACACGCCGGGCGCGACGGTACCGCTGCGCACGCTCGATTGACGATTAATCCAGCCGCCAGTCGATCGGCTCGGCACCCAGCCGCCCCAGCAGTTCGTTGGCGCGGCTGAACGGCCGCGACCCGAAGAACCCCCGCGACGCCGACAGCGGCGATGGATGCGGTGATTCGATCGTGCGGCAGTTCTCGTTCAGCATCGGCTTGAGCGTCCCCGCGTCACGACCCCACAGGATCGCCACCAGCGGCTGCGGCCGGGCCACCAGCGCCCGGATCGCGCACTCGGTGACGGCCTCCCAACCCTTACCGCGGTGCGCGGCGGGCTTGCCGGGTTGCACGGTCAGCACCCTGTTGAGCATCATCACGCCACTCTTCGCCCACGGGCTCAGGTCACCGCACGCCGGCGCCGGATGCCCGAGGTCCTGGGCGTATTCGCGGAAGATGTTGTCCAGGCTGCGCGGCAGCGGACGCACGTCCGGCGCCACCGAGAAACTCAGCCCCATGGCGTGTCCTGGGGTCGGATACGGGTCCTGGCCCACGATCAACACCCGGACCGCATCAAACGGAAACGTGAAGGCGCGCAGCACGTTCTGCCCCTCGGGCAGATAGCCCCGGCCCGCGGCGATCTCCTCACGGAGGAACTTCCCCATGACGGCGACCTGATCGGCTACCGGAGCCAGGGCCGCGGCCCAGCCCTCTTCGACGAGTTCGTTGAGCGGGCGTGCGGTCATCGCCGCTGAGCCTAGCGGCTCAGCCGTGGAACGACTGCCAACCGGTGGCGCCGCCCCACGCGGTCCCGTCGACCAGCACCCGCCCCGGCCCGTCGGTCACCCGCCCGATCACCCGCCAGCCATCGGGCACCGCGGCGGGGAACACCGCCACCAGCGCATGGTCTTCTCCCCCGCCCAGCACCCATGACCACGGGTCCGCACCGGCTGCGGCGCCGGCCGCGGCCAGTGCCCGGTGATCGTCGGCCAGCCCCGCGGTGGACACGTCGATGGTCACCGCCGACGCGACGGCCAGGTGCCCCAGATCGGCGATCAGGCCGTCGGAGACGTCGGTCATGGCCTGCGCACCCGCGGCCGCGGCGATCGCCCCCTGCCCGTAGGGCGGCGCCGGGGCCAGATGACGCCGCCGCAGTTCGTCGAAGCCACCGATGTCATTGCGCCACAGCTCATATCCGGCCGACGAACGTCCCAGCTCACCGGTGACCGCCACCGTTGACCCGGCCCGCGCCCCGGACCGCAGCACCGGCGCCCGGCCGGCCAGATCCCCGAGCACCGTCACCGAGACCACCCAGGAATCGGCCTGCACCAGGTCACCGCCGACCACGCCCGCGCCCAGCCGACCGGCTTCGGCCCACATCCCGTCGGCCAGTGCGGCGGCGTCGCCGGCCGGGGTGTGCGCCGGGGCGCCGAAAGCGACGACGAACGCGGTGGGACGCGCACCCATCGCCTCGATATCGGCGGCGTTCTGCGCGATCGCCTTGCGGCCGATGTCGTGCGGGGTCGACCAGTCCAGCCGGAAATGCCGGCCCTCGACGAGCATGTCGGTGGAGATGACGGCGCGTCCGTCGGCGCAGCGCACCACCGCTGCGTCGTCACCGGGACCCAACTCGGTGGTGGTGGGCTGGCGGCGGCCGGACACCAGCCGGTCGATCATGGGAAACTCACCAAGCTGACCCAGCGTGGGCTCGTTACCGCGCACAGCCACCGAGTTTAGATGCGACCGAAGGGAACGCAGGCCTTGAGCAATCCGGAGACCGACGGGCCACCGCGCGCCGTGCTGATCGCCGCGCTGGTGGTGGCCGTGGTCGCGGTGGGTGCCGCGCTGGCGTATGCGGCGGCGCGCCAGTCCGGCGAACCACCCACCGGGCCGATCCCGCTGGCCACGGTGCCCGCCCCGCACGCCGAAGGCGCGGCCTGCCGCTCCGTGCTGGACGGCCTGCCGCCGCAGCTCGGCGACTTTTCCCGTGCCGAACTCTTGGAGCCGGCACCGGCGGGCGCGGCGGCCTGGACGGCCGGCGGTGGCCGGTCGGTGGTGTTGCGCTGCGGGCTGGACCGGCCGGCCGACTTCGTGGTCGGCTCACCGATCCAGGTCGTCGACGCGGTGCAGTGGTTCGAGGTCCGCGAAGGTGACCGCGCCACCTGGTACACCGTCGATCGACCGGTGTATCTGGCGTTGACGCTGCCGCCGGGATCGGGTCCGGCACCGATCCAGGAGCTGTCGGATCTGATCGCCGCTTCGGTGCCCGCGGTGCCGATCAAGCCGGGGCCGGCGCGCTAACGCAGGCCCACGCCGCGCGCCAACGCGGTGTCGACCATGGTCGCCAACAGCGTCGGGTAGTCGACACCACTGGCCGCCCACATCCGCGGGTACATCGAGATGGTGGTGAACCCGGGCATGGTGTTGATCTCGTTGATCACCGGGCCGTCGTCGGTGAGGAAGAAGTCGACCCGGGCCAGGCCTTGCCCGTCCAGCGCCGCAAACGCCCGAATAGCCAAGTGCCGCAGCTCCTCTGCGGTATCGTCATCGATCTTGGCGGGCACGTCGAGCTCGGCGGCGTCATCGAGGTACTTGGTGGCGAAGTCGTAGAACGTGTCGTCGCGATCCCGCACGCCGGCCACCCGGATCTCCCCCACCGTGCTCGCCGCCACCGTGCCGTCGGGGAATTCGAGCACACCGCACTCGAGTTCGCGGCCGATGATCGCGGCCTCGACGATCACCTTCGGGTCGTGCCGGCGCGCCTCGGCGATCGCGGCCGGCAGATCGGCGAGATCGGCCACCCGGCTCACCCCGATCGATGACCCGCCGCGTGCCGGTTTGACGAACAGCGGCAACCCCAGCCGCTGCTGGTCGGCGGTCGACAGCGTCGACTGCCCGGGCCGCAGCACGGCGTAGGGGCCGATCGGCAGGCCCTCGGCGGCCAGCAGCTTCTTGGTGAACTCCTTGTCCATCCCGGCGGCACTGGCCAGCACTCCGGCACCCACGTAGGGCACCCCTGCCAGCTCCAGCAGCCCCTGCACCGTGCCGTCCTCGCCGTAGGGTCCGTGCAGCACCGGGAACACCACGTCCACCGAGCCCAGCACCGCGGTGGGCCCCGGCGTCCCGGCCGGCAGCGCGATGAGCTGGCCGGCCCGTTGCGGATCGGCCGGCAGCGCCAGCTCGGCTCCGGAGGCATTGGTGACCGCCGGCAACTGCCGGTCGTTGATCGCCAGCGCGGCGGGATCGCCGTCGGTGAGCACCCAGGCGCCTTCCGGGGTGATGCCCACCGTGATGGCCTCGAAACGGGCCGGGTCCAGGTTGCGCAGGATGCTGCCCGCCGACACGCAGGAGATGGCGTGCTCGCTGCTGCGGCCGCCGAACACTACGGCCACCCGGATGCGTTCGTGGGAATTCACACGCCAGAGGGTACCGGCCGGTCAGCAAGGCTCGACGAAGGAGAGGCGCAGCTGGACCGCCCCATCAGGTCCGGCCGGCCCGCCGCGCCCGCTTACTCCGGCTTGGTGCTGCGCCCCAGCAGGCGCGCCACCGCCTCGTTGACCGACGAGCCCTTGTGGCAGACCCGGTGCACAGCGTCGGTCAGCGGCATCTCCACGTCATAGCTCGACGCCAGCGCCAGCACCGACTGACACGATGTCACGCCTTCGACCACGTGACCGTCTGCGGTACTGGCCAGCCCGGTCGCTCCCGGAGCCGGGGGCATGACCTCGCCGCGACCGAGCCGTTGGCCGAACGATCGGTTACGCGAGTGCGGCGACGTGCAGGTGGCCACCAGATCGCCCACCCCGGCCAGTCCGGCCAGCGTGGCGCCCTTGGCGCCGAGTGCGACACCCAGGCGGATGATCTCGGCCAGGCCGCGGGTGATGATCGCCGCCGCCGTGTTCTCCCCCAGGCCCACCCCGGCGGCCATCCCGCAGGCCAGTGCGATGACGTTCTTGCACGCACCACCGATCTCGGTGCCGATCACATCGGCGTTGGTGTACGGCCGGAAGTATCCGGTGTTGAGCATCCGCTGCAGTGCCACCGCGCGGCCGGAGTCGGTGCAGGCGACCACGGTTGCGGCGGGCTGCTCGGCGGCGATCTCGGCTGCCAGGTTGGGGCCCGACACCACCGCGACCTGGCTGGTGTCGACCCCGGTCACCGCGGCGATCACCTGGCTCATCCGCATCAGGGTGCCCAGTTCGATGCCCTTGGCGACGCTGACCAGGGTGGCGCCGTCGGCCACCTGCGGCGTCCACCCCTCGAGATTGGTCCGCATGGTCTGTGCCGGCACGGCCAGCACCACGGTGGTCAGCCCGTCGAGCGCCTCGGCCGCGTCAGTGGTGGCACGCACCCGATCGGGCACCACGAAACCCGGCAGATAGTCCGGGTTCCGGCGAGTCTCGTTGATCTGCGCGGCGATGTCGGACCGGCGTGCCCACAGCCTGACGTCACTGCCCGCATCGGCGAGCACCTTGGCCAGGGCGGTACCCCACGCTCCGGCCCCCATCACCGCGACGGTGCCCTCGGTCCCGACCATTTCGCACCACCTCCCTCTAGGCGCATCACCCTAACTCGGTGCGGACACTCCAGCCGCCGAACCCGACGCTGGCAGGATGTGAGTTGTGAACTCTGTGGCCGAGGAAACCGGTATCGGCCTGATCATCGCCGTCAAGCAACTCGGCGTTGCCAAGACCAGGCTGGCGCCGGCATTTCCGGCACCGCAGCGCGAGGCCGTGGTCTTGGCCATGCTGGTCGACACCATCAGCGCGGCACTTCACGCCCGCGGGCTGGCGCACATCACCGTGGTCACCCCCGATGAGGCCGCCGCTGCAGCCGCCGCCGAGCTGGGCGCTGAGGTGCTGGCCGATCCGACTCCGGACGGTCACGCCGATCCGCTGAACAACGCACTGGCCATCGCCGAACGAGCGGTGGCTTCCTCGGTTCCGAATATCGTTGTCTTGCAGGGTGATCTGCCGGCACTGCAAACGTATGAACTCGACGAGGCGATCAACGCGGCGCGGGCCCACCCGCGCAGTTTCGTTTCCGACCGGCACGGAATGGGCACCGCGGCGCTGTTCGCGTTCGGCGCCCCGCTGCACCCGATGTTCGGCAGGAATTCATCTACGCGACACCGGGAATCGGGTGCGCTGGAACTGACCGGGGCCTGGCCCGGACTGCGCTGCGACATCGACACCCCCGATGACCTGGCGGTTGCCCGGCAGCTCGGCGTCGGGCCCGCGACTTCACGTGCGTTGGCTCGCCATTAGTCCGAATGGACCCGGTAGCGGCAGGATCGCCGATGCGCCATGATTTCGGAGTGGACGAAATCGAAGCCGGCAGACTCGCCGAGCCCAGCATCGACGAGGTCGACTGGCATCCCAGTGACGTCGCCCCTGCGGCACCTCCCGCGGCCACCCCGGCCGCCGCCACCCAACCGGCCGAAGCCGACGACGAACTGCCCGCGCATCGCTACCTCAACCGCGAACTGAGCTGGCTGGACTTCAACGCCCGCGTGCTGGCCCTGGCCGCCGACACGTCGCTGCCGTTGTTGGAGCGGGCCAAGTTCCTGGCGATCTTCGCCTCGAACCTCGACGAGTTCTACATGGTCCGGGTCGCCGGGCTCAAACGCCGTGACGAGATGGGCCTGTCAGTGCGCTCGGCCGACGGGCTGACCCCGCGCGAACAACTGCGCCGGATCGGCGAGCAGACCCAGCAGATCGCCACCAGCCATGCCCGGGTGTTCCTGGATTCGGTGCGCCCGGCGCTGGCCGCCGAGGGCATCCACATCGTCACCTGGGCCGACCTGCTGCCGGCCGAACGCGACCAACTGTCGACGTACTTCACCGAGCAGGTGTTTCCGGTCCTGACGCCGTTGGCGGTCGATCCCGCGCACCCGTTCCCGTTCGTCAGCGGCCTCAGCCTGAACCTGGCGGTCACGGTCAAGCGCCCCGAGGACGGCGGCAGCCACTTCGCACGGGTCAAGGTCCCCGACAACGTCGACCGTTTCGTCGTGCTCGAGGCACGCGCCGACGGCGGCGACGGGGCGCGCGAGGTCCGCTTCCTGCCGATGGAGGAATTGATCGCAGCGTTCCTGCCGGTGCTCTTCCCCGGCATGGAGATCGTCGAGCATCATGCGTTCCGCATCACCCGCAACGCCGATTTCGAGGTCGAGGAGGACCGCGACGAGGATCTGCTGCAGGCCCTGGAGCGCGAGTTGGCGCGGCGCCGGTTCGGTTCACCGGTTCGTCTCGAGGTCGCCGACGACATGACCGAGAACATGCTGGAGTTGCTGCTGCGTGAACTCGATGTGGACCCTGGCGACGTCGTCGAGGTGCCCGGGCTGCTGGATCTGTCGGCGCTGTGGCAGGTCTACGGCCAGGACCGTCCGGACCTCAAGGACCACACCTTCGTGCCGGCCACTCACCCGGCGTTCGCCGAACGGGAAACGCCCAAAAGCATTTTCGCCACCCTGCGGGAGGGCGATGTGCTGGTGCACCATCCCTATGACTCGTTCGCCACCAGCGTGCAGCGGTTCCTCGAACAGGCCGCCGCCGACCCGGGCGTGCTGGCGATCAAGCAGACGCTGTACCGCACCTCGGGTGATTCACCGATCGTCACCGCGCTGATCGACGCCGCTGAGGCCGGCAAGCAGGTGGTGGCACTCGTTGAGATCAAGGCCCGGTTCGACGAGCAGGCCAACATCAAGTGGGCGCGCAAGCTGGAGAAGGCCGGCGTGCACGTGGTGTACGGGCTGATCGGGCTCAAGACCCACTGCAAGGTCGCTCTGGTGGTGCGCCGGGAGGGCTCGGCGATCCGACGGTACTGCCACATCGGCACCGGCAACTACAACAGCAAAACCGCCCGGCTCTACGAGGACGTCGGGTTGCTGACCGCCGACCCGGACATCGGCGCCGACCTCACCGACCTTTTCAACTCCCTGACCGGATATTCGCGCAAGGTCGCCTACCGCAACCTGTTGGTGGCCCCGCACGGCGTCCGGGCGGGGATCATCGAACGCATCGACCGTGAGATCGCCGCGCATCGAGGCGCCGGCGCCGGGGCGGGCAAGGGCCGGATCCGGCTCAAACTCAACTCGCTGGTCGACGAGCAGGTGATCGACGCACTCTATGGGGCGTCGCGGGCCGGCGTCCGGGTCGAGTTGGTGGTGCGCGGGATCTGCGCGCTGCGACCGGGAGTCGAGGGGTTCTCCGAGAACATCGTCGTGCGTTCGATTCTGGGCCAGTTCCTGGAACACTCCCGGATCATCCACTTCCAAGCTCTCGACGAGTACTGGATCGGCAGCGCCGACATGATGCACCGCAACCTGGACCGGCGGGTGGAAGTGATGGCCCAGGTGAAGAATCCGCGGTTGACCGCGCAACTCGGCGAGGTGTTCGACTCCACCATGGATCCGTCGACTCGCTGCTGGGAGCTCGGCCCCGATGGTCAGTGGACAGCCCGGCCTCGGGCAGGTGCAACGGTGCGTGATCACCAGGCGTCGCTGATGGAGCGGCATCGCAACCCCTGATTCACCAAACGCCGTCCAGCAGGCCCGAATTGACCGGCAGGAGTTGCAAGGTGCCCAACCACTCGTCGTCGAACGGCTCGGCGCCGGAGGATCGGATCGTTCACGCTGCCGGCGCTGTGCTCTGGCGGCGTCGTCGCAAGGCCGTTGAGGTGGCGCTGATTCACCGCCCCCGCTACGACGACTGGTCACTGCCCAAGGGCAAAGTCGACCCCGGTGAGACCGCACCGGTGACGGCGGTACGGGAGATCCTCGAGGAGACCGGCCAGTTCGCCTGCCTGGGGCGCCGGTTGGGATCTGTCAGCTATCCGGTGCAGCAGGGCGTGAAAAAGGTGTGTTACTGGAATGCGCGCGCCCTGGGCGGTGACTTCGTGCCGAATCACGAAGTCGACGATCTGGTCTGGCTCTCGCCCGAGCACGCGATGAAGGAGCTGCAGTACCCTTACGACCGGAAGATCTTGCGGCGGTTCACCAAGGCGCCAGCCGATACCCAGACGGTGCTGATCGTGCGGCACGGCAGTGCCGGCCGCCGGGCCCGGTTCTCCGGTGATGACACCCTGCGCCCGCTGGACAAGAAGGGCCGGGCGCAGGCCGAGGCCCTGGTCTCTCAGTTGATGGCGTTCGGCGCCGCCGAGGTCTACGCGGGCGATCGGACGCGATGCCACCAGACGATGGAGCCGCTGGCCGCCGAACTGGGGGTGCCGGTACACAACGAGCCGGCGCTGACCGAGGAGGCCTACTCCCGCGACCCGAAGACCGCGCGTCACCGAGTACTCAAGATCGCCCGCCAGGGCGGTACCCCGGTGATCTGTACGCAGGGCAAGGTGATTCCGGATCTGATCGCCTGGTGGTGCGCGCGCGACGGAGTGAGCCCGGATAAGTCCCGTAACCGCAAGGGCAGCACGTGGGTGCTGTCACTGTCCGGTGGTCGACTGATCGCCGCCGACCATCTCGGCAGTCCGCTGGCGGCGCCGGTACCGGTGTGAAAAACCGAGCGCCGCGAGGGTATCCCCCGCGGCGCTCGGCCAGTGATGTTGTTACTTACGGCCTTTTCGGGCCGTGGCCTTCTTGGCCGGAGCCTTCTTGGCGGCGACCTTCTTGGCCGGAGCCTTCTTGACCGCGGCCTTCTTGGCCGGAGCCTTCTTGACCGCGGCTTTCTTGACCGGAGCCTTGGTAGCGACCTTCTTGGCGGTCACCTTCTTGGCCGGAGCCTTCTTGACGGCGACCTTCTTGGCGGCCACCTTCTTGGCGGCGGCCTCCTTGGCCGGAGCCTTGGCCGCGGTCTTCTTGGCAGCCGCCTTCTTGGCCGGAGCCTTCTTCGCGGCCTTCTTGGCGGTGCCACCGCCGGCGGCACCGGCACCGCGCTTGACGGCCAGCCCGTCCGACGGGACACGCTGCGCGCCAGACACAATCGCCTTGAACTGCGCGCCGGGCCGGAAGGCGGGAACCGACGTCGGCTTCACCTTGACCGTTTCACCGGTGCGGGGATTGCGGGCGACGCGCGCAGCGCGGCGACGGCGTTCAAAGACACCGAACCCGGTGATGGTGACGCTCTCACCCTTGTGGACGGCGCGCACAATGGCATTGACGAAGTGCTCGACGGCTTCGGTCGCCGACCGGCGGTCGGTGTCCAATTCCTT
Organism: Mycobacterium zoologicum; assembly: GCF_020181635.2. Taxonomy (NCBI): domain Bacteria; kingdom Bacillati; phylum Actinomycetota; class Actinomycetes; order Mycobacteriales; family Mycobacteriaceae; genus Mycobacterium; species Mycobacterium zoologicum. The sequence continues at coordinate 26,505 of NZ_JAYJJS010000012.1, read as the reverse complement.
TGTGAGAACCTCGATGAGCTCTGCTTTGTTCATCCAATCCCTCCGAGACCAGTGGCCCTACTTGAGCCGACTAGAGCACACGGTAAACCCTGGTACCACTGATTTCCAAGAGCCACGCGCAATTTCAGGTGAGATTATCGGCAAATGCGGCAAACCGGTTACCGCCCTAGGGAGCTGGCGGCCGGTGTTGAATCTCCCCGAATTCGCTATGGGTGACCGCCGTCAAGGAGCGGGAACGGTGCGCGGTTTCCAGTTCGGACGGCCCGCCTCAAAGGAATCGATTTGATCCAGTTTCCGCAGCGTAAGACCTATATCGTCGAGTCCTTCGGACAGCCGCCAGGCGGTGTAGTCGTCAATAGTGAACGCCACCACCGCCGTTCCGGCGGTGATATTCCGATCTTGAAGATTGACAGTGATTTCCAGCCCAGGGCTACTCTCGATGAGTTTCCAGAGCAACTCGACGTCGTCTTGAGCCACTTGGGCCGCCAGCAACCCCGCTTTGCCCGCGTTGCCCCGGAAGATGTCGGCGAACCGCGATGAGATCACCACCCGGAAGCCGTAGTCCATCAGCGCCCACACCGCGTGTTCGCGAGACGATCCCGTGCCGAAATCGGGTCCGGCCACCAGTACCGAACCCCGGTCGAAGGGACTGGTATTGAGTACAAATGACGGATCGGTGCGCCAGGTCGCGAACAGGCCGTCCTCAAATCCCGTCCGGGTGATGCGCTTGAGGTAAACGGCCGGAATGATCTGGTCGGTGTCGACATTGGACCGCCGCAGCGGCACCCCGATCCCGGTATGGGTGTGAAAAGCATCCATGACTTAGCTCCTTTAAATACCGTTGCGGGTCAGTTCAAGTCGGCCGGGGCGGATAGGGTCCCGCGGATCGCGGTGGCCGCCGCGACAACCGGAGACACCAGATGGGTACGTCCGCCCTTGCCCTGCCTGCCCTCGAAGTTGCGGTTGGAGGTTGACGCACAGCGCTGGCCGGGAGCGAGCTGGTCGGGGTTCATGCCCAGACACATCGAGCAGCCGGGCTGGCGCCACTCGGCACCCGCAGCGGTGAAAACCTCGGCCAGGCCTTCGGCTTCGGCCTGCTGACGCACCCGCATCGACCCCGGCACGACCAGCATTCGCACGCCGTCGGCCACCTGCCGCCCGCGCAGCACCTCCGCGACCGCGCGCAGGTCCTCGATGCGGCCGTTGGTGCACGACCCCACGAACACCGTGTCGACGGCGATGTCGCGCATCGGGGTGCCCGGACGTAGATCCATATAGGCCAACGCCTTCTCGGCGGCGCGGCGCTGGGCCTCGTCGAGAATGGACTCCGGGTCGGGGACCTCCGCACCCAGCGGCACCCCCTGGCCGGGGTTGGTGCCCCAGGTGACGAACGGCGTCAGTTCGCCGGCGTCCAGGTAGACCTCGGCGTCGAACACCGCGCCGGGATCGGTGCGCAGGCTGTCCCAGTAGGCGACGGCGGCGTCCCAGTCCGCGCCTTCGGGCGCATGCGGGCGCCCGCGCAGATAGTCGTAGGTGGTCGCGTCGGGGGCGACCATGCCGGCCCGGGCACCGGCCTCAATGCTCATGTTGCAGATCGTCATCCGGGCCTCCATCGACAGCGACTCGATGGCGCTGCCCCGATATTCGATGACGTAGCCCTGGCCGCCGCCGGTGCCGATCTGGGCGATCACCGCCAAGATGATGTCTTTGGCCGTGACCCCCGGCGGCAACCCACCTCCGGCTCCCCCTTCTACGTTGACCGCCATGGTCTTGAACGGCCGCAGCGGCAGCGTCTGGGTGGCCAGCACGTGCTCGACCTCCGAGGTGCCGATACCCATTGCCAGTGCGCCGAACGCGCCGTGGGTGGAGGTGTGGCTGTCACCGCAGACGACGGTCATGCCCGGCTGGGTCAGACCCAGCTGCGGCCCGATGATGTGCACGATCCCCTGCTCGTCGTCGCCCATCGGGTGCAACCGGATGCCGAACTCGGCACAGTTGTGCCGCAACGTCTCCACCTGGGTGCGCGACACCGGGTCGGCGATCGGCTTGTCGATGTCGATCGTCGGGACGTTGTGGTCCTCAGTGGCGATGGTCAGATCGGGCCGGCGCACCCTGCGGCCGGCCAGGCGCAGGCCCTCGAAGGCCTGCGGAGTGGTGACCTCGTGGATCAGGTGCAGGTCGATGTAGATGAGGTCGGGCTCGGCCTCGCCGCCGGACACCACCACATGGTCGGCCCAGACCTTTTCGGCCAGGGTGCGAGGCTGCTGCGTCTTGGACATCACTGCCATCCCCAAAATCTGGTTGATCTCACATTGTGAGACGTTAGTATCTGTATATGGGACAGCATAGCGGCATCGGAGTTCTGGACAAAGCCCTGGCGGTATTGCACACGATTGCCGAATCGCCCTGTGGTCTGGCCGAACTGTGTGAGCGCACCGGCCTCCCCCGGGCCACCGCGCACCGGCTGGCCGCCGGACTGGAGTCCCACCGATTGCTCGGCCGCGACGACGACGGCCGCTGGCAGATCGGGCCGGCGGTCACCGAACTGGCGGCCCGCGCCGACGATCCGCTGCGCAGCGTGAGCGCCACCGTGCTGCCCCGGCTGCGCGAGATCACCGGAGAGAGCGTGCAGCTCTACCGCCGCGAGGGCTCCGCGCGGGTCTGCATCGCCGCACTCGAACCTCCTGCGGGACTGCGCGACACGGTTCCCGTCGGCGCCAGACTGCCGATGACTGCCGGCTCGGGCGCCAAGGTCCTGCTGGCCTACGCCGAGCCCGCCGTGCAGCAGGAAGTGCTGGCGCAGGCCAAGTTCACGCCTCGCACGCTGGCCGAGGTGCGTCGGCGGGGGTGGGCGCAGAGCGTCGCCGAGCGCGAGCCGGGCGTGGCCAGTGTGTCGGCGCCGGTGCGCGATCGGCGCGGCACGGTGGTGGCGGCGATCTCGGTGTCGGGTCCCATCGACCGGATGGGGCGACGCCCCGGGGCGCGCTGGGCCGCCGACCTGCTCGCGTCCGCCGAAGCACTCACCGACCGGCTGTAGGACCACGTCGGCGCCGCACCTGACAGACTGCAGGCATGGGAACCAAGCAGCGCGCACAGATCGTCATGACCGACGCCGAGGTCGCCGACTTCGTCACCACCCACCGCACCGGAACACTGGCCACCATCGGGCCCGACGGCCAGCCGCACCTGACCGCGATGTGGTACGCGGTGCTCGACGGCGAGATCTGGCTGGAGACCAAGGCCAAGTCCCAGAAGGCGGTCAACCTCAAGCGCGACCCGCGGGTCAGCTTTCTGCTCGAGGCCGGCCAGACCTACGACACCCTGCGCGGGGCGTCCTTCGAGGGAGTCGCCGAGATCGTCGACGACCCGGACACCATCTTCCGGGTGGGCGTCAGCGTCTGGGAGCGCTACACCGGCCCCTACTCCGAGGAGATGAAGCCGGGCGTCGACGCGATGATGAACAACCGGGTCGCTGTGCGGATCGTCACACGCCGCACCCGGTCCTGGGATCACCGCAAGCTGGGGCTGCCGGCGATGCCGCTGGCCGGGTCCACCGCGCCGGTGGAGGACTAAGACTGCACGATCCATGCTCTGCGGCGGGGATTCTTCGTCGAACTCTTGTCGCGTACCCTCCTGATGCCGACGCGCTAATGTTCCACCCATGCCATCAGAGGCGCCCGGTCGCCGCGTCAAGGTGCTGGCTGCCGGTCTGCGCCAGCTGAGCGCTCACTGCGGGGCTGTGGGCACCGAGCTGGCCGCGGAGGCCGCTGCTCCACCGATGACCGCAACCACCTGGCAGACCAACGCGACCGCGGTACACGCCGCACGCACCGCCGCGTGCGCAGACCTGGCCAGCGCGGCCAACCACTTGAACACCCGCGCCCAGACGTACGCCAAAGCCGGCACCGACTACGCCATCGACGACCAGCACGCCGCAGCGCAGTTCACCGTCCTCGTAAGGCGCTGATGTCCGCACTGAGCGCAATGCCGGCCGGGTTGCCGACACTGCCGGAGGTGCGGTCGGCGACATTCGACCATCTCGGCTCATTCGCTGACTGGTGCGAAAGCATCTCCGCGAAGACACAGACGCAGTTCGCCGAGATCGCCCAACAGGTACGCACCCCCGGCGGTACCAACTGGGAAGGTAGCGCAGCCAACGCGGCGATCCACCACGCCGACGCCGACGTCCGGAAGCTGCGCGGCTGGGGATGGGCTCACCAGGATGCCGCCGCGGTCGCCCGACGAGGCCAGGAAACCCTGGAGGCCAGCAAGCGGTTAGTGCTTGATGCGGTCGACGACGCCGAGCGAGACGGCTTCATGGTCAGCGGCGAGTACCGGGTCGTCGACACCCGGCCGGTGCTCACCCAAGAACAACTCATCGAACGCCAGACCCAGGCCGACGCGCATTCGAGTTTCATCCGCCACCGCGTCGCCAACCTCGTTGCCAACGACGCCACTGTCGCCTCCCAACTGATAACGGCCACCGCTGATTTCGGCAACCTGAAATTCGACGAGACGCCCGGTACGACCAGTGGGAGACGCGACGGCATACAGCTGGTTGATTGGAGGCAGGACGGACCGCACCAACCCGGGGGCGGATACGGAAGCTACCACTACGGCTATGAATTCAGCACCCCCGAAGGTTGGACCAACGACCAGGTAATGTCAGAAGTGCAACATAATTTCAATAAATACTTCACGTTTACCGCGGATAAAAGTGAGATAATGAACGGCGCCAAAATAAACTTGAAAGGACCATTCGGGGAATACGAACCCGTCCAGGTAACGAGCGTTACACCCAACAGTTTCTCGTTTGTCTCACTTCCCGGTCACAGCGAAGGAGCCGGACGCGTCATCAGGTTCGACATCGTGCCAGCGCCGGCTAGTCCAATCCCCGGTCAACTCAACTGGGAACTGCAAGTTGCCGCGTCGGGGCCGTTGTCCAAGGGAAGTCTCATCCCTGGAGCCAGCTGGGCAAACAAAGCTATATGGCAAGTTTTCGCAAACAACCTGAACGCTAGGCTTCCGAGCCTTCCGCCGACCGCCACCTCGGACTGGTGAACCAATGAGACGTCTACAACCGAAGCCGCTTGCCTTCGCATTGACGGGCATGATCCTTGGATATCTGGTGTGGTCAGTAATCCTTATGGCAATAATCTTACTAACTCCGATTTATTATTGGTGGGTCACCGTTGCCGCCGTAACTCTTATTATTCTCACCTCGGCCGCATTTTTCCGGGCCCGAAAATGCAAGGGTAGGGCAATAGCCTTCGCCTACTGGTTCGCCCCACTGCTACCGTCGATCACATCGGCCTATATAGTAGTGCTCGCATTCTCCCGTTACTGACCGATCCAATTTACCGGCTCTTCCCGATTCAGAGTGCGTTGATTGGGCCTTGAAGTTGGCCGGAGTGGATCAGGGACCCTTGGAGACGCCGACGCCGAAGGTCGACGCCGTGCTATCCGCGGGGTGTGGTCAGGAATGCGCGACGACGTCAAATCATCGATCACACTTGTACCCCCGATGGGATTCGAACCCACGCTACCGCCGTGAGAGGGCGGCGTCCTAGGCCGCTAGACGACGGGGGCTAGAACAATTCCGGGTTGTCAGCATAGCCCAACCCAAACGGCCCGCCTAATCGCTTGCGGCGGACCAGTTTTGCTGGGGTACCAGGACTCGAACCTAGAATGGCTGAACCAGAATCAGCTGTGTTGCCAATTACACCATACCCCATTGGCCTCGTCAGGCCTGGCCATAACCGCTGGTCACAGTGCCGGTCGGGCACTTCGGGCCAGCCGCTTCGGGCCGACGAGCAGACTACCAAACTTCTCCCGCGAAGTTCGCATCGCGCCTAGCGCAGCCCGTCGCGGGCCGCCCGCAACCGGTCCAGACTGCGCCCCGAACCCAGCAGCTCCAGTGACTCGAACAGCGGCGGGCTGATCGTTCCGCCGGTGACGGCCACCCGGATCGGACCGAACGCCTTGCGCGGTTTGAGCTCGAGTCCATCCAGCAGCGCGGCTTTCAGGGCGGCCTCGATGCCGGCGGTGGTCCAGTTCGCCACGCCGTCCAGCGCGGCGATGGCCGCATCCAGGGTGGGCGCCGCGTCGGGCCCCAGCTCCTTGGCGGCGGCCCGCGGGTCCAGCGCGTACTCGTCGTCGTTGAAGAACTTCAGCAGTCCCCAGGCATCCCCGAGCACCACCACCCGGGTCTGTACCAGGCCCGCGGCCGTCGCGAAGTCGGCGTCGCCGAGGCCGGTGTCATGCCCGTGGGTGTCGAAGTAGGCGCGCAGCCGCGCGGTGAAGTCGTCGGCGTCCAGCAGCCGGATGTGCTCGGCGTTGAGTGCGTCGGCCTTCTTCTGGTCGAACCGGGCCGGATTGGAGTTGACGTCGGCCACGTCGAACGCCGCCACCATCTCGGTCATACTGAACACGTCACGGTCCTCGGCGATCGACCAGCCCAGCAGCGCCAGATAGTTCAGCAGGCCCTCCGGGATGAAGCCGCGGTCGCGGTGCAAGAAGAGATTCGACTGCGGGTCGCGCTTGGACAGCTTCTTGGTCCCCTCGCCCAAAACACTGGGCAGATGGGCGAATTCTGGAATCCGGTCGGCCACACCGATGCGGATCAACGCCTGATACAGCGCGATCTGACGCGGCGTCGACGGCAACAGGTCCTCACCGCGCAGCACATGGGTGATCTTCATCATCGCGTCGTCGACCGGGTTGACCAACGTGTACAGCGGGTCGCCGTTGGCGCGGGTCAGCGCGAAGTCGGGAACGGTGCCGGCGGGAAACGACGTGTGCCCGCGGACCAGGTCGTCCCAGCCCAGGTCGGTGTCGGGCATCCGCAGCCGCAGCACCGGTTTGCGCCCCTCCGCGCGGTACGCGGCGCGTTGCTCCTCGTTGAGGTCACGGTCGAAGTTGTCATAGCCCAACTTGGGGTTGCGCCCGGCGGCCAGGTGCCGGGCCTCGACCTCCTCCGGCGTGGAGAACGCCTCGTAGGCCTCCCCCGCGGCCAGCAACTGCGCCACCACGTCCCGGTGGAGTTCGGCGCGCTGCGACTGCCGATACGGGCCATACGGCCCACCCACCTCCGGGCCCTCGTCGAAGTCCAGCTGCAGCCAGCGCAGCGCGTCCAGCAGCGCCAGATAGCTCTCCTCGCTGTCGCGCTCGGCGTCGGTGTCCTCGACCCGGAACACCAGCGTCCCGCCGGTGTGCCGCGCGTAGGCCCAGTTGAACAGCGCGGTGCGGATCAGCCCGACGTGCGGGGTGCCCGTCGGTGACGGGCAGAACCGGACGCGAACAGCAGATTCGGTCACGACTTTCCTTTGCGGATAACCGGATTTGTCAAAGCGCCGATGCCTTCGACCGACACCGACACGGTGTCGCCGTGCTCGATCGGGCCGACGCCGTCGGGGGTGCCGGTGAGGATGATGTCGCCCGGCAGCAGGGTCATCACCGCGGAGATCCACTCCACAATGGCACCGACGTCGTGCATCATCAGCGAAGTCCGGCTGTCCTGCTTGACCGAGCCGTTGACCTCGGTGCGGATAGCCAGGTCACCCGGGTCGAGGTCGGTGACGATCCACGGCCCGATCGGGCAGAAGGTGTCGTGGCCTTTGGCCCGGGTCCACTGCCCGTCGGAGGCCTGCTGCTCGCGCGCCGACACGTCGTTGCCGATGGTGTAGCCCAGAATGTTGTCGCGGGCCCGAGCGGCCGGGACGTCCTTGCAGGGCCGCGAGATCACCACGGCCAGTTCACCTTCGAAGTGGACCGGGAAGGCGTCGGCAGGTAGCTGAATCGGAACGTTCGGCCCGATGATCGCGGTGTTGGGCTTGAGGAACATCACCGGGTTGGCCGGTGGGGCGCCACCCATCTCAGCGATGTGCGCGGCGTAGTTCTTGCCGATGCAGACCACCTTGGACGCCAGGATCGGGGCCAGCAGACGCACGTCGGCCAGCGGCCACGAGCGTCCGGTGAACTCCGGTGTTCCGAAGGGGTGTTCGGCGATCTCGCGAGCCGTCATCTCATGGGGCCGGCCGGCATCGCCCTCCAGACTGACGAAGGCGACACCGTCCGGGCTGGCAATTCGACCTAGACGCATTCGGCAAGCCTAACCAGCGCGGCGCGGGCTGCCTCACCAGCAGGTAGGTCTGTGGAACCATGGTCGGATGTCCGCGGAGCCGATCAGTACGGCCGCACGCTGGTCGGTGATGATCGTCGCGCTGCTGGCGACCATGTGCTCGTTCGTCTTCATCAACGGCATCGCGTTCGTCATCCCGATGCTGGAGACCAAACGCGACACCAATCTGGCGGTCGCCGGTCTGCTGGCCTCGATGCCCAGCTTCGGCATGGTGCTGACACTGTTCGCCTGGGGAGCCCTGCTGGACCGGGTCGGCGAACGGATCGTGCTGGCCGCCGGCTCGGCGCTGACCGCGCTGGCCACCTTCGGCGCCGCGTCGATGAGCTCACTGGTCGGAGTGGGCGCCTTCCTGTTCCTGGGCGGGATGGCCGCCGCCAGCGCCAACAACGCCAGCGGCCGGCTGGTCACCGGCTGGTTCCCGCCGCACCAGCGCGGGCTGGTGATGGGGATCCGCCAGACCGCGCAGCCGCTGGGAATCGCATTGGGCGCCGAGGTGATACCGGACCTGGCCGAGCACGGCCTGTCCCGGGCATTGATGTTCCCGGCGACACTGTGCGCGGTGGCGGCGGTGGCCTGCGCCATCGGGATCGTCGATCCTCCGCGCCGGCCACGTTCGGCCGCAACGGTTTCCGAGTTGGCCAACCCCTACGCCGACTCGAAGGTGTTGTGGCGCATCCATCTGTCGTCGGCACTGCTGATGGTTCCGCAGTGCATGCTCGCCACCTTCATGCTGGTGTGGCTGATCGTCGACACCAACTGGTCGATCGCCGCGGCCGCCTCGCTGGTCACTGTCTCGCAGTTGCTGGGCGCGATCGGCCGGGTGCTGGCCGGGCGATGGTCGGACCGAGTTCGATCGCGGCTGCGACCGGTCCGCAGTATCGCCGTCGGCAGCGCGCTGGCCATGTCGGCTCTGGCGGTGACCGATCATCTGCACTGGCAACTGGCCCCGACCGCGATCGTCATCGCGGCGTTCATCAGTGTGCTGGACAACGGGCTGTCGTCCACCGCCGTCGCCGAGATCGCCGGACCGTACTGGAGCGGACGCTCGCTGGGCATCCAGAACACCACCCAGCGGCTCACCGCCGGTATCGCTCCCCCGCTCTTCGGTGCGCTGATCGGCGCGGTCGGTTATCCGCTGGCGTTCGCGGTGTGCGGACTGTTCCCGCTTGCCGCGACCGGGCTGGTCCCGGTGCACGCCGAGCCCGAGGGCCGCTCGGTGCTCGAGGCGTTGCGCACGCTGCGGGTGCCGCCGCAACCGCCTCCCGACCCGCCCGGCCATCCGGGACAGGCCGTACCGTCGAAGAGATGACTGACACCGGTGACTACCGACTGCGCACACCGACGCTGACCGACGGCCAGGCCCTGTGGCAGATGGCCGTCGACAGCACCACCCTCGACGTCAACTCGCCGTACGCGTACCTGCTGTGGTGCCGCGATTTCGCCACCACATCGGTGATCGCCGAGCGCGGCGGCGCTCCGGCCGGGTTCGTCACCGGCTACCGGCGCCCGCAGCAGCCGGAGACCCTGATGGTCTGGCAGGTGGCGGTGAACGGCGCGCACCGCGGTGCCGGGCTGGCCGGCCGTATGCTTGATCATCTGGTGGCCGCGCAACTGCCCAATGGCGTCACACATATCGAGACGTCGATCACACCCGACAACGACGCCAGCCGGCGGCTGTTCAGCGCCTTCGCCCGCAGGTGGGACGCCACGTTGAACTGCTCGGAACTGTTCGGGACCAGGCTGTTTCCCGAGTCACATCTGTCCGAGGACCTGTTTCGGATCGGGCCACTGCGGGTACCAAATACCCGCTAGACACGGCCCGGCACGGTTGAGATAACGGTTTGATATCGGTAACGTCGCGTTCGCGTAAACGTGAACTCTGGCCGACCGTGGCCGGAGCATCCCGAGCGGGGTGGTGGGTCGGGCGGGAGAAGGCCCGCGACACCGAAAATCGACCTGTCGTTCCGTTCCGTTGTTTGTGATCGACGGACGGAGGAACCATGACCATTTTTGAAACCCTCGAATCCGAGGTGCGAAGTTATTGCCGATCCTGGCCGGTGACATTCGACCGGGCCAGCGGCTCCCGGATGTGGGATGTCGACGGCAAGGAATACCTGGACTTCTTTGCCGGCGCCGGTGCGCTGAACTACGGCCACAACAACCCGGCACTGCGTGGTCCGTTGCTGGACTACCTGAGTTCGGACCGGGTGGTGCACAGCCTCGACATGAATACCGTGGCCAAAGGCCGGTTCCTGGAGCGGTTCGAGGAGGTGATCCTCAAGCCACGCGGGCTCGACTACAAGGTCCAGTTCCCCGGACCGACCGGAACCAACACTGTGGAGGCGGCGCTGAAACTGGCCCGCAAGATCACCGGGCGCGAGTCGATCATCAGCTTCACCAACGCGTTTCACGGCATGACACTGGGGGCGCTGAGTGTCACCGGCAATTCGATGAAACGCGGCGGAGCGGGCATTCCCTTGGTGCACGCCACCCCGATGCCCTACGACAACTACCTCGACGGTGTCGTCCCCGACTTCATCTGGTTCGAACGACTGCTGCAGGACAGCGGCAGCGGCCTCAACGACCCGGCCGCGGTGATCGTCGAAACCGTTCAGGGTGAGGGCGGCATCAACGTGGCCCGACTGGAATGGCTGCGCGGCCTGGCCGATTTGTGCCAGCGCCACGAGCTGCTGCTGATCGTCGACGACGTCCAGATGGGTTGCGGCCGAACGGGCCCGTTCTTCAGCTTCGAGGCGGCCGGGATCGTCCCCGACATCGTCTGCCTGTCCAAGTCGATCAGCGGCTACGGGCTTCCGATGGCGCTCACCCTTTTCAAGCCGGAGCTCGATGTGTGGGATCCCGGTGAGCACAACGGCACCTTCCGCGGCCAGAACCCGTCGTTCGTCACCGCCACCGCAGCGCTGGACTACTGGTCGGACAATCGGCTGGAGAAGTCCGTGCTGCGCAAGGGCGAATTGATCGAGCAATCACTGGCCGAGGTGGTGGAGCCGTTGGACGGGATCAGCACCCGCGGTCGCGGCCTGATCCGCGGCGTGGCCTTCGAACGCCCGGAACTGGCCGGCGAAGTCTGCCGAGAGGCGTTCGAACGGGGCCTGCTGCTGGAATCCTCCGGCCCCGAAGGCGAAGTCGTGAAACTGATGCCGGCGCTGACCATCGACGACGACGATCTTGCCGAAGGACTCACCATCACAGCCCAATCGATCGAGGCGGTCGCCGCCAGGGAACTCGTCGGAACAACCTCAGGAGCCAATCGATGATCGTTCGTACTCTCACCGAGATCAAGGGCACCGACCGCGACGTGCAGTCCAAGACCTGGAACAGCCAGCGTCTGCTGCTCGCCCGCGACGGTCAGCGGTTCTCGATGCACGAGACGATCCTGTACGCCGGCACCGAGACCGCGATGTGGTACGCCAACCACGTCGAGGCGGTGTATTGCGTCGGTGGCGAGGGCGAGTTGATCAATGACGAGACGGGTGAGACCTTTCCACTGACAGACGGCACCCTGTATCTGCTGGACGGCCATGAGCACCACCGGGTTTCGGCTCACACCGATCTGCGTATGGTGTGCGTCTTCGATCCGCCGGTGACCGGGCAGGAGGTGCACGATGAGACGGGCGCCTATCCCCTGCTCATCGAAGAGCCACAACAGGCCGTGCCGTGACGATCGCCGTCGCCGACCACTACCCCACCCGTAACGACGTCACGATCGGTATCCAGCCACGCCATGACCCGGTGGTCTGGGCTCCCGAGAACAGCGGAGGCCCATTGGATGCCAACGGTGTCAGCAGGTTCGACGCCGACGGGTTCCTGGCGATCGACAGCCTGCTCGACGCCGACGTGGTCGCAGACCTGAGCCATGAGCTGGACATGCTGCGCGCCGACCCGGTCCTGGCGGCAGACGAGCGGTCGATCCGCGAGCGCGACAGCGGGCAGATCCGGTCCATCTTCGAGGTACATCGGATCAGCTCGGCGTTCGCCGCGCTGGTGGCCGACCCCCGCCTGGTCGGTCCGGCCCGCCAACTACTGGGCTCGGATGTGTACGTGCATCAGAGCCGGGTGAACTTCAAGCCGGGTTTCAACGGCCGAGAGTTCTACTGGCACTCCGACTTTGAGACCTGGCATGCCGAAGACGGCATGCCAGCCCCGCGTGCGGTCAGCGTGTCGGTGGCCCTGACCGAGAATCTCGACACCAATGGCTCGCTGATGATCATGCCGGGCTCGCACCGCTGGTTCGTGTCGTGCCCGGGCCAGACGCCGCCGGATCACTACCGATCATCGTTGATGCAGCAGGAGATCGGCACGCCCGACGACGAAAGTCTGTCGTGGCTGGCCGAGCAGCACGGTATCCGCCAGATCACCGGCCCGGCCGGATCGGCGGTCTTCTTCGACAGCAACTGCATGCACGGGTCCAGCAGCAACATCACGCCCTATCCACGCTCGAATGTGTTCATCGTCTACAACAGCGTGGACAACGCCCTGGCGCAGCCCTACGGCGCCGCCGCACCGCGGCCGACGTTCATCGCCAGCCGCGTCTTCGACCCGGTGTAGGTCCGCCGGCCTCTCCCCGGCCTCTCCCCGGCCTCTCCCCCGGCGAGAGTGCACAAAGGTACGTCGCTACCCTCGAAACGCCGTACTGATGTGCACGGTCGCCGGAGGAGGAGTGCGGGTGCGTCGCTGGTCGATCCTGGGCCTGGCCCTGACGGCGACGTTGTGCGCCAACGTGTTCATCAACGGTGTCGCCTTCCTCATCCCCACCCTGCACAGCGACCGCGGGCTGGATCTGGCCCAGGCCGGGCTGCTGTCGTCGCTGCCGAGCTTCGGCCTGGTGGCCACGCTGATCGCCTGGGGCTATCTGGTGGACCGACTCGGCGAGCGCCTGGTACTGGTGGCCGGCTCGGCGCTCACCGCGCTGGCGGCATTCGGCGCATCCTCGGCCGGCTCGCTGACCGCCACCGGGGCGTTCCTGCTGTTGGGCGGGATGGCCGCGGCCAGCAGCAACAGCGCCAGCGGGCGACTGGTGGTCGGCTGGTTCCCGGCGCATCAGCGTGGCCTGGCGATGGGTATTCGCCAGACCGCTCAACCACTGGGGGTTGGGTTGGGCGCCTTGGTGATTCCCCGCGTGGCCGAGCACCACGGCATCGGCGCGGCACTGCTGTTCCCGGCGGCGGTATGTGCGGCCTCCGCCCTGGCCTGCGCGGTGGGGATCAGCGATCCGCCACGCCCGCCGCGCGCCGAAGCGCCTGCCGAACATCTGGCCAACCCGTATCGCGGTTCGACACTGCTGTGGCGGATCCACGCGATGTCGGTGCTGCTGGTGGTGCCGCAGGTCATGGTGTGGACGTTCATGCTGGTGTGGCTGATGACCGAACGCGGCTGGACGGCGGGCGCGGCCGGAACTCTGGTCACGGTGAGCCAACTGCTGGGGGCGGCCGGCCGGATCAGCGCCGGGCGGTGGTCGGATCATGTCGGATCGCGGCTGCGCCCGATCCGCACCATCGCCGCCGCGGCCGCACTGACCATGATCGCTCTGGCGGCGGCCGCCTGGGCCGGCTGGCCGGTCAGTATCGCGCTGATGGTGGTGGCCTCGGTGATCACCGTGTCGGACAACGGATTGGCGTTCACCGCGATCGCCGAAATCGCCGGGCCGTTCTGGAGCGGACGCGCCCTGGGCACCCAGAACACCAGCCAGCACTTCGCGGCCGGGCTCGCGCCGCCCCTGTTCGGAACCCTGATCGGGGCGGCCGGCTATCCGCTGGCGTTCGCGGTCTGCGCGATCTTCCCACTGGCCGCACTGCCGCTGGTACCCGCCGACGCTGATTCCTAGCGCCACCGTGCAGATGTGTCCGCCCCGACCAGGGGTTTTAGCGGATGTTTGCGCACGGTCGCGGGGAAGGAGAACCCTAGAGCAGGCCCAGAATCCGATCACCGGCCGCGGCGGTGGACAACTTCTGGCCACCCCGGGTGGCCAGGTGCCGTTCGACAGCCGCGTCGACCCGGGCGGCGGCGTCACGCTCGCCGATGTGGTTGAGCAGCAAGCCGACCGACATCACTGCGGCAGTCGGGTCGGCGATGCCCTGCCCGGCGATGTCGGGCGCGCTGCCGTGCACCGGCTCGAACATCGACGGGTTGGCCCCGGTGGCGTCGATGTTGCCGCTCGCCGCCAGCCCGATCCCACCGCACACCGCGCCCGCCAGGTCGGTGATGATGTCGCCGAACAGGTTGTCGGTGACGATCACGTCGAACCGGCCGGGGTCGGTGGCCAGGTAGATGGTGGCGGCGTCGACGTGGCAGTAGGCCGTCTCGACGTCCGGGTAGTCGTGGGCGATCTCGGCCACCGTACGGGTCCACAGTGAGCCGGCGTAGGCCAGCACGTTGTTCTTGTGCACCAGGGTCAGGTGCTTACGCCGGGCCCGGGCCTTCTCGAACGCGAAACGCACCACCCTGGCCACGCCGTAGGCGGTGTTCACGCTGACCTCGGTGGCGACCTCGTGCTCGGTGCCGACCCGCAGCGCGCCGCCGTTGCCGGTGTAGGGCCCCTCGGTGCCTTCCCGCACCACCAGGAAGTCGATCTCGCCCGGGTCGGCCAGCGGACTGGCCACCCCCGGATACAGCCGGCTGGGACGCAGGTTCACGTGATGGTCCAACGCGAACCGGGCGTGCAGCAGCAGCCCGCGCTCCAGCAGACCGGGCGGCACCGACGGGTCGCCGATCGCACCGAGCAGGATCACGTCGTGGCCGCGGATCTCTTGGAGAACCGAGTCCGGCAGCACCTCGCCGGTGGCGTGATAACGCTTGGCGCCCAAGTCATAACCGGTCTTCTCGGTACCGGGCAGCACCGCGTCGAGCACCTTGACGGCCTCAGCGATGACCTCCGGGCCGATCCCGTCGCCTGGGATGACCGCGAGTTTCAGGCTCATGACAGGTCGACCTCTTCGATCTTGTTCGCCTTGACCGCCGCGCTGATCGCCGAGGCGACATCGGCGGGCACCGGACGGTCCACCCGCAGCAACACCGTCGCCCCGGGACCCTCGGCGTCTTCGGAGAGCTGTGCGGCCGCGATGTTGATCTCGGCGGACCCCAACAACGTGCCGATCTTGCCGAGCGCACCGGGCTGGTCGGAGTAGTTGATGATCAGGTTGACGCCCTGAGCCCGCAGATCGAAGTTGCGCCCGTTGATCATGACGATCTTCTCCACCTGCTGCGGACCCGACAGCGTGCCGGCCACCGTCACCACCGACCCGTCGGCGGTGACCGCCCGCAACTCGACGACGCTGCGGTGGTTGGGGCTTTCGGTGGCGGTGCCGATCTCGGCGTCCACCCCGCGCTCGGCGGCCAGGGCCGGAGCGTTGACGAAGGTCACCGGGTCTTCGATGACGGCCGAGAACAGTCCGCGCAGAGCCGAAAGTCGCAGTATCGCCACGTCTTCGGCGGCCAGCTCACCGCGCACCTGCACCGACAAAGACACCGGCAGTCCGTCGGATAGCACTCCGGCCAGCAGCCCGAGCTTGCGCACCAGATCCAGCCAGGGCGCCACTTCCTCATTGACCGCACCGCCGCCCACGTTGACCGCGTCGGGAACGAACTCCCCGGCGAGCGCCAGTTTCACGCTCTTGGCGACATCGGTACCGGCGCGATCCTGCGCCTCGGCGGTGGAGGCACCCAGGTGCGGAGTCACCACCACCTGCGCCAGGTCGAACAGCGGCGAGTCGGTGCACGGCTCGGTGGCGAACACATCCAGGCCGGCGCCGCGGACGTGGCCGCTGGTGATGGCCTCGGCCAACGCGGCCTCGTCGATCAGCCCGCCGCGGGCGGCGTTGACGATGATCACCCCCGGCTTGGTCTTGGCCAGTGCCTCCTTGCCGATCAGCCCGGCAGTCTCCGGCGTCTTGGGCAGGTGAACCGAGATGAAGTCGGCGCGGGCCAACAGGTCGTCGAGGGACAGCAGTTCGATGCCGAGCTGCGCCGCTCGTGCGGCCGACACGTAGGGGTCGTAGGCCACGATGTGGGCGCCGAAGGCCGCCAGCCGCGCGGCGACCAGCTGTCCGATCCGGCCCAGGCCGACCACGCCGACGGTGTGGTCGAAGATCTCGGTGCCCGAGAACGACGAGCGCTTCCACTCATGGTTGTGCAGGGTGGCGTCGGCGGCGGGGATCTGCCGCGCGGCGGCCAGCATCAGCGCGATCGCGTGCTCGGCGGCGCTGTGGATGTTGGACGTCGGGGCGTTGACCACCAGCACCCCGCGCGCGGTGGCGGCGTCAACGTCGACGTTGTCCAAGCCCACCCCGGCGCGGGCCACGATCTTGAGTTTGGTTCCGGCCGCGAGCACCTCGGCGTCGACGGTGGTGGCCGACCGCACCAGCAGTGCGTCGGCTTCCGGAACCGCGGCCAGGAGCTTCTCTCGGTCCGGGCCATCCACCCAGCGCACTTCGACCTGGTCACCGAGGGCGGCAACGGTGGATTGGGCGAGTTTGTCAGCGATCAGAACCACGGGCAGAGTCACCCGGACAGCGTAGTGGGCGGTCGCGAGCGCGGCGGAGCCGGGCAACCCGCATGCCCCACACCCGAGTGCGGCCTGCCCCTCCAGAGACGGCGCAATTTATTCGACTGGACGCGATACGTCAATGCATTGCGTCATCCGCACAGGTTATTACCAGATATTTGCTGACAAGTTGCCAGGCTCAGTGTAGCTTCAGCTTATGTGTGTTGTTTGTCACAAAACTTCATAGGCGTGTCACAGTTCACACTCAGAGGAGGATTCCCATGCGTACTACACTCCGACCCCTTGCCCTCGCGGGCGCCACGCTGATCAGCGCCAGTGCCATCGCCGCCACCCCTGTACTGGTGGCCCCGGCGAACGTGCCGATGCCGGCCATCGAGCTCACTGCCGACGTGAGCGACATCCTGGGCAACTTCGACCTGTCCGGGATCCTCAACGGCCTCACCGACTTCCTGAACACCCTCAACCTGTCCGACATCTTCGACGGACTGCTCGGCAACATCGACTTGTCCGAGATCTTCGGCGAGTTCAGCCAGCTGCTCGGCAACATCGACTTCTCGGCGATCTTCGACAGCTTCAACGACTTCCTGAGCACCTTCGACTTCACCGGCCTGCTCAACAGCCTCGGCGACTTCCTGGGCGGCCTGGACCTGTCCGGATTCCTCGACGGACTGGGCGACATGCTGGGTGGCCTGGATCTGACCGGAATCCTCAACGGCCTCACCGACTTCCTGACCAACTTCGACATGTCCAACGTCTTCGCCAGCGTCGGCGACTTCCTGACCGACTTCGACGTACCCGGCCTGGTCTCCGACCTGCACCTGACCGCACTGCTGGAAAGCCTGAACGCGTCCGGCCTGCTCGACGGCTTGATGGGTGGCCTGCTCGGTGGCCTGCTCGACCTGTAGTCCTGCCGATACTGAAGACGAGTGGCCCCTTCCCAAAGGAAGGGGCCACTCGTCTTTCTGCCCGCTGATACCAGCGGCGAACCTCAGGCGGTCTCGGTGATCGGCCGGTCCACCCAGCTCATCAGGTCGCGCAGCTTCTTGCCGGTGACCTCGATCGGGTGCTCGGCGTTGGCCTTACGCAGACCTTCCAGCTCCTTGTTGCCGCCTTCGACGTTGGCCACCAGGCGCTTGACGAAGGTGCCGTCCTGGATGTCGGACAGGATGTCGCGCATCCGCTGCTTGGTGTCGGCGTCGATCACCCGCGGCCCGGACAGGTAGCCGCCGAACTCCGCGGTGTCGGACACCGAGTAGTTCATCCGGGCGATCCCACCCTCATACATCAGGTCGACGATCAGCTTGAGCTCGTGCAGCACCTCGAAGTAGGCCATCTCCGGGGCGTAGCCCGCCTCGACCATCACCTCGAAGCCGGCCTTGACCAGTTCCTCGGTGCCGCCGCAGAGCACGGCCTGCTCGCCGAAGAGGTCGGTCTCGGTCTCCTCTTTGAAGGTGGTCTTGATGACGCCCGCCCGCGTGCCGCCGATGCCCTTGGCGTAGGACAGCGCCAGCGCCTCGCCGGTGCCGGTCGGGTCTTGGGCGACCGCAATCAGCGAGGGCACGCCCTTGCCGTCGACGAACTGCCGGCGCACCAGGTGACCCGGGCCCTTGGGCGCGACCATCCCGACGGTGATGTCGGCGGCCGGCTTGATCAGACCGAAGTGGATGTTGAGGCCGTGGCCGAAGAACAGCGCGTCACCAGACTTGAGGTTGGGCTCGATGTCGTTTGTGAAGATCTCGGCCTGCGCGGTGTCGGGTGCCAACAGCATGATCACGTCGGCCCACTTGGCGACCTCGGCCGGGGTGTCGACCTCCAGGCCCTGCTCGGTGACCTTAGCCCGCGACTTGGAGCCCTCCTTGAGACCCACCTTCACCTGCACACCGGAGTCGCGCAGGCTCAACGAGTGCGCGTGGCCCTGACTGCCGTAGCCGATCACACCGACCTTGCGGCCCTGGATGATCGACAGGTCGGCGTCGTCGTCGTAGAACATCTCAACTGCCACTGGTTTTCTTCCTTACTATCTCTTCGTTGGGAAACTATTTGGCCGTACCGATGCCGCGCGGACCGCGCGCCAACGATACGAGACCCGATTGGACGATCTCGCGGATGCCGTAGGGCTCCAGCACCCGTAGCAGCGCCTCGAACTTGGCCGGGGTGCCGGTGGCCTCGATGATCAACGACTCCGGCGAAACGTCGATCACCCTGGCGCGGAACAGATTCACGGCCTCGACGATCTGCCCGCGGGTCCCGGCATCAGCGCGGACCTTGATCAGGGCGATCTCGCGGGCCACCGAATTGTCGTCTTCCTGCTCGACGATCTTGATGACGTTGATCAGCTTGTTGAGCTGCTTGGTGATCTGCTCGAGCGGGGTGTCCTCCACCGAGACGACGATCGTCATCCGGGACATGTTCTTGGTCTCGGTGGCGCCCACGGCCAGCGACTCGATGTTGAAGCCACGCCGGGAGAACAGTGCCGCAACCCGAGCCAGCACACCGGGTTTGTCTTCGACCAGCACCGACAGCGTATGCGTCTTCCAAGACATCAGGCGTGTCCTTCGTTGTCGTTGTCGTCGAACAGCGGCCGAATTCCGCGAGCGGCCTGGATCTCGTCGTTGCTGGTACCGGCGGCCACCATCGGCCACACCTGCGCGTCGGCACCGACGATGAAGTCGATCACCACCGGACGGTCGGTGACCGCCCGGGCCGCATTGATCACGTCTTCAACGTCTTCTTCACGCTCGCAACGCAATCCGACACAGCCCAGCGCCTCGGCCAGCATCACGAAGTCCGGAATGCGGTGCGAGTGGGTGGCCAGGTCGGTCTGCGAATACCGCTCGCCGTAGAACAGGGTCTGCCATTGGCGCACCATGCCCAGGTTGCCGTTGTTGATCAGCGCCACCTTGATCGGGATTCCCTCGATGGCGCAGGTGGCCAGCTCCTGGTTGGTCATCTGGAAGCAGCCGTCGCCGTCGATGGCCCACACCTCGGCCTCCGGGCTGCCCATCTTGGCACCCATCGCCGCCGGAATGGCGAATCCCATGGTGCCCAGTCCCCCGGAGTTCAGCCAGGTGCGGGGCTTCTCGTAGGAGACGAACTGCGCGGCCCACATCTGGTGCTGGCCCACGCCGGCGACATAGATCGCGTCAGGTCCGGCGATGCGGCCCAGCTTCTCGATCACCAACTCCGGCGACAGGCTGCCGTCACTCTGCGGCCCGTAGCTCAGCGGATAGGTCGAGCGCAGGTCGTCCAGGTAGGCCCACCAGTCGGCGAGGTCCAGGCCGACATCTGCCTTGTCGTGACGCAGGGCGGCGATCAACTCTGTGATGACGGCCTTGACGTCGCCGACGATCGGGACGTCGGCGTGCCGGTTCTTGCCGATCTCAGCCGGGTCGATGTCGGCGTGGATCACCTTGGCGTCCGGGGCGAACGAGTCCAGCTGGCCGGTGACCCGGTCGTCGAACCGGGCGCCCAGGGTGATCAGCAGGTCCGATTTCTGCAGGCCGGCAACGGCCGACACGGCGCCGTGCATGCCGGGCATGCCGAGGTGCTGGCGGTGGCTGTCCGGGAAGGCGCCACGGGCCATCAGGGTGGTGACCACCGGAATGCCGGTCATCTCTGCCAGCTCACGCAGCTCGGCGCAGGCGTCGCCGCGGATCACGCCGCCGCCGACGTAGAGCACCGGGCGGCGTGCCGCGGCGATCAGCTTGGCGGCCTCGCGGACCTGCCGATTGTGCGGCTTGATGGTGGGCTTGTAGCCGGGCAGGTCGAGCCGCGGCGGCCAGGCGAACGTGCACTGGCCCTGCAGCACGTCCTTGGGGATATCGACCAGAACTGCTCCGGGCCGCCCGCTTGCCGCGATGTGGAACGCCTCGGCCAGCGCCCGCGGGATGTCGTCGCCGTTGCGAACCAGGAAGTTGTGCTTGGTGATCGGCATGGTGATGCCGGAGATGTCGGCCTCTTGGAAGGCGTCGGTGCCGATCAGCTGGCGACCGACCTGCCCGGTGATCGCGACCACCGGGATGGAGTCCATCTGCGCGTCGGCCAGCGGGGTGACCAGGTTGGTGGCACCGGGGCCCGAGGTGGCCATGCACACCCCGACCCGGCCGGTGGCGTGCGCGTAGCCACTGGCGGCATGGCCGGCGCCCTGCTCATGGCGCACCAGCACATGGCGCAGCTTCTTCGAGTCGAACAACGGGTCATAGACCGGCAACACGGCACCGCCGGGGATGCCGAAGATGACGTCGACGTCGAGTTCCTCCAGCGACCGGATCACCGACTGGGCGCCGGTCATCTGCTCGGGCGCGACGCGCTTGGCGGGTGACTTGGTTTCCGTCCCGTTGGCTGACTGCTGCGCTGCCGACCGCTCGGGCGGTCGTGTGGTGGGTGCGCTCACGATTTCCTCTTCGATTCCGCTGGTGCTCTGGACTGGTGGCAACAAAAAACCCCCGCCAGCTCAGCTGCTGCACGAGGGTTGCGCGTTGGTGGTTGAAAGCTCAGGCAACAACCAACGCGCAGGGGGCTACTACGAGCATGCCGTTGTCCATAGCCGATGACGGTAGTCGCTGCACCGACCGGCAGTCAAACCCTGGTCAGTGCAGATGATCGACCAGGGCGCCCTGCTCGCCGAAGAGCTCCGCCTCCCAGTGCTCCAGCAGCGCCGCGTTGTCCTGGTCATCGGGATGGAAACCCGGCCGCAGGTACTCCCCCAACCGGCGGAAGACCGCGCGGGTCAGGAACGGCGAATGCCGCAGGGCGGCAAAACTGCGGACGAGCCGTACCGGGTGATAGGAGGCCCGGTCGGCGAAGAGCGAGATGATGGTGTTCACCACGACGGCGAGCGGGAAAGTGAACCGGATGATCCGCATCGTGCGGATGCGCCGGGTCTCGTCACCGCCGACCGCGCGATAGACGTCGAATGCCACCGAACGGTGCTCGGACTCCTCAATGGCGTGCCACAGCAGCATGGACCGCACTTCGGTGGTGCCGAGCAGGGCCTGGGCCCGCTCGTCGGACAGCAGCGTCTCGGCGAATACGGCGGTGAAGTGTTCGAGCGCCGCAGTGATGGCCAGGCAGGTCAGCGGCGAGAACCGGCGTTCGACGGCGGCCTGCCGGCGGGCCACCAGCCGGTCGATCCTGCGCGTCGGGTAACCCATCTCGTGCAGCCGCTCGTTGAGCGCACGGTGCTCGCGGCCGTGGGTCATCTCCTGGCCGATGAATCCTTTGACCTGATCTTTGAGATCGGGGTCGGTGATCTGATCGGCGTAGCGGCGCACCGAACGAATGAAGAAGTCCTCACCCTCGGGGAACACCGCCGACAGGTGCGCGATCATGTGGCTCATCACCAGGTCGCCGGCGACGAAGTGACGATCCAGCGCCGCCACCGGGTAGCTGAACCGGATGCGGCGCGGCTGTACCGCCGGGTGGTGGTTCTCGTTGGCGGTCATGACTCCCTCTCGGGTGGTGGGTCTGTAGGGCCGGTCACCAGTGGCCGAACCAGCATTTTGAAAGTGTTGAGAACGTCGTTGGTGGCCACCGGTTCATGGCCCTCTATCGACCGCGACATCGCAAGGCCGTTCATCAACACGAAAGCCATCTGCAGGCCGATGCGCGACCGTGGGGCGGCGACACCAGCGGGGTCGGCCGGGCCGAGCAGTTGGTCGTAGACGCGCTCGCAGGCTTCCGCGAACTGCCGATCGGTTTCGATGACCGCCGGCGCCAGGTCCGGGTCAGTGCGCGCCGCCACCCACAGTTCGTGTGTCGCGGTGAAGGTCGGACCGGAGAACATCGACCACAGCAGGTCGAAGGCCTCGTCAAGCTTGTCGGCGGCGGGATCGAGTCCTGCCATCAACACCTCGAACTCCTCGATGCGCCGGTTCAGCGAGAACTCGATGGCCGCGGTCAGCAGGCCGATCTTCGAAGGGAAGTGACCTTGCAGCGCCCCCACCGAGACCCCGGCACGGCGGGCCACCTCGGTGGTCGTCGTGCCCTTGAATCCGACCTCTACCAGGGCGTCGAGGGTGGCGTCCAGCAGCGCACGCCGGGTCTCGGCAGTGCGCTCCGCCTGGGTGCGGCGGGGCTTAGTGGGTTGGGTGGGCGTCACCCGCTCATCATTATGAACTAAAAATAAGTAGTCAATATTTATTCTTTGTGCGGACCCCGCCGCCGTGTAGATCAGCCCAGCGGGTTCGCCCCGTTGAGGAACACCCACATCGCCACGCCGCCGGCGATGCCGAGGAGCAGAGCCGCGACCGATCCGATGAACGGCCGCCGAGCCCAGCCACGGTCGCCGTCCAGCCCGTACCGGCCCGGACCGACCAGCACGATCGCCACCGCGACGACGATCAGCATGAGGTGGAACTCGTGGCCCTCGGGAAGAAACACCGCAAAGCGGCCCTGCTCGTGCGAGACACCGGCCAGCACGCCGTTGATCAGGTAGGCCAGTGCGCCGGCGGCGGCCAACGGGGTGAACAACCCGAGCACCAGCAGCAGGCCGGCGGCGATCTGACCCCCGCCCGCGGCGTAGGTGAGGATGTCGGCGTGCTGGTAGCCGGCGGCCGAGATCGAGTCCTGGAACCCGTTCAGGCCCGCACCGCCCCACCAGCCGAACAGCTGGCGCAGCCCGTGCGCCACCAGCAGGATGCCCAGACCCAACCGCAGGATCAGCAGGCCCAGGTCCTGGGTGCCGCGACGGTCCACCGCACGAAACGGCTCGTCGGCGTCGACAGCCCCGGCCAGCCGTCCGCCGGCGGGCTGCGGCTCGGCATACGGCAACGGGTGGTAATCGCCGCCGATGCCGCGGGCACCGGTGGGGTCGTAGGGCGGAATGGCTGCGGTCTCGAAATCACCGGTATAGGTCGGTGATGGCATGTCGTCCTCCGGATCTACCAGACGTGCCGATTTGGGACGCCTTTTGCCTGCGTCGGCAGTCTCATCCGGCTTGCGCCAGCGTGAGCCCTCACCTTGACTGGTCACCCAGCCAGGGTAAGGGCAACCCGGATCGGATTGGGGATTTGAACGGCTTCGTTAGCGAATCGAATCCGGCCCGGTACAGCCCGGACAACGCCGCGGGAGTCTTCGCCCGGAGCGGACTTCCTGGCGAGAACGGACCGGGGGTCCGTAACCTGACGGGCATGCGTATGCGCGGGGCGGTTCAGCGGATGCCAGTTGTCCTGTGCACGGCACTCCTGACGCTGACCGGCTGCGCGCATTTCGACGACGCACAGTCGCAGCCGTTCACCACCGTGCCCCGCCGCGGGATGGCGCCAGCCACCACGCCCCCGCCTCCCCCACCGCTGCCGGCGAATCCGTTCCCCAAGCAATGCCCGGCACCCGGGGTGATGCAGGGCTGCCTGGAGAGCACCAGCGGCCTGATCATGCACGCCGACAGCAAATCCGCCCTGGTCGCCGAGCGGACCACCGGTGCGGTCAAAGAGGTCTCGCTGAGCGCCGAGCCCAAGGTGAAGACGGTCATCGGCGTCGATCCGGCCGGCGACGGCGGGCTGATGGACATCGTGCTGTCCCCCACCTACGCGCAGGACCGGCTGATGTACGCCTACATCAGCACCCCGACCGACAACCGGGTGGTTCGGGTCGCCGACGGCGACGTCCCCAAAGACATCCTGACCGGAATCCCCAAGGGGGCGACCGGCAACACCGGCGCGCTGATCTTCACCAGCCCCACCACGCTGGTGGTGCAGACCGGTGACGCGGGCAACCCGGCGGCGGCAGCCGATCCCGGATCCACAGCAGGCAAGGTGCTGCGCATCGAGCAGCCGACCACGGTCGGACAGGCCGCCCCCACCACCGCGCTGAGCGGGCTGGGCGCCGGCGGCGGGATGTGCGTCGACCACGTCGACGGTTCGCTCTACGTCACCGACCGCAGCCCCGGCGGCGACCGCCTGCAGCGCATCACCAAGGACTCCCAGGTCTCGACCGTGTGGACCTGGCCGGACAAGCCCGGTGTGGCCGGCTGCGCCGCGATGGACGGGATCGTGCTGGTCAACCTGGTCAACACCAAGCAGACCGTGGCGGTCCGGTTGGCCGCCGGCACCGGTTCGGTCAGCAGCGAGCCCGAGGTCATGCGCCAGGACACCCACGGCCACGTCTGGGCGGTGAAGATGTCTCCCGACGGCAACGTCTGGGGCGCGACGGTGAACAAGACCGCCGGCGATGCCGAGAAGCTCGACGACGTTGTGTTCCCGCTGTTCCCGTCCGGCGGCGGCTTCCCGCGGGCCAACGACGACAAGGACTGATCGAGCGGGACCGGCTGCCAGCCAGCTGGACCCCGGTCCACCAGATCACCCCGACGCTCCACCGTAAATCCACTTATCTCTGAGACTTTCCTGTCAATTTCTTAACGGTCCGTAGCGCGAAGTCGTCGCAAAGTTCGGAAAAAGCCATCTCGACCTCGTCTTATTGCTATAGAGCTATTTGTGGATTCACAACTTACTTTCACGTAGCATTCCATCCGCCGTGTCAACCGTCACGCGCTAGTAACAAGGAGACCCATGCAACACCTCGCCCCCGCCCCCTGGGTTGCCGCCGGAATCGCGCTCATCGGCGCCGGCGCCATCGCCGCCACTCCGGTCGCCGCGCTGCCCACCCGGCTTGACTCGCCCGCGGTCGCACTGACCGCCGGTATCGATGTCTTCGGAGCCTGGCAGGACGTGTTCGACACCGCCAAGGCAAACATCACCACGCTGTCGGACAACGCTTCGCTCGTCGCCGGGCAGCAACTGATCGCAGACCTGGTCAACGGCACGTCGATCGATCCGCAGGCGGTCGTTGACGCCATCGTGCAACCCAACATGGCAACCGACCTGCCGATGTCTCCGCTGCTGCTGAGCAACGACGCGCTGCAGGCGCTGATCACGCTGGTGATGCCGCAGTTCATGCCCAGCGACTTCCCCCTCACCACCGAGCAGCTCACGCCGATCCTGTCGTTCCTGGCCTCCCCGTTCAGCGGCGTGCTGATGGGTGCTATCGGCCCGTCGATCGCTCCGCTGGTAGCGCTGGGCAACAGCTTCACCGACATCAGCAACGCCCTGACCGGCGACGACCCGGACTGGAACACGGCCCTGCAGGACATCGTCAACATCCCGGCCAACATGGTCGGCGGCCTCCTCAACGGCGCGACGCTCAACCTCGATGCCCTGCTGCCGACCCTGACGGAAGCCGGCCTGCTCCCCGAGAATTTGGACGTCACCGCACTGAGCTACACGTTCGGCGGGCTGTTGTCACCCGGCGTCACCGGCACCGACGTCGAGGGCTTCGTCAACTTGATCTCCGACGGCAGTTCCCCCGGCATCGGCGGCTCGATCATCAACGGACTGGGGCTGACCACCGGCCTCATGGGCTTCCCGCTGGTGGTTGAGGGCCAGGGCGTCGGATCGATCGGCGCTTGGGAGAGCCTGGACCAGATCATCGCCGCCGCGCTGGGCTGGGACGGTGCCAGCGACCCGCTCGACGGTCTGCTCGGCTCCATCTGAATCTGCGGATGACCGCGAAGTGGCCCCCTTGACGAAGGGGGCCACTTCTGCGTCGCGAGGCATGCGGCACCCATCGCCCGGCCGGTTCTCACAAAACCATTACCGACTCCGCCCGAGCGCCTTAAATATCAGCCTTACGTTGGGAATCGAGCGGTCGACAGAACGACCGTCCAGCGAAAAGGATGACGACACCATGTTGATCGACGTTCGGTGGCTGCAGTACATCTTGGACCATCTGGGCCACCACTCGACACGTCAGCAGCCGCAGCCGTACGCCGCCATCGCGGCCTGATCCGCGCAGGACTAGACGGTATGGGGGGCTGGGGCCTCACTCACATGTGAACGTGGGTTGCCGA